>CANGEC010000044.1 GCA_947452625.1 Burkholderiaceae bacterium
AGTAGTTTGTTGTTGTACTGAAGCGAAATATGGCGAAATTGATTACAATTTCGCCATACCTTCAAGGAGCGTTGCAAGGAATCCTGAGAACCAGCGATTCCCCAGGCTTGAGGGGAGTGAACTTTTAAACAAAGTTTGCTAATTGCAACTGCGCTCGCTAACCCATGATTCAATGGCTAGCGAGTTTCTACTCCAGCATTGGATCGTATTTAGCTGGAGCATTCATGAATACCGTTTCTGATTTTAATTTACAAGAATTTGTAGCAAAGCGTTGCGCAATTGCGGATATTACTTTGGCCGACTTTGGCCGCAAAGAAATTGCGATTGCTGAAACTGAAATGCCTGGACTCATCGCTATTCGTGATGAGTTCGCTGCACAGCATCCACTTCGCGGTGCGCGTATTACCGGTTCTTTGCATATGACCATTCAAACTGCGGTGCTGATCGAGACTCTCGAGGCACTTGGTGCTGAAGTGCAATGGGCTTCATGCAATATTTTCTCGACACAAGATCACGCAGCAGCAGCGATTGCCGCCAATGGCACGCCGGTATATGCGATCAAGGGCGAGACCCTTGAACAATATTGGGATTTCACTCACCGTATTTTTGAGTGGGCTGATGGCGGCTTTACCAATATGATTTTGGATGATGGCGGCGATGCGACTTTATTGTTGCATTTGGGTGCCCGTGCGGAAAAAGATCAGGCGTGCCTGAATCATCCAACTAGCGAAGAAGAAACCATTTTATTTGCGGCAATCAAAAATAAACTAACGCAAGATCCAACTTGGTACTCCACACGTTTGGAAAAAGTTAAAGGGGTCACTGAAGAGACAACCACAGGTGTACATCGTCTGTATCAGATGTTTGCTAAAGGCGAGTTGAAATTCCCTGCAATCAACGTGAATGATTCAGTTACCAAGAGTAAGTTCGACAATCTTTATGGTTGCCGTGAGTCTTTAGTTGACGCTATTAAGCGTGCAACAGACGTGATGATTGCTGGCAAGGTTGCGGTCGTTTGTGGTTACGGTGATGTGGGTAAGGGCTCTGCTCAAGCCTTGCGTGCGTTATCTGCTCAAGTTTGGGTGACCGAAGTAGATCCCATCTGTGCATTGCAAGCGGCCATGGAAGGCTATCGTGTTGTGACGATGGATTACGCGGCTGATAAAGCTGACATCTTCGTTTCAGCTACTGGTAACTATCATGTGATCACGCACGATCACATGGCTAAGATGAAAGATCAAGCCATCGTTTGCAATATTGGCCACTTTGATAACGAGATTGATGTTGCCGGTATTGAAAAATACCAATGGGAAGAAATCAAGCCACAAGTTGATCATGTGATTTTCCCTGCAAGCAATGGTCAGCCAGAAAAGCGCATTATTATTTTGGCTAAAGGCCGTTTGGTAAATCTCGGTTGCGGCACAGGTCATCCTTCTTATGTCATGAGCTCTTCTTTTGCTAATCAAGTAATTGCACAAATCGAATTGTGGAATGCAGTCGGTACCAATAAATACCCAGTCGGCGTTTATACCTTGCCTAAGCATCTGGATGAAAAAGTAGCGCGCTTGCAGCTCAAGAAGTTAAATGCTCAATTAACCGAGTTGACCGATCAGCAGGCTGCTTATATTGGTGTAACGAAGGAAGGCCCATACAAGGCTGATCATTATCGTTATTAATCCAATTTGTTTATAGATACCTAGGCCCAAAATCATGGAATTAAGCGTCGAGTTCTTTCCTCCAAAAACACCTGAAGGTGAGAGCAAGTTGCACCTTGTGCGCGAGCGCTTGAGTGAATCACTTAAGCCGGCGTTTTATTCTGTGACTTTTGGTGCTGGCGGTTCTACGCAGTCTGGCACTTTAAAGGTGGTAAGTGATATTCATGCGGCAGGTGCAGCCGTTGCGCCGCATTTGTCATGTGTTGGCAGTTCCCGCGATAGCGTGCGGGCGATGCTCAAGCAATATCAGAGTTTGGGTGTTAAGCGTATTGTGGCTTTGCGTGGTGACTTGCCATCTGGCATGGGCCAGTATGGTGAGTTTATGCATGCCAATGAGTTGGTCGAATTTATTCGTACTGAAACTGGTGATTGGTTTCACATTGATGTAGCGGCTTATCCAGAGACACATCCACAGGCAAAGTCTCCCGCGAGTGATGTTGATTTCTTTGTGCAGAAAATGAAAGCCGGAGCGAACTCAGCAGTAACCCAGTATTTTTATAACAGTGATGCCTATTTCCGCTTTGCAGATGAGGCTTACGATTTGGGTGTGACTCAACCAATCATTGCCGGCATTATGCCGATTACCAACAGCACTCAGTTGCTTCGCTTCTCAGATGCATGTGGTGCTGAGATTCCCCGTTGGATTCGTTTGCGTTTGCAGTCTTATGGTGATGACATTGCCTCCATTCGCGCTTTTGGTGAAGAGGTTGTCACGGACTTATGTGATCAATTGTTAAGCGCTGGTGCTCCAGGTTTACATTTTTATTCTTTAAACCAAGCTGATGCCGTATTGGCTATTGCTGATAATCTCGAGCTTACTAAATAATTTAGCGTTTTGTGCCTGACTCCGTAAGGAGGTAATCTAAAGGCTCATCGTGAGTCTGGTTTTGCCATTGAGCATCATCCAGCTTTTGCCAATCAAACCCCACGCCCACACACTTTAGTGTTGGCTTTACTTTTTTTAACCGAGAGAGGGTGCGATCAAAATAGCCGCCACCATACCCCAGACGCCAATAATGATTCTGGCGGCCGTCATGAGAGCTTGACCATCCGACGCAAGGTATCAGAATGCAGTCTGGGATGACTTGAATGCTGGCTGGGTTATCAGAATTGGGTTCTGGTACGCCATGTTTGCTAAGAACCAGGGGGTCATCTTCATTCCAGAGGAAAAAATCCAAATGTTTATCGGGCCTGGCAAATGGCAGTGCTAGTTGGCGTTGGGCGGATTGAGCGGCCCAATGTAAGAGCGTAGGGCGTAAATCCGGCTCAGCTTGAATGGGAGCGTAGAGGGCAACGGATAGGGGATTTTGTTGGGCCAGAAAATGCGTAAGCTCGACAGTAAGCTTGTCCAAGCATGCTGCATAGCTTGCATCTGCGATAAAGGATTTTCTGCGCGCCAACAGATCCTGGCGTAGAGTTTTTAGCGAATTACCGTGCATATCGTTCATTATCAGGCGAAAATTAACAGATATAGTAAATAAGTCATTATGTATAAGGTTATTTAGTGAAAAAGAAGTCTGATATGCAAATGGTTCAGGGTTATAAAGTGGCCGGTGTTTTATTTGCCAGCCTCATCCTCTTTGCTTCCTATGCTAGCGCTGAAAAAGCCAAGAAGCCCACTTTGCCAAAATCTTATGCTAGCAAGTTAGCGCCTACAGAAATTAGTGAGAGTGATCGCACTTTTATCGAGTTGCGCGAAGCTGCTAAAAAGAACGATGTATTTCGAGCTCAGCAATTAGCCTCAAGCTTGCCAAATTATCCTTATGACGATTACGTGGCGTATTTTCGGATTAAGCCTCAGCTCTTTGATAGTGCTGGTAGTGCCCGTGCCGATACGAGTGCCGATCCTCAGGTAAATGAGTTTCTCAGGAAGTATGAGGGAGCCGCTTTAGCAGATCGGATGCGTAATGACTGGTTGCTGGTTTTGGGGAGGCGTAAAGACTGGGCAAGCTTTGATGCTGAATATGCCAAGTTTGTCTTAGATGATGACACTCAGGTGAAGTGTTACGCCCTTCAGTCAAAGCTGGCACAGGGTGAGAATGCAACCAAGCTAGCGATTGATGCACGTGCAGTATTAATTAACCCAGCCTATTTTGGATCGTCATGTCAGGAGTTGGTGCCAGCACTGGTAGCGGCCGGTGGGATGACGCCGAGTGAGGCAAAGGCCATCGGGCGTGCGGCCGCTGAAATGGGTTTTGAGACGATGTCACGTCGTTTGGGTGGTGATGATCCTATCGGCGATATTGTGAAGACTGCTAAAGCAGATCCAGTAAAAGCCTTTAAAGATTTTTCTCAAAATGCCGCACGCTATAGCAAAGAAAATCAAGCGGTAGCGTGGGGTGTGATTGGCCAGTTTCTGGCCAAAAAACTTGATCCTAATGCGGATGATGTGTTCCGTTTACAGCAAGATTTAGGTTACAACGAATTACTGTCGACCGAAAGTCAGGAGTGGAAAGTTCGAGCGGGCTTGCGCGCCAAGGATTGGGTTCTGGTTAAGAATGCGATCGATGGTATGAACCCTGCAGTGCGTAGTCGTGATCCTGCCTGGACCTATTGGTATGGTCGCGCCTTAAAGGCGGAAGGCCAGGATGTGAAGGCGCGTGAGAGTTATGAGTTGATTGCCGATCAGTACAATTTTTATGGTCAGTTAGCGCGCGAGGAATTAGGAAAAACAAATCACGCTCCGCTTCGAACGAAGGTCACTGAACAGGATATTGATGTGATGGCCACTCGCAAAGGGTTTATTCGAGGCGAGCGTTTATATGCCATGAATTTACGTTTTGAAGGTAATCGCGAGTGGAATTGGGAATTGCGCAATATGAGTGATAAGCAATTACTAGCCGCTGCGGAATATGCCAAGCGGATTGGCTTGTTCGATCGGGTGGTCAATACTGCTGACCGCACTAAGCAAGAGCACGACTTTACTTTGCGCTATCCAACACCTTATCGTGATGAGTTGTCGCCGATCGCGCGCCAAATTGATTTGAATTTAGCATGGGCGTATGGTTTGATTCGGCAAGAGTCTCGTTTCATTATGAATGCCTCCTCTTCTGTGGGGGCTTCCGGATTGATGCAGGTGATGCCAAACACCGCTAAGTATGTTGCTAAAAAGATTGGTATGACCAATTACACCAATGACAAGTTAAGTGACACCAATACTAATTTAACCTTGGGTAGTAATTATCTAAATATGGTGCTACTGGATTTGGACGGCTCTTGGGTGCTCGCTTCAGCAGCCTATAACGCTGGCCCATCTCGTTCCAAAGCTTGGCGTGAAAAGCTCACTAGCCCAACCGAGGGCGCTATTTTTGCTGAAACCATTCCCTTTAATGAAACTCGGACGTATGTAAAGAATGTGCTTTCTAATGCCAATTACTATTCGTCAGTGATTCACGGTCAAGTGCAGTCCTTAAAGCAGCGCTTAGGAGTTATTACGCCTAAAGCGGCTAGTCAATCAGAGTTGCCATAAATAAAGGCCCAGTCCAAATGCAATATGACATTCTGTTGGTCGGAGGTAATGGATTTGTAGGGCGCGCACTAGCCGCAAAACTACAAGCAAAAGGGTATTCAGTTTTGTTGCCAACGCGCCATGTTGCGGCTGCTCGTGAGTTACGAGTATTGCCTAAGGTACATATTGAAGATTGTGATGTTCACGAGTTTGATGAGTTGCAGGGTTTATGCGCTCGCCTTCACTCTAAAGGTGCGGTGATTAATTTGGTCGGGGTCTTGCACGATAGACCGGCTAAGCCGTACGGCAAAGTTTTTAAAGCGGCTCATGTTGATTTACCTAAAAATATTATTACTGCAATGCAGATGCATGGCCTGAAGCGCTATTTGCATATGAGTGCATTAGGCGCAGATATTGCCGGGCCCTCTATGTATCAACGCAGTAAGGGTGAGGGCGAGGCTGCTGTGCGAGCAAGCAATCTCGATTGGACAATTTTTAGGCCTTCTGTGATTTTTGGCGCGCAAGACTCCTTTATTAACTTATTTGCCAAGTTGACGAAATTGCTGCCATTCATGCCTCTTGCTCATAGCGAAGCACAATTTCAGCCGGTGAGTGTTGATGATGTTGCGACTGCCTTTGTGAAGTCGTTGACAATGCCACAGACAATTCATCAAGCGTATGACTTGGTGGGGCCTCGTATTTACACAATGAAAGACATTGTTGCCTTTGCCGCTCAAAAAGCCAATACCCGCTGCACCATTATTGCTGTACCTGATTTTGTGGGTTATATCCAAGCACTCGCGTTTGAGTTTTTACCTATACCGACGCTAATGTCGCGTGACAATATCGCTTCGATGCAATTACCCAATGTGTTGCCGATTCACGGCAGAGATGCCTTGGTCGAGGTCTTTCATATTCATCGCCGCGCTCTGGAGAGTACGCGGACATGAAGATCTATGCTGTTGGTGGAGCGATTCGGGATACCTTGATGGGCTTGCCTCTGCACGATATTGATTATGTTGTTGTCGGTTCAAGCGTGGATGAGATGCTCGCTAAAGGCTTTCGGCCAGTCGGTAAAGATTTCCCAGTATTTCTGCATCCACAGACGCAGGCTGAATATGCCTTAGCACGGACAGAGCGTAAGACCGGAAAAGGTTACAAAGGCTTTTTGTTTTATGCCGACCCCGCAGTGACATTGGAGCAAGATTTAGAGCGACGTGACCTCACCATCAATGCAATGGCAAGAGAGATATCTGAGACGGGTGAATTCATTGGCCCAATCATTGATCCTTATAACGGACAGCGAGATCTTGCCGAGAAAGTATTTCGACATGTATCTGATGCTTTTGCCGAAGATCCTTTGCGACTATTACGTATCGCTCGTTTTGCCGCGCGTTTTCCTGAATTTTCGGTAGCCGATAGCACCTTGACGGCTTTACGCGCGATTGTGCAATCTCAAGAATTAAAGGCTTTATCACCAGAACGTATTTGGCAAGAGCTTGCTAGAGGGCTGGTGGCTCAACAGCCTATGCGCATGTTTCAGGTGTTATTGGATACCGATGCGGCGCCGACGATTCTTCCAGCTGCGTTGGTTGCCATGTTGTCACAAGAGACTTGCCGCGAAGAATTAAGAGTGCACCTTCAGCTGAGCCCGCCTCAGCTAGAATTTCGCGCCGCTGTAGTGCTCATGCAAGTAGCTGCTAGTGAAATACGCTCTTGGTCAGAATGTGTTCGTATGCCAATTGAGGTGCGTGATTTCAGTGAGATTTTTAGTGGGCTGCATGGGTTGATCAAAAAATCACCCCATGGAGTATTTGATCCGCATCAGGCGCTTGCTTGGTTTAATCGAGCTGATGTTTGGCGCAAGCCTGAGCGTGGACAGGCTTTGTTAGATCTTGCAGAGAGGCTAGGATTTCCTGTTGGCAAATTAAATCAGGCCATGCAATTGGCGCAAGCACTTCAGCCAGTCGAGATTATTGCCTCGCTACCTTTAGCCAATCGCTCGGATGGTGAAAGTATTCGTCGGGCAGTTGAGGTGTCCAGACTCGCTACGATGACTTCCGCGCTACTTTAAAGTCTATTTCTACCTCGTAGTCCTGGTAAATCCTCAAGAATCATTTCAGGTAAGAGCCCATTGAGTTTTTTAGAAAACGCAAATGCTTTAAACAGCTCCCCCATTTCTGCTTCAGAAAGTAATTTTTGCAAGGAGTTGGAGATAGGTAGGAAAGTCTCGGGATTACTTGGGTCGCCAATCTCAAGAGCAATATCGCCAATGCCGGCATCTAGCAAATATGCGGCTTGATTGGTGAGATAAACATCATCGATATTTTCTTCAAGTGCGCTACGGGCAATTTGGGCCCATTCGACATGCGTTGTGATATCGCATAGTCCGGGCAAGTAAAAGGGATCTTGAATAGCGTGATGACGATGATGGGCCATCAAGGTCCCCCCAACTCTTTGTGGATGGTAATACTCACTTTCCGGAAAACCATAATCAAAGCTGAGAAATAGTCCAGCGTCTAATTGCTTAGCAATTTCTTGAATCCAAGCATTGGCTTGAGGATGGATTTCAGTGACATAGCCTTCCGTGTAATGGCCTGATAACAGCGTCTCAGGAATAGATGTCTGTTCCAGTGGTGTTCCGGTTTTCCAAACAAATCGATTGTCTTCAAGGGCAACGCCAAGGTGGTACCAAAAGCCATTTTGATAAGTGATGGTATCGCAGGGGATGGCATCCATCACCTCGTTAGCCAAGATGACGCCATTGAAGTGCGGGGGTAAAGCACTCAGCCATGAGCAGGTAGTTGTGAGTTTGAGTACGTCTTTTAATTGATGCAGGCGGTCTTGTTGTCTTTGGGCTAGATCTGGTGAAATCTCAATAATGTCGTAGCTATCTAGCGTAAAGCCCAGGGAATTGAGGCGACTGAGAATGGATTCAGCCAGTTTTCCTGTGCCGGCACCAAATTCCAAAATCCGGCTGGGTAGTCCCTTGGCTTTAAGCCCCTCGAGAACTGGCAATAGGGTAGAAACGATTGCCGCCCCAAATAAGGGGCTTAGTTCGGGGGCAGTCGTGAAGTCCCCACCTAGCCCAAGCTTGTGGGCGCCAGCGCTGTAGTACCCCATTCCTGGTTGATAAAGAGCCATCTCCATATAGCGTGAAAAGGGGAGCCAACCACCATTTGAGGCTATTTGGGCGGCAATTTTGTTGCGTAGGAGCTCGCTATGCTCCATTTCAAGGCTGGTCAAGGTAATATCCATAGCTCGCTAGTCTAAGAGAATTTAATTGAACCCAAGTTCAAACCCCCCATCCTCGCAAAATAAAGCTGTTTTGGTGACTGGTGCCGGTAAGCGCCTAGGTCGCGAAATCGCTTTGCAATTTGCCCGACAAGGGTGGGATGTCGCTATCCATTATGGGCGGTCGGCACTGGAAGCCCATGAAGCGGTTGCGCAGATTGAAGGACTTGGGCGTAGGGCTATTACGTTGCAGGCTGATTTAGCCAATGAAGGGGATATTAAGAACCTCTTTGCTCAAGTAATGGGGCATTTTCAGAGCTTGGAGTGTTTGGTGAATAGTGCCTCGATTTTTGAATATGACCGCGCCAACTCAGAGGTTCCCTTAACTGCTGCTAGCTTGCAAAAACACATGCAAGTGAATTTAGCTGCACCCATTCTGTTGGCTCAACTCATGTTTGAGACACACAAGTTAAGATCGAGTGAAGTGCTTCAGGATGGAAATCCTTTTGTGCCCGCAGTGATTCAGTTGCTCGATCAAAAATTAATTAACCTTAACCCAGACTATCTTTCCTATACCTTATCAAAGGCGGCGTTGTTGAGTTCGGTAGAGATTTTGGCAAGGGATTTTGCTCCGCATGTGCGAGTGGTGGGCTTGGCCCCCGGAATCTCTTTGCCTTCCGGAGATCAAACTGAAGCAGGTTTTCTGAAAGCGCATCAAATGACGCCATTAGGTCGCTCCTCAACTCCCGAAGATATTGCTAAGGCTGCAGTATTTTTAGCAGAATCTAATGCGATTACTGGGACGACTTTGTATGTGGATGGTGGACAGCATCTGTTGCCCTCTGCGCGCGCTGTGATGTTTAAAACAAATTGAGTTGTAGTGATGACTCAATTTAATAGGTAGTTCAATTTTAATAAAGTAAAAATTTATGCATGCCATTCTTTCACATCCTGCTCTCGTTGATTGTCGTCGTTTATTTTTGCGTGACTACGAAATCTACATCAACATCGGTGTGCATGATTTTGAAAAGAAGGCCGAACAGCGCGTGATTTTAAATGTCGATTTGTATATACCACTTGCCATGAACACCCCGAGTCATGATCAATTGGAAGAAGTGGTTGACTACGACTTTATGCGGGAAACCATTAAGACAAGAGCCTTGCAGGGCCATATTCAGTTACAAGAAACATTCTGTGACGATATTGTCAAGGCAATGTTGTTGCATCCTAAAGTGCTAGCAGTCCGTGTCAGTACGGCTAAGCCAGATGTCTATCCAGACTGTCACTCGGTTGGCGTGGAAGTGTTTCGGATCAAACCAGTTTAATCATCAGTAGCAGAATTTAACGAGCGTAGAGAAAAGAAGTTCATTGTCATGACCGATATTCGTAAAGTCGTCTTCGAGGAAAATAAGCTGGAAAAGAAATTGTGCCGCTTGGTTGGTCAAGCGATCGGCGACTTTGGCATGATTGAGGATGGCGACAAGGTCATGGTTTGTTTGTCAGGTGGGAAAGACAGTTATGCCATGCTCGATATTTTGTTGAAGTTGCGTGAACGTGCACCTATTCATTTTGAGATCGTCGCCGTTAACTTAGATCAAAAGCAGCCAAACTTTCCTGCAGAAATTTTGCCGAATTATTTAAAAGCATTGGGTGTCGATTTCCATATTGAGAACCAAGACACTTACAGCATTGTTAAGCGGGTGATTCCAGAAGGTAAAACGACTTGTGGTTTGTGTTCCCGTTTGCGTCGCGGTATTTTGTATCGGGTAGCAGATGAATTAGGTGCAACCAAGATTGCTTTAGGCCATCATCGCGATGATATTTTGGAAACCTTGCTTTTGAATATGTTCTATGCGGGCAAATTAAAGGGTATGCCACCAAAATTACGTTCTGATGATGGTAAGCACATTGTGATTCGTCCTTTGGCTTATGTTCCGGAAAAGCTCTTAGAGCGTTATGCGGTAGATATGAGCTTTCCCATCATTCCCTGTGACTTATGTGGAAGTCAGCCCAATCTCCAGCGGGGGGCAATGAAGCAAATGTTGCGAGACTGGGAAAAACAGTACCCCGGCAGAGTCGAGAACCTCTTTCGCTCAATGCACCATATCGTGCCCTCGCATTTGATGGATGGGGAGGCGTTCGATTTCCAGGGATTGGATGTCGCTACTGAGTTGACTGGTATTGCAGCGCGCTCTGCTGGTGATAAGGCGATTGACGAGGCGGAAATTGATGAAATCGCCTGTGGAACGATGATTCAGGGCATTTATAATCCCTCGATATGAACATTGTCATTTTGGCTGCCGGGCAGGGAAAGCGGATGAAATCTGCGTTGCCCAAGGTGCTGCAAACTTTGGCTGGCAAACCACTGTTACAGCATGTCCTAACGACTGCCCTGAGTTTGCAGGGCAAGAGCTCGAAAACAGGTCCTATTGTGGTGGTGGGTCATGGTACTGCTGATGTCAAAGCATTTTTAACCAATGTCAGCAATGAGGATGCAGCATTCTCCAGGGTTCTGACCGTTTTACAGGCTGAGCAAAAGGGTACTGGCCATGCTTTATTGCAGGCTCTCCCGAAAATAGATTTACAAGAGCCCACTTTGGTTCTTTATGGCGATGTACCCCTGACCAGTAAAAAGACTTTGGCCAAGCTGGCTAAGTTGGCAGATGGTATTCGTGGCCAAGATTCTGCTTTGGCACTATTAACCCAACATCTTTCTGACCCTAGGGGTTATGGTCGGATTGTGCGTGATGCCGATGGGTCAGTCCTGAAAATTGTCGAAGAAAAGGACGCCTCTCCAGCTCAAAAAGCCATTGCTGAAATTAATACCGGCATCATGGTATTGCCAAGTGGCTCATTAAAAAAATGGTTAAAGGCATTGCGTGCTAGCAATGCTCAAGGCGAGTATTACTTAACTGATGTGATTGCAATGGCCGTGAAAGATGGCGTTCCGATTCGTACAGCACAGGCTGATGATGAATTTGAGACTGTGGGTGTTAATAGTCGCGATCAGTTAGCCAATTTAGAACGCATCCATCAGCTCAATATCGCCAATGAATTAATGACCGCCGGAGTGTCGCTGGCTGATCCAGCCCGCATTGATGTGCGCGGCACGCTGGAATGTGGTCCCGATGTGTTTATTGATGTGGGTTGTGTGTTCGAAGGCTGTGTCACGCTTGGTGCGGGAACCAAGATTGGCCCCTACTGCGTGATTCGTAATTGCGTGATTGCGAAGGATGTTGCCGTTCATGCGTTTAGCCATCTTGATGGCGCAAAGGTCGGCAATCAATCGGTGATCGGCCCTTATGCACGCTTGAGACCCGGAGCTGATTTAGCAAACGAGGTACATATTGGTAATTTCGTTGAGGTGAAGAACAGCAAGATCGCCGCCAATAGCAAGGCTAATCATTTGGCTTATGTCGGAGACTCTCTGGTTGGTTCCAGAGTCAATATTGGTGCCGGCACTATTACCTGTAATTACGATGGTGTGAATAAGCATCAAACGATTATTGAAGACGATGTGTTTATTGGTTCCGATACACAGCTCGTAGCCCCTGTTCGAGTTGGCCGTGGTGCTACCTTGGGTGCTGGGACGACCTTAACGAAAGATGCACCCCCAAATCAACTGACTGTTTCTCGGGCGAAGCAAATTTCCTTGCAGTGGCAGCGCCCAATTAAGCAAGCGACAAAGGCCGCTGTCAAAAAAGTGATTGCCCGGAAAACTCCAAAGGGTAAGAAATAATGTGCGGCATTGTTGGCGCAGTTTCTGATCAGAATATTGTTGAGGTCTTGGTTGAAGGCCTGCGTCGCCTTGAGTATCGCGGTTATGATTCTTGTGGCTTTGCTGTCATTGATGGTAACGATGTCGAGCATCCGATTAAAAGAGCCCGCACTACTGCGCGGGTAGCAGAATTAGCGGAGCAGGGTAAAGAGTTCCATGGCACTTTAGGAATTGCGCACACTCGTTGGGCGACTCACGGAAAGCCTGATACGCAGAATGCCCACCCACATATTTCCAATGAATTAATTGCTGTAGTTCATAACGGCATTATTGAAAATTATGAAGCTCTGCGAACCGAGCTTAAATCTGTTGGATATATTTTTTCTTCGGAGACGGACACCGAAGTCATTGCGCACTTAGTGCATCAGAGTTATGTCGCGAGCGGGCAGCAAAATTTGGCGGCTTCAGTCAGAGCGGTGTTACCCAGATTGCATGGTGCTTACGCAATTGGTGTGATCGCGCAAGATAGTCCTACAGTGTTGGTGGGTGCCCGAGTGGGTTCACCCCTCGTGGTCGCGCTAGGAAAGCATGAAAATTTTTTAGCATCCGATGCCTTAGCCTTGGCTGGTAGAGCGCAGTCGATGATGTATTTGGAAGAAGGCGATGTCGCTATTTTGCAGGCGAATTCCGTAGAGATTCTGGATCAAGCTGGTAACGCGGTACAGCGTGAAAGCAAGCCCATGCCGGCCCAATCAGAATCGGTTGATTTAGGCCCATATCAGCACTACATGCAAAAAGAGATCTTCGAGCAACCCAGAGCTATTGGCGATACCTTGACCAATATTACGCATTTTGGTCCCGATCTCTTTCAGGCTAACTTAGAAGATTGGCAAACCTTTGATCAGATCTTGATTTTGGCATGCGGAACGAGTTATTACTCCGCGTGTGTTGCTAAATATTGGTTAGAGGATATTGCTGGTATACCAACGCAAGTCGAGATTGCTAGTGAATACCGCTATCGCAATACGGTTTCAAGACCCAATACCTTGATTGTGGTGGTCTCTCAGTCGGGAGAAACCGCTGATACTTTGGCGGCCTTGCGCCACGCTAAGAGTTTGGGGCATCGCTTTACCTTGGCGATCTGCAATGTGGCTAGCAGTGCCATGGTCCGTGAGACAGATTGGCATTTCTTGACAAAGGCCGGCACTGAAATTGGTGTTGCGTCTACCAAAGCATTTACCACCCAATTGCTCGCTTTATATCTCTTGGCAGTGTCGATTGCCAAGCGAGCTGGAAAGATTTCCGCTGAGCATGAAAAAACATTGTTGCGTGAGTTGCGACATTTGCCTAAAGCACTGCATGCGGTCTTGGCTTTA
>CANGEC010000045.1 GCA_947452625.1 Burkholderiaceae bacterium
AGGAGCCGACCTCATTCATTAAATTGAATTCTTGTTTATCTGGGCATGAGGCTAAAGTGGTTCGCCCCAAAGGCGTTACTCGTCTAGATTACGAGCCTGAATTGGTATTTGTCATTGGTAAGAGGGCGCTAGGTGCCAAGAAGGATGAGGCGATGAGCTATGTTGCTGGCGTGACGATTTTGAATGATCTCACATGCCGTGATTTGCAATTGCGCGAGGTTGCTTCGGGTTCACGCTTTTGGACTGCAAAAAATATTCCTGGATTTGGCCCGCTCGGCCCTGAGATCGTCACGATTGATGAAATTCCGGATGTGTATGACTTATGGATGACTTGTTCTGTGAATGGCCAAGAGCGGATGCGTGTCAATACACAAGACCAGATCTGGAAAATCTCCGACATATTGGAGCATTTTTCTCGGTTTATTCCAATTGAAGCAGGGGATATGTTTTCTACCGGTGCGCCTGGTGGTGTTGCGGTTGGTAAAGAAAATGCTGAAGATCTATATCTCAAGCCAGGCGACGTGGTGGAGTGCTCCATCGATGGCATCTCTACTTTACGGACAACGATTGTTGATGAAGTCTAAAAGTGTCGCAATGGTTTGGTCTCGCATTGCTGTGATTGTTTTTATTGGCGCATTCAGCCTTGGTTCTGTAGGGGCTCAAACTAGCAGTACTTTCCCAGCTAAGCCGATCAAGGTCATTGTGCCGTTTCCACCGGGTGGTGGGGCGGATACCGTGATTCGTTTGATGACGCCTTCATTAACAGATTTATGGAGGCAGTCATTGGTGATCGAAAATCGTCCTGGAGCTAGTGGCGCAATTGGTGCTGAGTTAGTCGCACAGTCTGCCCCCGATGGTTACACCTTATTAATGGGCTCAACCGCAGCAGTGACTGATAAAAACGTCTCACAATTTGCTCCGGTAGCGTTAGTTTCTGCTTCGCCTTATATCGTCACGATGAATCCCATCTTAAATATTCGCTCGATTACGGGTTTGATTACTTACGCTAAAGCCAATCCAGGAAAGGTCCGCTTTGGGTCTTCAGGCGCGGGTTCTGCATCGCATTTGGCTGGCGAGTTATTCGCATCGATGGCGGGCATTGATTTGCTGCATATTCCTTATAAAGGGACTGGACAAGCGCTTACCGATTTATTAGCTGGTCATATCGACTTGATGTTCGCGCCTGCGCAAACTGTCATGCCCCAAATAGACACCGGCAAATTACTTGCCTTAGCCCAGACTGGGGCAAAGCGTTCTGAGGCATTGCCAACTATTTCGACGGTTTCTGAGTCTGGCTTGCCAGGCTATAGCGCAGTAGGTTGGTTTGGGTTATTTGCGCCTGCGGCTACCCCACGAGCAACGGTACAGAAACTCAATCAGGGGGTTGTGACGACTTTGGCGCAGGATAAGGTCAAAAAGGCAATGTTGGAGCGTGGTAGCGATCCAGCGGGTGGCAGTGCCGAGGATTTTGCGAATTTTTTACGGGTAGATCAGGCCAAATGGACCAAATTGATCAAAGAAAATCGGATTGCGGTGCAATAAATCCCTAAGTCAGTATCATTTAGGGCTATTTACAGAATTCTTAGGAAATTACTATGCCAGGCTTACTCCCTAATGTTGATCCAGACGGTCTTTTAGAGTTTTCTGTTGTTTATACCGATCGCTCTTTGAACCACATGTCTGAAGAGTTCAAAAAAGTGATGGTGGACATCTCTAGTGTCCTCAAGGATGCTTACAACGCCAGTTCAGCAGTGATTGTTCCCGGCAGTGGAACATTCGGCATGGAGGCAGTTGCCCGTCAGTTTGCTAATAACCAAAAGTGTTTGGTCTTGCGCAATGGCTGGTTTAGTTATCGCTGGACACAAATTTTTGATCTTGCCAATATTACCCAGGACATTACCGTTCTGAAAGGTAGACAGTTAGAAGCTGGCGCGCAGGGTGTATTTGCTCCTGCACCGATTGAAGAGGTTGTGGCATGGATTAAGAAAGAAAAACCATCCGTAGTTTTTGCTCCTCATGTAGAAACTTCTGCGGGAATTATTCTGCCGGATGACTATGTCAAGGCGGTGGGTGAAGCTGTTCGCTCTGTGAATGGTTTATTTATTTTGGATTGCATTGCTTCTGGCGCTACTTGGGTGGACATGAAGGCATGCAATGTTGACGTATTGCTGACCGCCCCTCAGAAGGGTTGGAGTAGTTCTCCTTGCTGCGCCTTGATTGCTCTCGGTGAGAGAGCTCGCGAGCGGATTGACTCTACGCAAAGCAGCAGTTTTTCTATGGACTTGAAAAAATGGCTCCAAATTATGGAAGCCTATGAAAAGGGTACGCATGTGTATCACACCACAATGCCAACCGATGCGCTCAAGATTTTGCGTAACACGATGAAAGAAACCCAGGCCTTGGGTTTCGCCACTCTGAAAAAGAATCAACAAGAATTGGGCGACAAGGTGCGCGCGTTATTGGTGTCCAAAGGTTACCCATCAGTTGCTGCTAAGGGCTATCAATCGCCGGGTGTGGTTGTGAGCTACACCAAGGATGCTGATATTCAGTCAGGTAAAAAGTTTATGGCGGCGGGTTTGCAAACTGCGGCTGGTGTGCCTCTGCAATGTGATGAGGGCCCTGATTTCCGTACTTTCCGTATGGGTCTATTTGGTCTTGAGAAATTGACACATGTGGATCGTACTGTTGGTCATCTTGCTGCGGCTTTAGATCAGATTACTGAAGTAGCCTCTTAATGGCTTGATTGGTTCGGTATTGCAAAAGCCATCTGCGGATGGCTTTTTTGTTGCCTCAGCCTTGATAACTAAGAGGAAAAGTTAGGTTCTAAAAAAGCATATTTGTTAAATTCTTGAGTATTATTGGTCTTATCAATAACCGAATTGGAGAATGTCATGATTAGCCGTCTCGCTCGCCTTAGCCTTGCCTCCCTTGTATCTATCACTATCGGCCTTTCTCCGTTAGCAGTAATGGCAGCTGATCCTGCTCCCGCACCAGCCCCTGCAGCAGCTCCAGTAGCTGCACCGGTCGCTCCAGCTCCTGCGGCACAGTCTGAAAAAGCCGCTGAAAAGAAAGCCAAGAAACAAGCAAAGAAAGATAAGAAAGCCAAGAAGAAGGCTGAGAAAAAAGCTAAGAAGCAAGCTAAAAAAGCACAGGCAGCTGAGCCTGCTCAGCAGTAATTTAATGCTTGGCTAGCCCAAGCGACTGACTATCGAACCACCGGGGTTTTAGGGCTCCGGTGGTTTTGCTTTATTTGGATCGTTGCGAACCAGTAGCCACATGGCACCCACCACCAAACTCATGCCACCAATTTGCATCCAGGTAATTGCTTCGGATAGTACGGCCCAACCCATAAAGAGGGTGGATACCGGCCCCAAGATGCCTGCTTGAGACACAAGTGGTGAGCCAATGCGGTTAATGGCAGTCATGATCAAGATCATGGGAATCACCGTGCAAAAACTCGCATTAATTAAGCTGAGCCAATATATTTGCGCGCTTTGCTCGAAGATGCTCACGGGGTTATGTAGGACGGCTTGTGCAATGCTAAAGAAAGCGGAAGAGGTGCTGGCATAGACTACCAGGCGAATGCTGCCAATTCTGCTGACCATTTCGCCGGAGCCAATCATATACATTGCATATGTACAGGCGCTAGCGAATACTAAAAACATGCCAAGCCATGCTGCATTACCGGTGGAATTTGCATCTTGCAAAAAGACCGTGATGACTCCAAGGTAGCCAACGATTAGTGCCATCCATTGCAGACGCGAAATAGCCTTATTGAGAGCAAAATAAGAAATCAATAGCACGATTGTGGGTGTGAGATACAAAACAATTCGCTCTAAGCCAACCGAGATATATTGCAGGCCTAAAAAATCCAAGTAGCTGGATAGAAAGTAACCTAGAAATCCCAGGCTAAAAACTTTGATCCGATCGATCCAACTAAGAGATAGCATTTTTTCTTGGCGTGCTTGATACCAGTAAATCAGCCAGAACAAGGGAAGCGCTAAGAGCATGCGCAGTGCTAAAAGCGTTTCGGCATTTCCGCCATAGTTAAAGGCCAGCTTGATGAGAATGGCTTTACCTGAAAACAGAATAGAGCCAATGCTAGCCATCAGGATGCCAGACAGATAGCGTTTGCGTTGTAGGGTCGTCACTATGAATGCGCTAGGTTAGGCTATTGAGAAGTTTGCGCATTTCAAGAATGGTTTCTGAAGGGGTAAGGCCGATCGGGCCAACACCACTTCGCACAAGATTATCTGCTGCCTCGGCATGCAGTTGTACGGCGATGCCCGTAGCCGACCATAGATCTAAATGATGTCGAATGCCTTGGGTTGCCAGTGCCGCAATGCTGCCGGTTAAGACGTCACCCATTCCCCCGGTTCCCATTCCGGGATTCCCTTGATTACATTGCAGGCACTGATGCTCGGGTGATTGAATCAGGGTATGTTGCCCTTTGAGGACAACAATGGAGCCTGTTAATTCGACAAGGCGATTGATGCTCTCCAGACGATTTCCTTGCACTTGTTCGATCGATTGCTTTAATAGTCTAGCTGCCTCCCCGGGGTGGGGTGTAATCACGCTTAAGCCCGGAAGGTGTTGATTGCGTTTTTGCAGTCTGTTAAGTAAAGCTTCATCGTTGGCAATCAGATTGAGTGCGTCAGCATCAATTACGAGAGGCGTTCTGGGAAAGTCAATGCAAGCGCAAACCCAGTGATGGGCTAGCAGGCTGTTACCCAGTCCGGGCCCGATAGCAATGAGATCGGGGTTATTGGAAATGAGGGTCTCGGCAGCCTGATCATTTGCGAGCTTGATCATTAACTCGGGATGTTCATTTATTGCTGAGCTGGCGGTGGGGTCAAGCGCCTCTAGAATGGTCCAGCCGGCACCAAGGTGCAGGGCGGCATTGCCTGCTAATACTAATGCGCCAAGCATGCCCGGAGATCCGCCGACCATCAACAATTTGCCCGCGTCACCTTTATGCTCGGAAGGGTTTCGCTTGAGACGTTTGATGAGTCCTAAAGCGTCTAGTGCTGTAGGTGCTTTGATGGGTAAGGGCATCCGGAATGATTGTCTATTAGAGTGGTAAGGATATTTTAAGGGGAGTATGCTTTCAGCATGAAGATACAGTTTTTTGGTGCAGCAGGGGAGGTCACGGGATCCCGCCATTCAGTTCAGGCCCTTATTGGCGGGCGTGAGCGTCGCTTCATGGTGGATTATGGAATGTTTCAGGGTGGGCGTGAAGCCACCAGTAAAAATCTTGAGCCGTTACCATTCTCACCTAAAGAGATTGATTTCATTGTTCTTACCCATGCCCACATAGATCACAGCGGTTTATTGCCCAGACTATGTGCTCAAGGATTTTCCGGACCCATTTATTGCACGGATGCGAGCTTTGAGTTATTAAAAATTCTGCTCCCGGATAGTGCGCATTTGCAGCTTGCTGATGTAGAGCGTGCAGAACGAAAAAGAAAAGCGGGTAAATGGCGCGGGGATATGCCTGTTGCGCTTTACAGTCAGGCTGAAGTAGAAATGACTTTAAAACAGTTTGAGGTATTAAAGTACGGCCAAGCTGTTGAGCCATGTCCGGGTATTCGTCTAGAGTTTCGTAATGCCGGGCATATTTTAGGTTCGGCAATTGCCATCCTTGATGTTCAGGAAACTAATGCTCCTGTTAAGCGTTGTGTGTTTTCAGGGGATCTTGGTATGAAGGGTAAGGTCTTGATGCCGGATCCAGCGCTAGTGAGCGAGGCAGATGTTTTATTGGTTGAGTCTACCTACGGTGATCGATTGCACCGGAGTCTTCAAGAAACTGAAGATGAATTGGTTGAAGTCATTTCTTCGACTATGAAGAATCATGGAAATATTGTTATACCGGCCTTTGCGGTGGGTCGTACGCAAGAGATTCTATTTGTATTAATTGATTTGGTGCGCAAACGTTTGTTGCCGCACTTAAACATTTGGGTGGACTCGCCCATGGCAACTGCCGCAACACATTTGACACAGCATTTTTTCTCTCAACTTGATAAACAGTCGCAAGCTACTTTTGAGTGGTTTAAAAAACATCCTGATGCAGTGACATTACGGTTTATCGCTGATGTCGAAGAATCCAAGTCCCTGAATAAAATTAGGGGCGGCGCCATTATTATTTCAGCAAGCGGGATGTGCGATGCAGGGCGCATTGTTCATCATTTGGCGAACAATTTACCTTACGCACAAAATGCTGTAATCATTACAGGCTTCCAGGCTTACGGTAGCTTGGGTCGCTGGCTAGTCGATAAAGTACCCGTAGTGAAATTATTTGGCGAAGAAGTGCCGGTGAGGGCTTCGGTACATACGATCGGAGGACTTTCAGCGCATGCCGATCAGGCCGGCTTATTAGAATGGCTCAGAGGGTTTAAGCAAGAACCCAAATCTGTCTTCGTCGTGCATGGGGAGCCTGTTGCAGCAAGCGCGTTGGCAGATAGCATACACAAAGAGCTGGGTTGGACGCATGTCCAAATCCCAGAGCGCTTAAAAACCTATGACTGCTAAGGCTGACTACTCCGCAACTTTAGCACCTTGAATATTGTGTCGGTGCATCGCGGCAGCAACAAAGCCGGAAGATTTCAGCTCGCCAATGATGGTACTAAGATAGGCGTTAGTTTTTTCGTATTCAGAGCGAGCTTTTGGAATACCAATCGCTTGATTAATCACCATAAAGCGTCCGGGTAGCATCCGTAAGCCAGTATAGCGCGCGGCATCACTTTCGAGTTGTTGTTTTACGCCCGCCGCGACATTGCCTTGACCTTGCATAAAATCATCGATCACTGCTTGTGAGCTTGCGGCCCTGAGGAGGGCGGCGTGTTTGATTTCACGAGTGAGGAAGAGGTCATAGGCGCTACCTTTACCAACCACAATCTCATTGCCAACGACATCAACCTCTTCATTTTTACGAATGGGTGATGCATCCTTCACCATATAAGCGCCCTCAATCTGAATGTAGGCGGGTGTGTAGCTAATATCTTCACCGCGCACAGGATCAATTGCCACAAATACCATATCAATATTTCCGGTCTTAATCGCATCGACTGTAGCGCCAGCACTTTTAAAAGGAATGAGCTCAACTGGTAGTCCAGAACGCTTGCCGATTTCATTGGCAATATCAATCGTTACCCCTTTTGGTTTTTGAGTCAGGGAATCTGTGCCAGCGAGTACGGGGTTGCCTAAATTAATACCAACACGCAACGTGCCGGTGGGTGCAAAAGATTGAATCATGGTCATATTGCTTGCTTTAGTAGATTTTGAGGTGAGCGGGGGGTTATTCGGTTGGCTATAAGCACAAAGTGAGAATAGCAAAAGACAAAAGGTTGAAATTGGTTTCATTGGCAAATGATATAAAAAAACCGCGGTTTACCGCGGCTTTTTAGGAGCTTAGCTAGATTATTTCTTAGCATCTGCTGCTGGTGCTGCGGCCGGAGCTTCCGGAGCGGCGGCTGGCGCATCCTTTTTAGCTTCTTCAACATGGGTTGCTTCAGCACCATGCTTTTCACCGCCCATATCAACATTGCCGTCGCCCTTGAGCAGCAAATAGGCTGTTGCACTAATTAAGACAAGTACCATGATGATGATTGAACGGTTGCTCATTGCTTTTTCCTTCGGTTTAGTTGAAATTTGTTCAATATTAACCTTTGTTTTACCTTGGGTAAATCCTTGTGGGGATTTATTCGTGCCTTCTGAGGCCTGATATGAATATTTTCTAGGTAGTTATACTGAGCTTTGAGGCGGTTAATATAGGCTGGTGTATTCCTAAAAGGTCTTGATATGAGCCCAAAGCTCCCCCTTAATAATGCGCAAACTATTTCTGATTTTTTAAATTTACAGAAAAGTCAGATATCCGAAGAAAAGTCGGAGGATTCCGCGAAGTTTGCATTTGATGACGCTGCATTTCTGTCAAGACGTGAGACTCTGGGGATCCGTTTTGAACTGGAATTACTCAAGCCGGAAATTTTGCTCAGAGAGCGGGGGATCGAACATACCATTACTGTCTTTGGTTCTACCCGTTTTATTAGTCATGAGCAGGCTTTGAAATTGGAGGCTGAGGCGAAGACTCCGGAAGAGTTGCTTGAGGCCAAAAAGGCCGTGCTGCACAGTCAATACTATGAGTCAGCTAGAGAGTTTGGTCGTCTCGTGGCAACTTACAACGCCAGTCAATCGCAAGCCAATAATAAATTGCATATTTGTACTGGTGGCGGTCCCGGCATTATGGAGGCAGCCAATCGTGGTGCCTCTGAAATGGGTGATGAAACCATTGGATTTAATATTAGCTTGCCACGTGAGCAACATCCAAATCCCTATATCACTGAGGGCTTGAGTTTTCGCTTCCACTATTTCGCGCTACGAAAAATGCATTTCATGATTCGGGCAAGAGCAATTGTGGCCTATCCAGGTGGCTTTGGTTCATTCGATGAACTCTTTGAGGTGCTCACTTTGATGCAGACAAAAAAAGTAGAGATTTTCCCAATTATTTTGGTGGGGAATGGTTTTTGGACTGAAATGGTGAACTTTAAACAGATGGTGGAGTTTGGCGTCATTGAAAAGTCAGATATGGACTTAATTCATTTTGTACAGACTGCTCAAGAGGCCTGGAAAGTGATTGAGGACTGGTATCAGTTGGGTTAGCCCGCAGTAAACTATCAACATCATGATTACCGAAAATCCTAGTATCGCCACCCAGCTTGACCTCCCAAGTTATTTATTGGGCATCACGGTGCTTCTGTTGATTATGTTGATCCATGGATTACTCTTATTGCAAATTGCTAAGCGCTATGAGGTTAAATCTTTTTTATACCTTGCTGAGAAGAAATATTCAGCCGTTGCCTGCGTTTTCTATATCAGCGTACTACTATTGCTGTTGACCCATATTTTAGAAATTGTGATTTGGGGCGTCTCATTGTGGGCTTTTAAATTACTACCGACTCTGGGGGAAAGTATTCTGTTCGCCGGTAGCACCTATACTGCAATGGGTTTTATGGATGACCTATTACCTCCTGGTTGGAAAATGCTTGCCATTATCATTGCTTTTTCTGGCATGTTTGCCTTTGCTTGGACGGCTTCGGTGATGATCTCGATGACAAAAAACTTTCGGCAGGCTTATACGCGGATGCACATGGAAAAGCTCAACATCCCCACTGAAATCATTGAGCGTTTTAAGTAATTTATGAGTAAAACTTGGGATGCCATCATTATTGGTGGCGGAGCAGCCGGATTATTTTGTGCTGGTGTAGCAGGGCAGCGCGGTAAAAAGATTCTTGTGCTGGATCATGCGCCTACATTAGGCGAAAAGATTAGGATTAGTGGAGGGGGTCGTTGTAACTTTACTAATCTACATAGCGGCCCAGGAAATTTCTTATCCCTAAACCCCCATTTTGTGAAAAGCGCCTTAGCACGCTATCCTGCCAAAGCCTTTATTGAGCTAATCCAGTCTTACCGCATTGCTTATCATGAGAAACATCAAGGCCAACTTTTTTGCGATGATTCTGCCAAGCAAATCATCGATCTGCTGTTTGCGGAATGCGCCAAAGGGGGTGTGCAGATTCGTAATCCCGTGAGCGTACGATCGGTTCATCAAGAGGCGGATACGTGGGTGATAGAAACCGAGCTGGGCTCTGAAAGAGCTAAGTCAGTAGTGATGGCGACCGGAGGTTTGCCTGTCCCCGCTATCGGCGCTACTGCTTACTCTTTAGAGATTGGCAAACAGTTTGGCTTGAATATTATTGAGCCGCGTCCAGCGCTTGTGCCACTATCGTTTACCTCGGAAGCATTTGCCAATCTCAATGAGCTTGCTGGACTGAGTCTTCCCGTCAAAATTAGTGCTGGCAGCAAGGGTCAGCGTTATGATGTCGGTCGCTTTACCGAGGATGTTTTGTTAACCCATAAAGGGTTATCAGGCCCCGCTGTGTTACAGGCCAGTAGCTATTGGTGTGAGGGCGAGGCTATTCGGATAGATTGGCTTGGCGCAATTGAGATGTCGGGAGGCTTTCATTGTGATGATCTGTTTGATCGTGAGGATAGTCGCCTTAAACTCACGGAAACACTCTTGGCTTCAGTGTTGCCGCAGCGCTTGGCGAAAGCATTTGCTGAACAGCAAAATCTCTTGGGACGTAAGTGGGCTGAGGTTTCAAAAAAAGACCGTCAGAACTTAAAAGATTTACTCACCAATTGGTCGGTGAAGCCTGCGGGAACACTTGGTTGGAAAAAGGCTGAGGTCATGTTGGGGGGTGTAGATACCAAAGCGCTGGATGGTCAAACAATGATGTCGCGTCAACATGCTGGACTCTATTTCATAGGCGAGTGCGTGGATGTCACGGGTCACCTAGGCGGACATAATTTTCAGTGGGCTTGGTCCAGTGGATTTGCCTGTGCCCAATCTTTATAACCTGGGTGCTATCTTTTTTTCTGACGCGAGCGAATGTTGAGAAGTTCCACCATGAGCGAGAAGGCCATCGCGGCATAAATATATCCTTTGGGAATATGCGCCCCCATCCCTTCTGCAATAAGCACCACTCCCACAACGGTTAAGAAGGATAAGGCTAAGACCTTGATAGAGGGGTGGCGGTGTACAAAATCACCTAGTGGTTTGGCTGCCAGCAACATGATTAGCACTGAGCAGAGAACGGCAGCAATCATGACAGCAATCTCATCTACCATGCCAACAGCTGTAATTACGCTATCGAGTGAAAAAATAATGTCGAGTAAACCAATCTGGATAATCGAGCCGATAAATAGTTTGAGCTTGGTTTGATGATGCTTGTTCGGCTGCTCGATTTCTTGAGCGACTTCATCTGAATGACCTGCTTCAACTTCAGTGTAGATTTCTGAGGAAGCTTTCCAGAGAAGAAAGAACCCCCCCAAAAGTAAAATCAAATCACGACCGCTGATGGGGTGATCGTAGACTGAGAATAATGCTGTGGTTAATCCCATCACCCACGATAGGCTGAGTAGTAGCAAGATGCGGGTTAGTAGCGCAAAGATTAGCCCAAAAGTACGTACACGATCCCGTATATCGCTGGGTAGTCGGTTGGCAATAACGCTGATGAAGATGATGTTATCAATCCCCAGAATGAGTTCGAGGGCAGAAAGGGTTAAGAAAGCAATCCAAATATTGGGGTCGCTCAGATAGGTGGTAATGAGTTCAAGCATGTTGTTTGATGTTTTAAGCCTTTCGGTTAAAGTGTATCTAACTAACTCGAGAATGTGATTCCAATGTTGATATCCCTGCATTCCATCCGGATATTGCTATCAGTAGCATTGGCATTTTTGTCATTCAGTGCTTCCTATGCCGCTTATCCCGATAAGCCCGTCAAAGTCATTATTGGGTTTCCTGCTGGAGGTCCTTTAGATGCGCATATCCGACTTTTATCGGATCGATTCCAAACTGCATTTGGGCAACCTTTAATTGTGGATTACAAGCCAGGTGCTGGTGGGGCGGTAGGGGCGCAATTTGTCGCTCAATCACCCCCTGATGGATACACGGTGCTCTTGGCTAACACCGGGACGATGGTCATTAACCCGGCTATTTATACAAAATCCCCCTACGATACGCTCAAAGATTTTCAGCCCATTGCTCGGACCGCGCAACAGCCCTTGGCTTTTATTGTGAATAATGATGTGCCAGTTCAAACTCTCAAAGAGTTCATTGCTTATGCCAAGTCTCATCCCGGCAAGTTAAATTACGGCTCGGCTGGCAATGGCGGTATATCTCATTTGGTACCTGAAATGCTCAAGAATGAAACGGGTATTTTTATGGTGCATATCCCCTTCAAGGGGAGTGCTCCTGCTTTTACGGATTTGATCGCTGGCCATGTGCAATTCATGGCTGAATCCGTCCCTCAGGCGGCCAATTATGCAAAGATGGGAAAGGTGCGCGCACTGGCGGTCACTAGTGCTAAGCGCAACCCTGCCTTGCCCAATACTCCAACCGTACTTGAGACGGGGGTGGCTAATTTGGAGGTGGTGGGCTTTTATGGAATATTGGCGCCCAAAGGAGTCCCGCCAGAGGTGGTAAATAAACTGAGTCAGGCATTTAAAGAGACCTTGGATTCACCAGAAATTCAGAAGAAGATGATTGATCAGGGTGCTGATCCGGCATATCTCAATGCCGAGCAATTCTCTAAATTTTTAGCTACGGAGATGCCACGCTGGGCAAAGGCGGTCAAACAAGCTGGCGCAAAATTAGACTAGTTTGGCTGATTCCGCATCCAGTCGGCGGTATTGAAAAAAGACTCGTGCAGTTGCGTTGAAATATTTCCTTCGATGCCACAATCCTCTAGGGCTTGATACATGCATGCTAACCACTGGTTGCGTTCTTGTAGGCCTATCTTGAAAGGTAGATGTCTTGCTCTGAGCATGGGATGGCCATACTTGGGCGAATAAATATCCGGCCCACCCATCCAGCCCGTTAAGAAAAACTTTAATTTTTCTCGAGAGCCTGAGAGATCGGCAGGGTGCATTGCGCGTAGTTCAGAAAATGACTCCTCTAGTGCCATCAAATCATAGAAGCGATCAACCAAGGCATCAATCTTATCGATACCCCCAATGCTCTCGTATAGGCTTTTTCGTTCGGTCATGACCTTATTTTATGCTGTTCCGAGAGGTGATTGGCAAGTATAGAAATTCGGTATAAAGTTGATAAGAAGTAGTGTGTGAATCATCATTTAGTTATTTTCAATCACTTTAATAGAGGGCAGAATAATGGATGCTAAGGATCTACAAAAATGGCAGCAAGAGAAGGCCAAAGAATTATTTAATTATTCCCATAAGTTGTTAGATGCCGCCAAGGAACTGAGCGAGCATCATTTGGCTGAAATCGAGTGGGGGATGAAAAATGCCATGGAGAGTGCCAAGTCTGCCGCCAAGAATGATCTTGCTAAGCTCAAGGTGTTGCAAGAAGAAGCAACCAAAGAGGCTACTAAGCGCGCCAC
>CANGEC010000046.1 GCA_947452625.1 Burkholderiaceae bacterium
CGTGCACGTGGCGAAATTTAAGGAGCGCACAAATGGCTAAAGGCGGCAGAGAAAAAATCAAATTAGAGTCATCAGCTGGTACTGGTCACTTCTATACCACTTCAAAAAACAAGCGTACCAAGCCTGAGAAAATGGAGATCATGAAATTCGATCCAACCATTCGCAAGCATGTTGCTTACAAAGAAACCAAGCTCAAGTAATTTGATTTATTAAGTTACTACAGCAAATAAAAAACCCGCTTTATTGGCGGGTTTTTTATTGCCCCAAATATTGCATTGGGACCAGGCAATAATCCGGCCTTAAACGTAACGACGCAATCTTAAAGAGAACTCACGCAAACTGCTTAACCCACTCTCTTCTGCACGCTGACACCAGGAGTGCAATTGCGACAACAACTGATCACCATTCGCATTGGAGCGTGACCAAATTGCCTGCAAGTCACGACGCATTTCAATCATCTTGCGTAACTGGACATTGCTTGCAATCAACTCTTCAAGCTTGGATTTTTCTTCGGCAGATAGGCGCGCTTCATCTTTGCACAACCATACACGAGCGTCCTTTAAGTGCGAGGCCAATACTTGCATATGCTGCACTTCATTGCTAAAGAAGCTGCGCAAGGTTTTGCTATAACGCGCCATGATTTCATAGCGGTTGGCAATAATTGCCTCTAGCGTGCCATGATCAGCTGGGCGCAAATCACTTAGGATGGGCTTGGGTGAGGTCTTCTTCACCTTGGCCAAACCTACCGCACTCATCAACTGAATGTAAAGCCAGCCAATATCAAACTCATACCACTTGCTTGATAGCCTTGCGCTAGTCGCAAAGGTGTGGTGATTGTTATGCAACTCTTCGCCGCCGATCAAAATACCCCAAGGAACAATATTAGTTGAAGCGTCTTCACAGTCGTAGTTACGATAACCCCAATAGTGACCTATGCCATTAATGATTCCCGCAGCAGTGATCGGAATCCATAGCATTTGAACGGCCCATACCGTCAAACCCAGTGCGCCAAATAAAAACACATCAATGATGAGCATCAAGGCAACACCTTGCCAGGAAAACTTGGAATAAACATTGTGCTCAAGCCAATCATCTGGCGTGCCATGACCGTACTTACTCAAAGTCTCTTGATTGGCCGCCTCTTTTGTATACAACTCAGCGCCACGAGAAAGCACGGTATTAATCCCCAACACTTGTGGGCTATGAGGATCGTCAACTGTCTCGCATTTGGCATGATGCTTACGATGAATGGCCGCCCATTCTTTTGTCACCATTCCAGTGGTGAGCCAAAGCCAAAAACGGAAAAAGTGAGAGGCAATGGGGTGTAAATCTAAAGCGCGATGCGCCTGGCAGCGATGCAGAAAAATCGTCACCGCCGCAATGGTGATATGGGTTGCAATCAAGGTAAACACCACGATTTGCCACCAAGACCAATCTAAATAGCCATTGGCTAGCCAATTGAGTAATGCATCAAAGGTGTTTGCAACAAAACTTGAATCGGTATTCAAAAGGGGTTCCCTAAAATCTATATAAGCCCCTATTTTAAAACTTTCTAAGGATTTTTAGTCCCCTCACTATCAACTTTTGCCACTGCTTTCTTTTGAAAGACGGCTCCAAAAAAGCCATCTGTCCCATGAATGTGTGGCCATAACTGCCACCAGGGGTTATCAAGACTGCAACCTATTGGCAATTCCCCTTTTGGGAAAAGTGGCTTTAAGGCTTCTGCAGCAGGCACCACTTCAAAATTAGGGTGGTTTTTGAGAAAAGCCTCTGCAATCGCTTGATTCTCTTGCGGTAACAGACTGCAAGTTGCATAGACCAAACGCCCGCCTGGCTTTAATAAGCGGCTAGCGGAAGCCAAAATATTGGTCTGCTTCTGATTCAATTCCAAAATACCGACTGGGGTTTGGCGCCATTTCAGATCAGGATTGCGCCTCAAGGTACCCATGCCACTACAAGGGGCATCCACCAAAACACGATCAATCTTGCCAGCCAAGCGTTTGATCTTGGCATCGTTCTCGCTGTCAATCCAAACTGGATGGACATTGGAGAGTCCACTACGGGCCTGTCTTGGCTTTAAATTAGCCAAACGACGTTCGGATGTGTCAAAGGCGTATAGGCGGCCTGTAGAGCGCATCAGAGCCCCTATAGCCAGGGTCTTGCCGCCAGCACCGGCACAAAAATCCACGACCATCTCACCACGTTTAGGTGCCAATAAATACGAAAGCAATTGGCTACCCTCATCCTGAACCTCAAACATACCCGCTTTAAAGCCGACTGTATTTTGCAAAGCCGGTTTGCCCATAATGCGGACACCATCTGGTGCATAGGGAGTTGGAATCGCTTGATAACGACCACCTAATGCGTTCATTTCGGCAAGCAATTGCTCGCGCGTCGTCTTCATCGTATTGGCGCGCAAATCTAACAATGCTGGGTGCATCAAAGCCTGAGCGAGCTCCTCGCGTGATGCTTCACCAGGATATTGGCCAAAAGCATCCCACAACCATTCCGGCAAATTATTGCGAACCAAGGGATTAAGGGAATTGCGATCAATCGTTGACACATGCTGTAGCCATTCATATTCGCCAGGTTTGAGCACATGCGCTAAATCGGCAATCGCACTTTCTGCCCGATTGGCAGAACCCAAGCCACCCTCAGACAACGCGGACATTAAACCCAATAGGGCTAAGCGTCTAGCCTGAGAGCCCTCACCGCTTGCCGCGAGTTGCGACATCTCATTTTTACGTCGCAAAATGGCGAAGGCACTCTCCGCGATCAAAGCACGATCACGATTACCCAATTGCGGTTCTGAGCGGAAATAACGACTCACAACCCGATCGGCTGGCTGCTCGAAGCTCAGCAACTCGGGAAGTAAGCGCTCTAAATGAATTGCATGCTGAGGCAGGGCCTTGGCATTAGAAAAATTCTTTTGCCCAACAGGCGCAATTAAATTACCGCTGGCATTGCGGCGCTCTGGTTTGCGCAAGGGATCGTTGGTCTTGCTCGCATAGCTCTTTTGCGGACCTAATTTCGAACCAGCTCTTGAACCAGTGCCTCGGGATGAACGTTCTTTACTCATAATTTAATTAACTGCGCCTCTGGGGGTTGAACCTTCACTTGATTACCTTCTATGCGCAATCGTCCATCAATGAACCATTTTACGGCCCGCGGATAAATCTGATGTTCCGCGGCCAAGACTCGAGCGGCCAAGGCATCCACATCATCCCCCGCCAGCACTGGAATGGAGGCCTGGCAAATAATGGGCCCCTCATCAACCCCTTCCGTGACAAAGTGGACAGTGGCGCCATGCTCTTGCACGCCAGCCTCCAAAGCACGCTCATGGGTATGTAAACCCGGGAAGGCAGGAAGCAGGGCTGGATGAATATTGATCAATCTACCCTCAAAGTGCCGAATAAACCCTGGGGTGAGAATTCTCATAAATCCAGCCAAAACGACCAAATCAGCCCCCAATTCATCAATCTTGGCGATCAGAGCAGCATCAAAGGACTCGCGACTAGGGTGTTCACGATGTTCGATGGCAAAGGCAGGGATACCCTGCGAGCGAGCAAAATCAAGGCCCTTAGCGGCTGAGTGGTTGGCAATAACCCCGGCAAACTTGACCGGCCAATGGTCTTTTTGGGCTATTTTGACGATGGCCTCGAAATTTGATCCGCGGCCTGAGATTAAGGTGACGATTGAATGCATGCCCACAATATAATTGATGGCTACCCTGAAAGCGATTTGTGAACGTATTCCGTGGCCCCACCCAGTTTTCTGCAGGACCGGCATGTGCCTTAACCATCGGCAATTTCGATGGCGTGCACAGGGGTCATCGCGCCTTATTGCAAGAACTTAAGGACGGGGCTACTGCAAGAGGCTTAAAAAGTTGTGTAATGACCTTTGAGCCCCACCCTAAAGAATTCTTCTCTGCAGAACAAGCTCCACCCCGCATTTTGAATTTGCGCGATAAATTGGCTGCCCTCGCAAATATTGGGATCGATCGAGTCATGGTTGAACATTTCAACGCCGCATTTGCCAAACTCAGCCCCGATGAATTTGTCTCCGAGATTCTGGTCAAACGTCTGAATGCTAAATGGATTTTGATTGGAGATGATTTTTGTTATGGCGCAAAACGTGCTGGCAATTTTGCAAGCCTGAAGGCTGCTGGCGAAAAATATGGTTTTGAAGTGTCTAGTATTGATACGATTCACGAAAATGGTGAACGCATTTCCAGTTCGGCATTACGTACTGCACTCGCACAAGGTGATATTCATAAAGTGAATACTTTGCTTGGTCGACCTTATGGCATTTCGGGACACGTCATTTATGGCCAACAGCTTGGACGCACGCTTGGCTTTCCCACACTCAATTTAGCAGTTGCCAATCATCTCCACCATCGCAAGCCAGCAGCGAGCGGCATCTTTGTCGCCCAGGTGCTTGGGCTAACAGATCAGCCACTACCTGCGGTAGCAAGCCTTGGCGTAAGACCGACTGTAGAAGACGCAGGCCGTGTATTGCTAGAAACCCATATCTTTGATTTCCAAAAAGAGGTTTACGGAAAAATTATTACCGTTGAGCTCTTAGAAAAAATTCGCGAGGAGGAAAAATATTCCGACCTCGAACTTCTTACACAAGCCATTGCAGCCGATGCAAGGTATGCCAGAAATTATTTCCAGAAAAAAAACTATGTCTGAAAAAGAAAACTCTTACCCCGTCAATCTTCTTGATACTGCGTTTCCAATGCGGGGAGATCTTGCAAAACGCGAACCTCAATGGGTAGCGAGCTGGCAAAAAAATAAGCTCTATGAAAAGATTCGCGCAGCCCATGCGAACCAGCCAAAGTTTATTTTGCATGATGGCCCACCCTACGCTAATGGTGATATTCATATTGGCCACGCAGTCAACAAGATCCTCAAAGATATGATCGTGAAATCTCGCTGGTTAATGGGGAATGACGCGGTCTATGTGCCAGGCTGGGATTGCCATGGTATGCCTATTGAAATTCAGATTGAAAAGCAGTTTGGCAAAAATCTGCCGACAGCTGAAGTCCAAGCAAAAGCACGAGCTTATGCGCAAGTGCAAGTAGACAAACAAAAGAAAGACTTTGAACGGCTCGGGGTTTTGGGTGATTGGAACAACCCCTATCTCACGATGAACTATCGTAATGAAGCGGATGAGATTCGTGCCTTAGGCAAGATTTGGGAAAAGGGTTATGTCTTTCGTGGCTTAAAGCCAGTCAACTGGTGCTTTGATTGTGGTTCAGCACTTGCTGAAGCCGAAGTCGAGTACCAAGACAAAACCGATCCCACTGTTGATGTTGGTTTTGCCTTTGATGATGCACAACGCCCACAGCTTGCCAAAGCCTTTGGTTTAAATGAGCTTCCAGCAAAACCTGGAATGATTGTGATCTGGACCACTACACCATGGACAATTCCCGCAAACCAGGCGATGAATGTTCACCCCGAGGTGACGTATGCATTGGTAGATGTTGGCGATCGTCTATTAATCCTTGCTAAAGACCGTGTCGAAACTTGCTTACAGGACTATGGTATTGAGGGTCAGATCATTGGAACTTGCGCAGGTAGCGCGCTGGAAAATATTTCTTTTTGGCACCCATTGGCCAAGTTGCATGAAGGCTACCGTCGTTTGTCTCCAGTCTATACCGCCGAATACGTTACCCTCGATACTGGAACTGGCATCGTACACTCCGCTCCGGCCTATGGTGAAGAAGACTTTAAATCCTGCAAAGCCCATCAACTTGCCGATCAAGATATTCTCAATCCCGTCATGGGCAACGGTGTCTACGCTTCTTGGCTGCCACTCTTTGCTAATGAGTACATCTGGAAAGCGAATCCTAAGATTGTTGAGGCCATGCGTGAGGCAGGAAGCCTCCTCAGAGACAAAACCTATACACACTCTTACATGCACTGCTGGCGCCATAAGTCGCCGATCATTTATCGAGCCACCTCGCAATGGTTTGCCAGCATGGACAAGAAACCAAACAATGGGAGCGCCAGTTTGCGCGAGACCGCATTGGCTGGCATTGAAAATACAGAATTCTTTCCAGCCTGGGGTAAGCAACGCCTACACAGCATGATTGCCAATCGTCCTGATTGGACTTTATCGCGCCAACGCCAATGGGGCGTACCAATGGCTTTCTTTGTACATAAAGAAAGTGGTGAACCACATCCGCGCACTGTTGAGCTCCTTGAGGAAATCGCTCTGCGCGTAGAGAAGCAGGGTATTGAAGCTTGGCAAAACCTGGATATCGCGGAACTGCTCGGTGACGAAGCCAGTCAATATGAAAAAAATCGTGACACCTTAGATGTCTGGTTTGATTCAGGTACGACCCACTGGCATGTGATTCGCGGCTCGCATCGCGCCGAACTACTTACGCCCGAAGCAGAGACTTCTGCAGGCCGCCTCGCCGATCTCTACCTTGAAGGCTCCGATCAGCATCGTGGCTGGTTCCATTCTTCACTCTTAACTGGTGCCATGCTAGACGGCAAGCCACCATATAAGGCCCTCCTAACTCATGGCTTTACGGTCGATGGCCAAGGCCGCAAAATGAGTAAATCGGTTGGCAACGTGATTGCCCCCCAGCAGGTCGCTGATAAATTGGGTGCTGAGATTATTCGTTTGTGGGTCGCCTCAACTGATTACTCCGGTGAAATGACGATTTCAGATGAGATTCTCAAACGCGTCGTTGAAAGCTATCGTCGGATTCGCAATACCTTGCGTTTCTTGCTGGCCAATCTCTCAGACTTTGATCCCAGCAAACATACTATGCCGGCCGATCAGTGGTTAGAGATTGATCGCTACGCTGTCGCCTTAGCCAATCAATTGCAAGGTGAGATTGAGAGCCACTACAAGGCCTATGAATTTCATCCAGCGGTTTCACGCATGTTGACATTCTGCTCGGAAGATTTGGGGGGATTTTATTTAGACATTCTCAAAGATCGCCTTTACACCAGCGCACCCGATTCTGCGAATCGTCGTGCCGCTCAAAACGCTCTCTTCCAAATCACACGCAATCTGCTGAAATGGCTCGCACCCTTCCTCTCCTTTACTGCAGAAGAAGCATGGCAATCATTTCCACATGGCTCATCTGAGAAAGCCCAAGAATCCATCTTCATGGAAGAGTTTGGTCGCTTTCCAGAAATTATTCAAGCAACAGAATTACTTGCCAAGTGGAATCGCATTCGCGAGATCCGCTCAGAAGTCACTAAAGCAATTGAGATAGAGCGCGAGGCAGGCAATGTGGGTTCATCACTGCAAGCAGAACTCACCATTAAGTTGCCAGCAGCAGATTTTGCTTTGCTGAACTCGCTCGGCAATGATCTCCGTTTTGTCACAATTACCTCTAGCGCTCAAGTTGAGCAAAGCCAAGGCGGGCTCGAGGTTATAGTCCGTGCTAGCCAATACAAAAAATGTGGACGCTGTTGGCACCACACAGCAGATGTTGGCACATATACTGAGCATTCAGAGCTTTGCGGTCGCTGCATCAGCAATCTATTTGGCGACGGTGAGCACCGTTTATTTGCCTAAGCACTCATGAATCCATCTCGTAACTTTCCACTGATGCGCTCACTCGCAATTGCATCCGTGGTGCTTTTGTTTGACCAACTCAGTAAATGGTGGGCCTTGAGCAATCTCAAGCTTGGCATTCCCGAGGAAGTGTTGCCTTTTCTGAATTGGCTACTACTCTTCAACCCCGGTGCAGCGTTCTCGTTTCTTGCGCAGAGCTCCGGGTGGCAACGCTGGTTTTTCACGGTCCTCGGCTTACTTGCTTCCGCTTATATTTTTTGGTTACTACGCAAAAGTCAGCAAGATAAATTGCTGTCATTTGCCCTAAGTCTGATTTTGGGCGGCGCCCTCGGCAATGTTCTCGATCGCATCATGTATGGCGCAGTAGTCGACTTTATTGACCTTTACTACCAGTATTGGCACTGGCCAGCCTTTAACCTGGCTGATAGCGCCATTTGCTTAGGCGCTACTCTGATTGTTTTAACTGAACTGCGCAAGACATTTGGCAAATCATCTCAACCCCTTTAAGCTTGCTCCATGCAATCACTTTTGAACAAAAAAATCGTTCTGGGCATCTCCGGTGGAATCGCTGCTTATAAATCCGCTGAACTTGCTCGCCTACTGATGCAAGAAGGCGCTTCTGTTCAAGTAGTCATGACAGAGGCCGCGCAGCAATTTGTTACCCCTGTGACAATGCAAGCATTAACAGGCAAGCCAGTATTTACCAGCCAATGGGATAGCAGCATCCCAAATAATATGGCCCACATCGAACTATCGCGCGCAGCCGATGCAATTTTGATTGCCCCTGCGAGCGCTGACTTGATGGCAAAAATCTCACTTGGTCTCGCTGATGATTTACTGACAACGCTTTGCTTAGCAAGAGATTGTCCGCTCCTACTTGCCCCCGCCATGAATCGCCAAATGTGGGATCATCCTGCGACACAACGCAGTGCCCAAAGATTACTCAGCGATGGTGTCAGCCTACTTGGGCCCGCTAGCGGCTTTCAGGCCTGCGGCGAAACTGGCATGGGACGCATGCTTGAACCGGCAGAAATTTGTGAACAGCTCGTTGCTTTCTTTCAGAAAAAAATACTACTGGGTAAGCGCGTTTTGATTACGGCAGGCCCTACTTTCGAGGCAATTGATCCGGTACGCGGAATCACAAATCGCAGCTCAGGAAAAATGGGTTTTGCGATTGCTAGAGCAGCGCTTGAAGCAGGAGCTCAAGTTCATCTCATTGCTGGACCTTGTGAGCTTGAAACGCCCTTGCTTGCTGCTGGCAATATTACCCGCACTAACGTTGTGAGTGCGCGAGAAATGCATGCGGCCACGATGAACTCGATCGACTGCGATATTTTCTTTGCGGTAGCTGCGGTAGCGGATTGGGGTATTGCCAAGCCGGCCAAAGAAAAAATTAAGCGCCAAGGTAAGCAAGCACCTCATTTGGAATTTGTAGCCAATCCAGACATTCTCTTGGATGTAGCAAAATCCGTTAAGTCCAAAAACAGCAAGCCTCGCCCCTACTGCGTTGGCTTTGCCGCCGAATCTACCGACCTGACCAAGCATGCTGACGAGAAACGTCGGCGCAAAGGAATTCCGATGATTGTCGGCAATATTGGCCCCGATACTTTTGGCAGCGATCTCAATCAATTACTTATCATCGATGAGAGCGGCAGCAAAAAAATCGCTCAAGCTGAAAAACTCGAACTGGCTCGCAAACTTATTCAATTAGTTGCCAAGAAAATTTAACTTCACTAAGCACCCATTAAAAATCTGTTTTCACCATCTTTGCTTTAGGAAATTCTATGCAATCGCTACAAGTCAAAATTCTCGATGAACGCATGCGTAATCAGTTACCAAGCTACGGCACGCCTGGTAGCGCGGGTCTTGATCTGCGTGCTTGCATTGATCAGGCTATTGACATCGCCCCTGGACAAACTGTTTTAGTACCCACTGGACTAGCAATCTTTGTTGAAGATCCGCGCTATGCCGCCTTCATCCTGCCTCGTTCAGGCCTTGGCCACAAACATGGCATTGTTCTAGGAAACCTGGTGGGCTTGATAGACTCCGACTATCAAGGACAACTCATGGTCAGCACCTGGAATCGCGGCAATACCACCTTCAAACTTGAGCCGATGGAGCGACTCGCGCAGTTAGTGGTGATGCCCATTATGCAAGTTGAACTCAAAGTTGTTGAGGAGTTCACAGAAAGTAGTCGCGGAGCTGGTGGCTTTGGCAGCACAGGCCGCAACTAAGACTCAATAAACTACCCGCTGCCAACCGCTAGGGCAGACCTGCGTTTGAGGGTAATAAAGACCATTCTCAGGACAATATGCAGCAGCCCTTTGAACTGGGGGATAGTATTGCGGTGCATAGTAAACAGGGGCTGGACGGTAATATGAATTTGCCACTACCGCACCAGCGAACGCGCCCACCGCAAATGGGGCAACCCAGCCATAGCGAGGGCCGCCATGCCATCCGCCACCATAACCACCGCCATAGCCACCACGCCATCCATGGGCACTCGCTGGAGCTACAGCTGCACATAAGGTGAATGCAGCAACTAGGCCTACTAGGATCTTTTTCATCCTTACCTCCTCGGTATTCATCAGAAATATGACTCCTCACCTAATTAACGCTGGGTCAAATTAGCAAGTTGACACTTTTGCCAAAAATAAAGCCACCCGTAGGTGGCTTTATCAACCAAAGCAAAAAACTTTACTTGCGAATATGTGCATGACGAGCCGCATCTTGAGACATGCCTTCAGCCTTTGGCTTACCCTCAAGCGCTTCTTTTGCGGCGGTAATTTCCTTGCGACGCTCTTTGCATGAACCAGCGATTTCTTGCAAAGCTTTGCGCGCTCTAGCAGCAGATGCCTTAATACCTTTTTCATGAAACTTTTCGTTTTCCGCTTTATAGGTTTCGAAAGCTTCTAGCAATTTATCGTGATGAGACATGATTTCCTTTTGATGGAGTGTTGAACAACAGTTAAATTTCTTCCGCAGGCGCAATATCCGCCTTAGGACTCTTACTCGGGGTAAGCGGGGTATGGAAATCCAATAGCACCTTACCGTCCGCATCGACATCTACAGCAACATGGCCACCTTGTGCCAACTTACCAAACAACAACTCGTCAGCCAAAGCTTTGCGGACCGTATCTTGAATAATGCGCTGCATCGGTCTTGCTCCCATTAGTGGATCAAAACCATGTTTCGCTAAATGCGCACGCAATGCCGGACTAAAAGTCGCATCTACTTTTTTCTCGTGCAATTGCTCTTCGAGCTGCATTAAGAATTTATCCACCACTCGCATAATGATGGTTTCGTCTAAAGCTTTGAAAGAAACAATCGCATCTAAACGATTACGGAACTCAGGCGTAAAGAACTTCTTAATATCGGCCATTTCATCGCCAGACTCACGCGAATTCGTAAAGCCAATCGTGGACTTCTGCATTGCCTCTGCACCCGCATTGGTAGTCATGATGATGATGACGTTACGGAAATCAGTCTTACGGCCATTGTTATCCGTCAGCGTTCCATGATCCATCACTTGCAAAAGAATATTAAAAATATCGGGGTGGGCTTTTTCAATCTCATCGAGTAAGAGTACGCAATGGGGTTTTTTATTCACCGCTTCGGTTAAAAGACCACCTTGATCAAAGCCAACATAACCAGGAGGCGCGCCGATTAAACGGCTCACCGCATGACGCTCCATGTACTCGGACATATCAAAACGCAACAACTCGATACCCAAAATATAGGCAAGCTGCTTAGCCACCTCGGTCTTACCAACACCGGTAGGTCCTGAAAACAGGAATGAGCCAATAGGACGATCGATTTTGCCTAAGCCAGCCCGGGTCATCTTAATCGCACTAGCCAATGCCTCAATGGCAGGATCTTGACCAAACACCACGCTCTTAATATCGCGATCCAAGGTCTGCAACTTACTGCGATCATCTACCGTAACGGATTGTGGCGGTATCCGCGCAATCTTGGCAACAATCTCCTCAATTTCTGGGCGGCCAATTGTCTTCTTCTGCTTGGACTTGGGCAGGATGCGCTGCGCTGCGCCCGCCTCATCAATCACATCAATTGCCTTATCAGGCAGATGACGATCATTGATATAGCGCGAAGAAAGTTCAGCGGCAGCGACCAACGCAGCGGCAGCATACTTAACACTATGGTGCTCTTCAAAGCGTGACTTTAAGCCACGCAAGATCTGCACTGTTTGATCAACAGTTGGCTCGACCACATCCACCTTTTGGAAACGACGAGATAGCGCGGCATCCTTTTCGAAAATACCGCGATACTCTGTAAAGGTGGTTGCACCAATACATTTAAGCTGTCCATTGGATAAAGCAGGTTTGAGCAAATTACTTGCGTCCAAGGTTCCACCTGAGGCAGCGCCTGCGCCAATCAGCGTATGAATTTCATCAATAAATAAAATTCCATGATCGCTATCTTTTAAGGATTTAAGTACACCCTTTAAGCGTTGCTCAAAGTCACCACGATATTTAGTGCCGGCCAATAAAGCGCCCATATCCAAGGAATAAACCGTAGCGCTAGCCAGAATCTCCGGGACCTCGCCTTTAACGATGCGCCAAGCAAGACCTTCAGCAATTGCCGTCTTACCAACTCCAGCCTCACCCACTAACAATGGATTATTTTTTCGGCGGCGACACAGCACCTGAATTACTCGCTCCACTTCGCTATCGCGCCCGATCAATGGATCGATCTTCCCTTGACGTGCCAAGGCATTGAGATTTTGCGTGTACTGCTCTAAAGGACTTTCTTTACCACTTGAGCCTGCTTCTTCAGCCTCTTGAGTGGCGTCAACCGGTTTTACATGCTCCGCTTGATCCTTGCGAACACCATGGCTAATGAAATTGACTATATCTAAACGGGTAACGCCTTGTTGCTGCAAGAAATACACTGCATGCGAATCTTTTTCACCAAAGATTGCTACCAAGACATTGGCGCCCGTCACTTCTTTTTTACCATTAGAGGTAGATTGCACATGCATGATGGCGCGCTGAATCACCCGCTGAAAACCAAGAGTAGGCTGGGTATCCACCTCATCATTTCCTGGTACGACTGGTGTGTTGTCATTGATAAAGTTTTTGAGTTGCGCACGTAGCTCGGCGATATTGACCGCGCAAGCCTTTAACACCTCAACCGCAGTGGCGTTATCCAATAAGGCGGCTAGCAAATGCTCCACTGTAATAAATTCATGTCGAGCAGCCCGTGCGTCAACAAACGCCATGTGCAAACTCACTTCTAATTCTTGGGCAATCATGCTTCCTCCATAGTGCAC
>CANGEC010000047.1 GCA_947452625.1 Burkholderiaceae bacterium
AGTGCTGCGATTTCTGCTTTGCGATCTGCCATGTTTTTCTCCCTAAGTTAAACAAGTACTACGAATATTGAGACATTAAAGTCTTATGTCTTATATAAGAGTTTAGGGATATTTAAAAAGCAAACAAGTGAAATTTAAAGGAATTAAAAATATTTTTTATTCAATAAATTCAATTACTTAATATTTAAATTTTATAATACGAAATATGTATTCACTGCCTGAAATAGAAAATACAGCGGTATGCTGCAGTGCATTTTACGCTGGGAAATGACGTTTCATATTGTGAAAACTATATAAACCCATACAAACGCCTTGGGTTGTCACACAGTATCCGAGTGCGTGTGACCTCATCAGGAGCGTATAAAGCGAGACTTTCGAGTATTTGTGCCACGCGTGGCATCACCCCCCAATGGGCAACATGCGGCCAGTCCGAACCCCAAATACAGCGATCAGGGGCTGCAGAAATCAACGCCTTAGCATATGGAACCACATCCCCATATGGGGGCGCTTGATCAGTTAATCGATACGCGCCTGAGACCTTCACCCATGCTCGCTCTTTGACTAAATCTAGCAAAGCTAGAAATCCTGATGAATTCAAACCTACAGAAGTCTTTAAGTAGCCCATGTGATCTATCACAAGAGTAGATTTCATTTTCTGCATACGCGGCATGAGCTCAGGCAAATCATGAGCATTTAATAAAAACTGAATATGCCAACCCCAATCTCGTGCCAGCGCATCACACTCCTCTAGCTTGGAAAGATCTAAACCACCACCTGAGAACATCACATTCATCCGAATGCCCACCACTCCTTTATCCCGCATATTCTGATAATAAGAATCTGCTTGGTTGAGCAATGGAACTGCAACACCACGCAAACGCTCCGGATGATGAGCTAAGACCTTCAGCATTGGCTCATTGTCCTGACCATTCACACTTACCTGAATTAAAACGCCATAACTCATACCCACTTCATCTAACATCCTGATGTATTGCGCCTCAGTCGCTTCAGGCGAAGTGTATGAACGGTCAGCAACAAAGCTTGCCGCACTAATCACATGAGCATGCGTATCAACTGCGCCTTTGGGTATGGCAAAAGGAAAAGGACCGCTCTGATATTCAGGCGGTCCTGGACAAACTGGAATTTCTACTGCTGACACCAATAGAACTTCAGTGCTTACGTTAATTGGCCTGCAGTTCTCGGCCGCGCGTTTCTGGAAGAATAACAGCGGCGACAAAGAAAACGCCGTATGCAATCACCGCAAAAATCGCGATAGCCATTGCTAAACCATATTGGTTAGAGAAATAGCCAACCAAAGCAGGAAAGAGTGCCCCAATACCGCGACCAAAGTTGTAGCAAAAACCTTGTCCATTACCGCGTAAACGGGTGGGAAATAATTCAGTCAAGAAAGCACCCATGCCAGAGAAGTAGCCACTCGCAAAAAACCCTAAGGGGAAGCCGAGCCACATCATCATTTCATTAGTGATTTCTAGTTGGGTGTACGCCAATACCAACACAATCGCACCAAGCGAAAAAGTCATAAAGAGCTTCCGGCGACCAAAGCGATCAGCCATCCACGCGCCAAATAAATAACCAACAAAGCTACCGACAATCAGAAATGCTAAATAACCGGTAGAGCCAACCACGGTCAATTTACGCTCCGCCTTGAGGAAAGTGGGCACCCAAGTAGTAATCGCATAGTAGCCGCCTTGCGCACCCATGGTTAACAAAGAAGCCAAAATAGTTGTCTTGATAATGCCTGGCTTAAAGATCTCCAAAATAGAAGGGGAATCTCCAGCGGCAGCCACTTTCTCACGAGCAATCTTAGCAATTTCAGGCTCTTCCACATTGCGACGAATGTAGAGCAACAGCAATGCTGGGAAGAATCCCACTACAAACATCGCACGCCATGCCATTTCTGCTGGCAACACACTAAACATGATTGCCTGTAAAAGAACCGCTGCGCCCCAACCTACCGCCCAAGCAGATTGAACGGTGCCGACTGCACGACCGCGATATTCTGCGCGAATGGTTTCGCCCATGAGCACTGCGCCTGCAGCCCACTCGCCACCAAAACCAAAGCCGAGCAACGCGCGCGCAATCATCAATTGATTAAAGTCTTGCGTAAAGGCGCAAATTAAACTGAAACTGGAGAACCAAAGAATCGTGAACTGTAGTGTGCGGACACGGCCAATGCGATCAGCTAAATAACCTGCAAACCAACCGCCAAAAGCAGACGCCAACAAAGTACCTGTCACTGCTAGGCCCGCCATACCGCGATCAACCTGCCACATTGCAATAATGGTACCAATCACCAGTGGGTAGATCATGAAGTCCATGCCATCGAGGGCCCAACCCAAGAAGCAACCCCAGAAGGTTTTCTTTTCCTTTGGGTTCATTACCTTATAAAAACCAGTCAAACTGGTATCGGTTTGTTGACTCATGTTGTCTCCCTGTCTTTGTAGATCTTTAATGAATGGATGAGTAAGGTATTTATACCCCAATTATTGGACTTTTATGGCTAACTAGCGAAAACCCTTAATATCACTACATGATGCAATGCATACCCCTCGGCGATCACGGTCTTTTACTCGACTTCTCAAAGTCGAAAAACCCTTTAAAAGAGATTCATGGTCTAAGCAAACTCCTGTTTGCGAATAAACCCTCTTGGGCTACAGAAATTGTGCCCGGATTAGATTCGCTTGTCATTGAGCTGACATTTAACAATCACCGCCCAGAAGACATCCGCACTCAGGCAACTCATGTAATTGAAAAAATGCTGGTGCAATTAGCCAAACAAACACAAAGTAAGCTCGCCCCTGCAGTTCATCAAATACAAGTTTGCTATCACCCTGAGCTTGCTCTTGATCTAGTGGATATTGCGCGTGCCTGCAAACTCTCTGTAGAAGAAACTATTAAGCTGCATCAAAACAATACCTATACCGCGGATATCTTGGGATTTATGCCAGGGTTTGCGTACTTCAGCGGCCTCAATCCCAAACTCGCTTTACCGCGACTAGCATCACCTCGCCCCGCAGTGCCAAAAGGGAGTGTCGCAATTGCAGAACTCCAAACTGCAATCTATCCACGCTCTACCCCTGGTGGTTGGAATTTAATTGGCAGATCACCCAATGTTTTATTTAATGCCCAACAAGAACCACCTGGCTTATTTATGGCCGGTGATCAAATGCGTATTCAAGAAATAAGCTTGGATCAATTTCATCAGCTAGATAAGACTGCTGTCCCCGTCGAGATTGTCCGCTCATTGACAGAGCAAAACCTCTCAAACGGTTCAATCGAAATAAAACAGGCTGGCACCTTCACAACCATTCAAGATCAACCCAGGTCTGGCTTATCCCACTGGGCGGTGGGCCCAGGAGGCGCATGTGATATCTCCTCCTTAGAGTTGGCCAACGCCCTGGTCGGGAACCCGCCCAACACTGCCGCCCTTGAACTTACAGCCACAGGCCCCAGCCTAATCTTCCATCAAGATACCTGCGTGGCGTGGGTTGGTGCAAGCTGTCAGGGAATTGTGGATGGCAAACGCATTCCTGGTAACCGACCAGTATGGATTGCGCAAGGATCAACCCTGCAATTCTCCCCTCTTAATCCAGGCCTACGCACAATATTGGCTATTGGTGGAGGCTTAAAACTGCCCACCGTTCTTGGTGGCAAGGGATCTCATATTAGCGCTGACATTGGCCCCAAACGATTGCAAAAGGGGGATGTCTTAGCTCTCGAGAATCCTCAGCATTCTTTCAAGCAAGCTTACTTAAAAGACTTATTGCGTATCGGCTCCTTACCCAGTTTTCCGAAGTGGCAAGTTCGCTCACCTTATCTGCCACCCAAAGGCGTCACGCCGCTCTTTTGCCTACCGGGACCGCATTTAACTTACCTTAGCAGTAAAGACCGTGAGCTATTTTGGTCTACGATCTGGAAAGTAGGCAACCAGAGCAACCGCATGGGAATTCGCTTAGAGGGTGACTTTCGGATTAAAAAAGCTTTGCCAAATATTCCATCACAGGCAATCAGCTTTGGAACGCTGCAATTTCCACCTTCTCAAGAACCGATCATCATGTTGGCTGAGCATCAAACTACCGGGGGATATCCTCGACTAGCTGAGGTCATCAAAGCGGATAGGGCAAAATTAGCACAAGTCAAACCAGGTAATTTCATTCAATTTATGCCGATTAGCTTAGTAGAGGCGGATCGCCTCAATGCAGAAGTATCACTTTTGCAAACATCAACCATGACATCAATTGAATTCTTACTACAGAGCAACATCAAGGAGGCATAGTGGATATTAATAGCGATATGGGCGAAGGTTTTGGCGTATGGGAGATGGGCAATGATGTTGCATTACTCGATTTCATCAGCTCTACCAACATTGCTTGCGGTTGGCACGCTGGCGATCCGGCTCGCATGAAACAACTCGTTGAGCTTGCTGTGGAAAAAGGCGTGCTGATTGGTGCACACCCAGGCTTACCTGATTTGGTTGGCTTTGGTCGCCGAGAGATGGCCATCACAGAAGAAGACGCTTATAACTATGTTCTCTATCAGGCGAGTGCTTTGCAGGGATTTGCTAGGGCTGCGGGAGCCACGCTGCATCATGTAAAGCCACATGGGGCGCTGTATAACCAGGCGGTAAAAGATATCAAACTCGCACGTGGCATTGCCCGTGCTGTAAAAGATTTAGATGGTGAAGTTGTTTTATACGGCCTAGCTGGCAGCTGTTTAATTGAAGCCGCCAAGGCTTTAAAGGTGCCGGTTTGGCAAGAGGTATTTGCTGATCGTCGCTATACCAAAGAAGGTTTCTTGGTACCTAGAACTCAAGCCGGCGCGATGATTGAGGATGAGTCTATAGCGCTTGCACAGGTACTGCAGATGGCACAAAAAGGTGAAGTCACGGCCATTGATGGCAGCATCATCAAAATTCAAGCTGACACTTTATGCATCCATGGAGATAATCCACATGCAGTGACTTTTGCCAAGAAAATTCAGGAAGCCCTTGCTTGATTCACAACCTTAAATGCGGTGAAGATAATCATCATCTGAAATAGCGCAACGCCCACAAAAAGTAAGCGCGGAAGATCGGCATCCATAAATATTCCAAAAATGAATGGGCCAACCGCAGCACCCAAATCAATTCCAGAATAAACAATTCCGTATACGCGACCCGATATGCCCAGGGGAGTTGCAGCGCGAATCATTAAATCTCGTGAGGGCGCAGCGATACCCAATCCCAACCCGATCACAATAAATAAAACAATAATCAGATTGACTGGGATCCAAGCGCTTGCTAACAAGAGACTCATGATCACACTCACGGTCAAACAAACACTCACGACGATCTCTGAGGACTTAAAGCGAGCCGCAACGTAAGCGCCCAATAACATGCCACCTGCACTACCCAAAGACATCAGCGTAATAAAATAACTTCCATCGGTGATCGGCAGTTGATAAATCTTTAGCAAAGCACTTGGGGAAAATGACTGCAAGCTGGTAGTGGCGGCCATACTGAAGAAAAAGAAAATCCAACAAAGCCAAACTGCAGGTAATTTGAGAAAAGCGAAAGGGTTCTGCCCTGGCGTCTGATTGTCGGATGACCCTGAACCAGCATGCGCCTGAATCTTGCGTTCCTGAACACTATCAAGCAAATAGGCCTTATTGAGCCAAAGAATCAACAAGACCAAAGCTTCCAAGGCAGCAGCCGCCAGAAAGGCGATGCGCCAATTGGCTAACTCAGCAATCGCCACCATAAAGACCGGCGCAGCCGCCCAACCCAAATATCCTGTGATTCCATGCAACGAATAAGCGTAAGGTAAGTTGGGTGGCGATACCTTGTGATTGATTAAGGTGTAATCGACCGGATGAAATATCCCATTGCCACAGCCAGCAATCACCGCTGCCAGTGCGAACATGAAATAACCATTGCCTTGAGAATAAATCAGCGCTGCAAGCACCAGCAGACCAACACCAGCAAACAGCACTGGCCGCGCACCAATTCGATCTACCAAAAACCCGGATGCAGCCTGAACGGCGCAAGACACCACAAAGAAGAGCGTCATGAGAAAGCCGAGTTCAACATAATTCAGTGCGAACTCAGCCTTTAGCCATGGGAACATGGGCGGCAGAATTAAATGGAAAAAATGGGAGCTACCGTGAGCCAGGCTGAGCAAACCAATAACCCGGACATCACTGGCGCGCCCACTCAATTGCGCAACAGTCATGTACCGAGTTTACTGGCGCAGGAATATTCCTGCTGAAAACGCCGAGACCTTAGTGAACTTGACGAGTAAAGCTAAATTCGCCTTTTTTATCGACATCTACTGGGACGACATCCTTGGGCCCAAATTTGCCTTCCAAGATCATTTTGGATACTGGGTTTTCAATGTATTGCTGAATAGCACGCTTCAGCGGTCTGGCACCAAAGACTGGATCAAAACCAACCTCCGCAATCTTATTCAAAGCAGCATCACTTACCTCTAATTGCATATCCACTTTAGCGAGTCGATCCGATAAGTTCTTGAGCAATATTTTGGCGATATTCGCAATATTGTCTTTATCCAAACCATGGAAGACGACAATCTCATCAATCCGGTTCAAGAACTCAGGACGGAAATGATTCTTCAACTCGCCAAATACCGCTTCCTTCACTTCGGCCTGCTTCTTCCCCGTCATTGATTGAATCAAGTGCGAGCCAATATTGCTCGTCATGACAATTACCGTATTTTTGAAGTCAACGGTACGACCCTGACCATCAGTCAAGCGGCCATCATCCAATACCTGCAAGAGCACATTAAAGACATCAGGATGTGCTTTTTCAATTTCATCAAACAAAATCACGCTGTAGGGATGACGACGCACCTGTTCAGTTAAGTAGCCACCCTCCTCGTAACCCACATAGCCCGGAGGCGCGCCAATTAAACGAGCCACACTGTGCTTTTCCATGAACTCACTCATGTCAATCCGAATTAAATGCTCTTCGCTATCAAACAAGAAACCTGCCAAAGCTTTACAGAGCTCTGTTTTACCGACGCCGGTTGGCCCCAAGAATAAGAATGAGCCATAAGGACGATTTTCCTCAGCAAGTCCGGCACGTGAGCGACGAATCGCATCCGACACCGCACGAATAGCCTCTTCTTGACCAACGACACGCTTATGCAACAACTCTTCCATCTTGAGAAGCTTATCGCGCTCGCCCTGCATCATTTTTGATACAGGAATACCCGTGGCCCGTGAAACTACCTCAGCGATCTCTTCGGCACCCACTTGAGTACGCAAGAGTTTATTCTTTACAACTCCATCTTTGTCGCCCTTGGCTTCAGCAGCTGCAGCAGACTTGAGCTTCGCCTCAAGTTCAGGCAACTTGCCATATTGCAATTCGGCAACCTTTTCCAACTTGCCTTCGCGTTGCAACTTGGCAATTTCCGCCCGAGTCTTTTCAATTTCTTCCTTAAGATGAGCGGCGCCAAGGACAGCCCCTTTCTCGGCCTTCCAAATCTCTTCAAGGTCAGCATACTCAGCACCAAGACGCTTGATTTCATCTTCAATCAGGCCAAGGCGCTTTTGTGAAGCTTCGTCCTTTTCTTTTTTAACTGCTTCACGTTCAATCTTGAGCTGAATGAGACGACGATCGAGCTTATCCATGACCTCAGGCTTAGAGTCAATCTCCATTCTGATACGTGAACCAGCCTCGTCAATTAAGTCGATTGCCTTATCTGGTAAGAAGCGGTCTGTAATATAACGATGGGATAACTCAGCGGCGGCCACAATCGCTGGATCTGTAATCTCAATTCCATGGTGTAACTCGTAGCGCTCCTGCAAACCTCGCAGAATAGCAATTGTTGCCTCAACACTAGGCTCCTCGACCATCACCTTTTGGAAACGGCGCTCAAGTGCAGGGTCTTTTTCAATGTACTTGCGATACTCGTCCAAAGTGGTTGCGCCAATGCAATGCAACTCACCACGAGCCAGTGCTGGCTTGAGCATATTTCCGGCATCCATTGCGCCATCACCCTTACCTGCACCTACCATCGTGTGAATCTCATCGATAAAGATAATGGTGCGACCCTCGTCCTTAGCAACATCACTCAGAACTGCTTTCAGGCGCTCCTCGAATTCACCGCGATATTTAGCACCAGCCAGCAGCAAAGCCATATCCAAGACTAGGACGCGCTTATCTTTTAAAGTTTCCGGCACTTCGCCATTGACGATGCGCTGAGCTAAGCCCTCTACGATGGCTGTTTTACCAACACCAGGCTCGCCGATCAGTACCGGATTGTTTTTGCCACGACGCTGCAAAATCTGAATGGTCCGACGAATTTCATCATCTCGACCAATGACAGGATCAAGCTTGCCCATACGAGCACGTTCAGTTAAATCTACTGTGTATTTTTTTAAGGCTTCGCGCTGGCCTTCAGCATCTGCACTATTCACCGATTCTCCTCCGCGTACTAAATCAATAGCCGCCTCTAACGATTTACGATTTAATCCATTTTCACGCGCAACTTTTCCTAACTCGCCTTTGTCATCTGCCACAACCAGCAAAAACAACTCGCCGGCAATAAATTGATCGCCACGCTTGTTTGCTTCTTTTTCACAGAGATTGAGCCAATTACTGAGATCACGACCTACCTGCACTTCACCACTGGTTCCTTGAACTTCCGGTAAATTGCCAATCAGTTTTTCAACGCCCTTTTCTAGACCGGGAACATTCACGCCCGCCCTAGTTAATAAACTCTTTGCGCCGCCATCAGAATCACGCAACATGGCCAACAATAAGTGCGCTGGCTCTATGTACTGGTTGTCTTTGGCCAACGCCAGGCTTTGAGCCTCACTAAGCGCTTCCTGAAATTTGGTTGTTAATTTATCAATTCTCATTTTTTCACCTCAAATCTATCTACTTATAGAATATAGGGGCAAGATGCGGAATTTCAAGGTTTTTCCACCTTTTTTAGGCATATTTATCACTACTTTGACTTGGCTTGTTTACCTTCTGGAGTGCTCTGATGGCAGTTTTTATGCTGGAATCACCAACCGCCTCGAACATCGCTTAGAAGCGCATAACTCCGGCCAAGGAGCGCGCTATACCAGGTCTAGACGACCAGTGGTACTGCTAGCCACTCAGCAGCACCCAAACAGATCTGAAGCCTCAAAAGCAGAAGCTAAACTCAAGCGCTTGCCGAGATCACAAAAGCTAGGATTTTTCGAAACTAACCCTTAGTTAAGCACTTTTATTAGGCCCAATCTCATCCCCTCCACCCCCAATGAGTGGCATCAATAAGCGCGAAGGATAATCTGGTCCGGTATGGATAGTCGTTGTGCCGCCAAATATTTCTGGCGGTCTATCCAGAGGATGATTATGCAAAATGCGCCCTGGAGGCGCCACGACAAAGTCTTTTCCAGTAAGCGTAAGAACCAATTGATACCCAGCTGGAAACACAAGTGACGTAGGCAAAATTTCAACATGGAGCTCATACACCGCATTAGGCCTAAGTGGCTGCTTTTCATCGTGCGAATGATAAGGCTGGTAGGGCAAAGATTTTTTATCATTTAATTTACGATGTGAAGCTCTAAGCCACCCATTGGCAACGGGCACTCGCTCATGCGCGCCGATAAAAGTAACCTCATCCCCACTAGGGGCGAAACAGCGCAAGGTAACAAATAGATCTACGTCTTCAGTAGAAGAGCTAACCCATATTTTCAATGAGGCTGGGCCAGTGAACTCCGTTTCTCGCTCAAAGGCAGGAAGACGAAAATCAAGACCATCACCTAATGCCTCAAAACTAACTGCAGCATTGCCACCACTCTCTTTATCACTCATTGAAAGTGAGCTCGCATCCAGTAAATAAGAGGTCCAAGCTGTGCGCGCAAGCGGCCACTCATTTTCGGTACGAATTTGAGCGCCGCCATGAACATCTCGAATTGCCAGCTGTACTGGTGAGCGTCTTTCCCACTGATTATTAATGCCCTTTAAGTAGCGGTCAAAAAACTGTTTCTGAATTTCTACATACTGGGGCAAGTAAAAACTTTCATAGTGAGTGCCAATATGGGCAAATAACCATTTATCTTTTGAACCTGCCTCCATGAAACCAGTAAAGTTTCCTCGCAAGTGCATCCCCGGGCCACCCCAATTGGCAGCGGAAAGGATGGGCACCTGAATTCTTGCTAAGCGCGGTGACTTATCTTGAAACCACTCATCCCAGAATTCTCGCTGAACCATTTCTCGGGGATAGTCATTGCGGTTTCCTTTGAGAGCTGATGCACTCAAAGGCTCACCAGTAGTGCGTCTTTGAGTTTGACGATCGCGATGAATAGTCTCCCCATTTCCGCATTGATTCATCAACACTTGGCGAGGCCACCAAGCCTCAGTAAAAGTATTGCTGAGTATGCCGCCATGACGCAAGGTATCTCGATAATGATCTGCTGCACCCTCCCAAGGAATGATCGCAGCCAAATGGGGTGGATTTAAGGCAGCTACCTGCCACTGCTTGATCGCCAGATATGAAACACCGATCAAACCAACTTTGCCATTACTCCAACTCTGCGTTCCGGCCCACTCAATCGCCTCATTGTAATCTTGCGTCTCGCGAGGGGAATAGATATCTAGATAACCAGGCGATTTGCCGCTTCCTCGACTATCCACTACCAATAAAACATAACCATCCGGAATCCAGCGCTCAGGATCAGGAACCTCCCACCGCAAAAACTCTCCGCTTGAACCATTCTGATCTAGCTCGGGATAAATTTCTTTTAACTTAAGCCACTGCGGATTAAAACCATCTTCGAAATGAATATCCTTGCCGTAAACGCCAAAAGAAATCATTACCGGATAAGTTCCCGTCTGATCGGGGGAAAATAAGTTGGCAAATAATACCGATCCGTCAGAAAGCGGAATTTGAATATCTTTTTGGACTTTCATTAATTGAACTCTGGATAGGCTTTTATTGCTGGACAAGGCCGATTGTGGAGATCAACCGCTTGTAATCCTCATACTCTTGCGCAAGACGTTCTGCATATTGCTTGCTTGAGATATCTGGTGAAGGTAAGCCGCCCTGCTTCAAGAGGCGCTCTCTGACATCTGGCATTTTGAGAACCTCAGTAATGTCATTGTGGATTTTTTGCACAATTGGTAGCGGTATTTTGGCTGGGCCAATGAGCCCAATAGTCATCTCCGACTCCGCTGTAGGGAAGCCCAACTCTCTCACAGTTGGAGTATCCGGCAAAACAGCTGATCTGGTTTTGCCAGTAGTAGCTAAGATTTTGGCTTTGCCATCTTGTGCAGCAGGCAACCCTGAGGGCACCAAGTAAACCAAATACAGCACATCACCTGCCCAGAGCCCTGTATAGGAATCAGCAATCGTACGATAAGGGATATGGGTTGCTTTGATGCCAGTTGCACGATTCAGAATTTCTGCCGCAAGATGAGCAGCAGTGCCATCTCCCAAAGAGCCAAAATTAAGCTCTTCAGACTTCATCTTTGCTTGGGCAATCAGTTCAGGCAATGTTTTGATATTCGACTTACCAGAAGCAATCACCAAGTTCGGGATAGTTGTGATTTGAGAAATGGCTGTGAAGTCTTTAATGGGATCATAGGCTGGCTTCTTTTGCATCAAGGGAGCAACCACATGGGAGGTGACAGCGATTCCTAGGGTATAACCATCTGGCGCTGAATTAGCAATTGCAAGCGCTCCAATAATTCCTCCGGCGCCAATTCTATTTTCAACAAAGACTTGTTGTTTCGTGAGCTCAGATAAGCCTTGGGCAATCGCTCTACCGATGATGTCCCCGCCAGACCCAGGAGGTGTTGAAACAATAATCTTGATTGGTCTTGCCGGAAAGTTAGCGGTCTGAGCAAAAACAAAATTCAGACTAACAGCGGCAATCAGAAAAAATACAGTAACGATATATTTATACATAGCGTCTCGGAATAATTATTTATTCCTTAGCATACTATATGCCGCCCATGATGCCCGGGCTCACCAAAATATATCCGCAGACCAAATATACGGATAAGTAAACTCTTTGCCGCGTCAATTTACCAGAGGAATTCCTGGTTCACGTCATGCGTAAACCGTATTTGGCACCATTACTTCGCCGCGCATAATTAAGCGGGCAGTTCGTAAAAGAGCCGCTCTTGTAACGCTTTGGGGATTTTGGGGGTCCACCTCAAGCTCTACTGTGAATTCACCACTAGGATGCTCTACCGAAACCGGCTTGATAGTGGACTTCGGTAACCGAGCAATCTCATAGGCTACCGATCCTTCCAAGATACATGCAGTGCCAACCGTCACGGCCGCCAAGACACCAATCGCTTCATGACAAACATGAGGAATAAAGCAACGCGTCGCAATACTGCCGCCTTGGAGTGGTGGCGCCACTAAGCACATTTTTGGATAAGTCTTGTGGGTGACATCACCCAAACCCATTAACACTCCTGCCTTTAGACGCAAACTTTCAATACGCGCTTTA
>CANGEC010000048.1 GCA_947452625.1 Burkholderiaceae bacterium
AACGGTTCGGCATTGGGAGCGGTGCCTCACACTTAATAAGTGGTCACAGTCTTGCCCACGATTTACTAGAAAAAAGATTAGCCACCTTTCAGCAACAGCACATTCCTGATGCCCATGCCCTATTTTTTAGTACCGGCTACCTCGCCAATATTGCAGCCATCACAGGCCTGGCAAAACTAGCCAAATCAGGGGATGTCAGCATCTATTCTGCGCAACTCAATCACGCGTCCATCATTGATGGGGTTCGTCTCGCTAGCATTCAATCTAAAGCGAGCGTTAATCTTTTCGATCATCAACAATTAGATACCTTGATTGATGCACTAAAAGTCGACCCGAAACCGTTAAAACTGATTGTCACGGACGGCGTCTTCAGCATGGATGGTGATATTGCACCTCTTGTAGAACTCATTCAAATTGCAGAACAATACGATGCTTTGCTGATCGTGGATGACGCCCATGGCTTTGGTGTTTTAGGTCAAATGGGTCATGGCATTCTGGAGCAGTTTAATCTGCACTCCGAGCGCATTATCTATATCGGAACTTTGGGAAAAGCGGCGGGTGTGAGTGGTGCCTTCATTTGTGGTCAAGCTCCTTTTGTTGAATGGCTCATTCAAAAAGGACGCCCTTATATCTATAGCACTGCAACCCCTCCAGCGATAGCACACACCTTACTTAAAAGTCTCGACATTATTGAGAGTGAGGAAGGAAAAGCGCGTCGCACTCAACTGAACAAACTGATTTCCTACTGGCAAAATGAAATGCAGTTTTCCGACTGGCGGAAGGTAAGCTCATGCACTCCAATACAGCCAGTCATTCTGGGAAGCAACGCTACTGCCTTAGCCGCTGCTAAGCTATTAGACGATCGAGGGTACTGGATTCCAGCCATTAGACCTCCAACCGTTCCGGCTGGAAGCGCACGCTTACGTATTACCTTTTCCGCCAATCACAGCTTGCAAGATCTGCAAGATTTAATCGTAGCCCTCAAGGAAATAGAGCAGCAAGTCAAAGCAGGAATGTCATCTTGAAAACATCGAATCCACCTGCGGGCTTTTTTGTCACAGGCACTGACACCGAAGTTGGTAAGACTTTGGTGAGTGGTGCACTGATTTTGAAGCTGAAGCAATTAGGTCACAACGTTGCAGGTTTTAAACCCGTGGTTGCAGGCACTTATCAAGACAAAGATCAACATTTAGTGAATGAAGATTTGGAGACTCTTAGACTCGCCGCAGATACGCGCCTATCAGGTCAAGTACTTTGTCCTTACATCTTAAATACTCCTGCAGCACCTCACTTAGTAGCTCAAGCAGCTGGCATTGACCTTGATATCAAGGTTATAGAAGCAGCTTATCAAGCTGTCGCCACCCAATGTGATGCCGTAGTAGTTGAAGGGGCTGGCGGTTTTTTGGTCCCACTAAACGATCAAACGAATCTAAGCGAGGTAGCGCAATTGATTGGGCTACCAGTCATCCTAGTTGTCGGTATGCGCTTAGGCTGCATTAACCACGCACTCTTAACTTACGAGGCCATAAAAATGCGGCACCTACCAATTGCTGGTTGGGTTGCCAATGCACTTGAAGAAGAAATGTCCCTTTTACAAGAAAATTTACTCACCCTACGTAAGCGAATCGACGCGCCCTATCTTGGACTGATTCCATCACTCCCAAATGATCTCCAGAAACCGGTAAATGCGCCTTATTCCATGGAGGCGCTCCAATTTGCTGCGCAGCATATATCGCTGCCTTAAGCAAAATTACTCAAATAAGTGCAACGCTAAAATCTTTCAGATAAGATTAAGACATGCGATTACTCCCTGAAATCGTCGATTCCGCACCGTCTATTCAAGAAATACGGCGCAATATTCATGCGCATCCAGAATTACGCTTTGAAGAGAATCGCACATCTGATCTTGTTGCTGAAGCGCTTTCCAGCTGGGGCATCACCGTGTTTCGCGGCATGGGCAAAACCGGGGTGGTAGGTCGCCTAGAAGGTGATCTTGGTCCTGGCAAGATGATCGGTCTACGTGCTGATATGGATGCTCTACCGTTGCAAGAACACAATAACTTTGCCCATACTTCTGTCCACCCAGGAAAGATGCATGCTTGTGGCCATGATGGCCACACCGCAATGCTACTGGGCGCCGCGCAATACCTCTCAAATCATCGCGACTTCAAAGGCACAGTCATTTTTATTTTTCAGCCCGCCGAAGAGGGCGGCGCTGGCGCAAAAGAAATGATTAACGATGGACTCTTTAAACAGTTTCCTTGCGATGCAGTGTTTGGTTTGCATAACTGGCCTGGATTAGCCGAAGGTCATTTTGGCGTTACTGCCGGCCCCATGATGGCCTCAAGTAATGCTTTTGAAATCACCATTCGTGGCAAGGGTGGTCATGCTGCCCTACCCCACAACAGCGCCGACCCCGTCCTTGCCGGCGCGCAAGTCGTGCAAGCCTTACAAAGCATCATCACCCGCAATAAGCGTCCAGTGGATGCCGCTGTCTTATCAGTTACCCAATTTCATGCGGGCGAAACCAGTAATGTCATTCCAGATAGCGCTTTTATTGGCGGCACAGCGCGCACCTTTACCATTGAGGTGCTTGATCTGATTGAGCAACGACTTCGTGAGATCTCTCACAATGTTGCCAGCGCATTTGATTGCCAGGCAGAAATTACCTTCTCTCGCAATTACCCACCATTAATCAATCATGAGCATGAAGTTGAATTTGCCAGCAAAGTCATGAGTGAACTCGTTGGTGAACAGCATGTCAATACTGCCATTGATCCGACGATGGGCGCTGAAGATTTTGCTTTCTTTCTGCTTGAGAAACCCGGTTGCTATGTTTTCTTAGGTAATGGTGATGGCGATCATCGCTCCGTAGGTCACGGCATGGGACCTTGCCATCTCCATAACCCCTCATATGATTTCAACGATGCGCTCATCCCAGTAGGCGTGAACTATTGGGTCAAGCTCGCACAGCGTTACCTCGAGCAAAACTAAATCAAGAATTGGCTGGTATTGCGAAGCGGATTTAAGAGTTTGTAAATTTTGCCGGACGCTTTTCTACAAAAGCCGCCATACCCTCTTTCTGGTCATTCGTTCCAAAGCAAGCATGAAATAAACGTCGCTCAAAACGTATGCCTTCAGAAAGCGTGGTTTCATAGGCAGCATTGATACTTTCTTTCACCATCATTGCTGTGAGCAATGGCATGTCAGCAATATTTTTAGCAATTGCAGACACTTCCTTCAATAAGTCTGCCGCAGGAAATATTCTGGCAACCAACCCAGCGCTTTCAGCTTCTTGCGCATCCATCATGCGGCCTGTCAAAGCTAAATCCATTGCCTTGGCTTTACCTACAGCTCGGGGTAAACGTTGCGTACCACCTGCTCCCGGAATAATGCCAAGCTTAACTTCGGGCTGTCCAAACTTCGCGTTATCGGCAGCCATAATCATGTCGCACATCATCGCCAACTCACAACCACCACCCAAGGCATATCCTGCTACTGCGGCGATCACTGGTTTACGGACTTTGCGAATTTGCTCCCAGTTACGCGAGATGTAATCATGGCGATAAACCTCTTGCAAACTGTACTTCGCCATCTTCGCTACATCAGCGCCGGCAGCAAAGGCTTTCTCACTACCGGTAATAATTATGCAACCCACATTGTCATCAGCATCAAAGCCAAGCAAGGCAGCACCCAATTCATCCATCAACTCATCGTTTAAAGCATTCAGTACCTGAGGGCGATTCAAAGTGATCGTGGCAACCTTGCCATCGACTTGAGTCAGAATAGTGTTGTAGCCCATAAAACCCTTTCAACGTTTAATTAGCGGGGTAGCAATACCCACATCTTGCCATTTTGTTTCATACGTCCCGCCATTTCTGCTGCAGCATCCCCAGACCCCCAATAGTAATCAGCCCTGACTGCCCCAACAATAGCAGTACCGGTGTCTTGCGCCATCACCAGCTTTTGTAGGGTTTGGTTACTTAAGGGCTTGGTGGTCGCCAAAAATACCGGTGCACCTAAGGGCAATGATTTCAGATCGATCGCAATACTTCTCTCGCTAGTCAAAGGTACCCCTAGGGCGCCAATCGGCCCCAGATCCGGACTCACGTTACTTGGCAATTCTTTAAAAAATACAAAGCGAGGGTTGGCATTGAGCATTTCATCAACGCGCCCAGGATTGCGTTTGGCCCACTGAGAAATTCCCTGCATGGTTGCCTCGCTACGAGTAATTTCCTTGCGATCTAACAGCCACTGTGCAAATGACTTAAAAGGTTGATCGTTAGTACCTGCAAAGCCTAAGCGTAATACGCGACCATCCTCTAGGCGAATTTTTCCGGAGCCCTGAATTTGCATAAAGGCTGCCGCTACCGGATCTTGCACCCAAACCAGCTCTTGACCCTTTAATACGCCCGAACTCAAGAGCTCTGCACGAGCAGGGGCCGGGCTCGGCTTAGCTTTGCGCCAGCTCGCAGGATATGCATACAGCGGCACGGAATATTGACTGCTGCGGGTTAAAGAGCCATTCATCACGGGCTCGTAATATCCGGTCATCAAGCCTGTTTCACTACCGCTGGTATTGCTACGCATTTCATAAGCTTGAAAAGCATTCTCAAAATATCGACGAATGCCCTGAGCATCTCTTGCAGAAACGCCGCTAGTTTGAGCGCAAACCTCTGACCAACGAAGCTCAGCGCTCCTTTTGCGTAAAGCCTCACAACTTTTTAGCCATGCCGGCCATGCCTGAGTAAGGTCATCATCCTGCCAACCTGGCAAAGCCTGCCAGGAAACCGCGGTAAAGCTAGTGATAGAAGATTGATAAGGGGTCGAGGCTGTACCAAGACGAGCATTCGTACCCCTAGTCGGCGGGGTTGAAGAACAAGCTGAGATCAGCACCGCAATCGATAGACCGAATACACTAGCGCCAAACCATCGCTTTACTACCATTTGGAATTTAAAGATCATGATCGCCAATTTACTCGATGAATACCCCATGCTGCTCTTTGTCTTTGAAGCTCTATTGGCCTTGGGTTTGCTGCTCTTTATCGTACTGTGGACTGGCAAGGGCAAAAAATAAGGCCTCAAATCAGCAAAATGCTTAATGGAGCGTTCTCGGCATGACCAAAGCAAATTCAGGAATGGGTGCCTGAAAAAACTGGGCATCTTCGGTCACGCAGAAGTATTCTCCCCGCATAGTGCCTGCCGGGGTGGGCAAAGTAGCCCAGCTGGTGTACTCAAAGTGCTCTCCGGAGCGTAAAAGCGGCTGTTGACCCACCACCCCAAGCCCCCGAACCTCTTGGACGTCATTGTCCCCATCGGTAATGAACCAATGGCGAGCAATTAACTGAACGCTGGCCAACCCGGTATTGCGGATCGTGACGGTGTAAGCAAAAGCAAACTGACGATTATCGGGCTCAGATTGCTCTGGCAAATACTGGGCTTTAACCGTAATACTGATTTCATGGGGATTCATGCACGAATTCTGCTCCATCCTAGAGCCAACTGCAAGCTAGAATCTAGGGATGGATAGCCAGAAATCACCCCAATTTGTTATTGCCCCCTCTATTTTGTCGGCCGACTTTGCCTGTTTGGGCCAAGAAGTCCAAGAAGTACTGACAGCGGGCGCTGATTGGATTCACTTTGATGTGATGGATAACCATTACGTTCCCAATCTCACCATTGGCCCCTTGGTATGCGAAGCCATTCGCCCCCATGCCACCAAAAATGGTCGGCCCGCCTTAATTGACGTTCACCTCATGGTCGAACCAGTCGATCGTATCGTGCCGGATTTTGCCAAGGCAGGCGCCAACTTAATCAGCTTTCACCCTGAAGCTAGCGCCCATGTGAATCGCACCCTAAACCTCATTCGCGATCAGGGTTGCCAAACGGGTCTTGTTCTCAATCCAGCAACACCCTTAGATCACCTCGATCACACGCTCGAACTTCTGGATCTGGTTTTACTAATGTCAGTGAACCCTGGATTTGGTGGTCAATCTTTTATCCCCAGCACACTTCATAAAATTGCCCAGGTACGCGCACGCCTAGATCGCCATGAAGCGGAGACTGGTCGTCACATCAGACTTGAAGTCGATGGTGGCATCAAAGTTGACAACATTGCAGAGGTGGCAAAGGCTGGAGCAGATACATTTGTGGCAGGCTCTGCCATCTTTGGCAAAGATAATTACAGCGCAGTCATCACAGCCATGCGTGCAGAATTAGGAAAGTCAGGACAAGCCTAATGCAGCGCGAAGAATTTCTTGCTCTGGCAAAAGAGGGTTTCAATCGCATTCCTCTGGTCAAAGAGGTATTGGCAGATTTAGAAACTCCGCTCTCCCTTTACATCAAGCTAACGCAAGCGTTTGGCAATAAAAATACTTACCTCCTTGAATCCGTTTTGGGAGGAGAACGTTTTGGTCGTTTTTCTTTTGTCGGTCTGCCAGCAAAAACCATTCTAAGAACTGCTGGTACACCTGCTGAACCACTCACTGAAATTGTGATGGATGGTAAAGTAGTGGAAAGCAATCGGGATAATCCTCTGGATTTTGTAGATACTTACTTCAAGCGCTTTAAGGTTGCCCTGCAGCCTGGCTTACCCCGTTTTTGTGGTGGGCTGGCTGGTTACTTTGGTTACGACACCGTTCGTTACATTGAAGCTCGCTTAGCAAAACATCAACTCCCGGATGAATTGGGTGTACCTGATATTCAATTGATGCTCACGGAAGAGCTGGCCGTCATTGATAACGTCGCCGGTCGCATTTACTTGATTGTCTATGCCGATCCGAGCCACGCTGACAGTTTTGAACGGGCTCAAGCAAGACTGAAAGAATTGCTCGCCTCTCTCAGTAAACCGATTAACATCCCGACCTCAAAACCGACTACCAAAACTGAACTCATCCGCAAATTTAAAGCAGAAGATTTTGAGAACGCTGTACGTCAAACCAAGGAATACATCTTGGCAGGCGATTGTATGCAAGTGGTGATTGGACAAAGAATTAGCAAACCCTTTACCGAATCTCCGCTAGCGTTGTACAGGGCCTTGCGCTCCTTGAACCCATCACCTTATATGTATTTCTATGATTTTGGTGATCTGCAAGTCGTAGGCTCTTCTCCAGAAATTTTGGTGCGACAAGAAAAACGCAAGTCTGAAAAAATTGTGACGATTCGTCCGTTAGCCGGCACTCGTCCGCGCGGTAGTACCCCTGAAGAAGATGAGCGACTTGCTCAAGAATTACTGGCTGATCCTAAAGAAATTGCCGAACATGTTATGTTGATTGATCTAGCCCGCAATGATGTCGGTCGAATTGCTAAAACGGGTTCCGTCAAAGTGACCGACTCCATGTCGATTGAAAAGTATTCACATGTTCAACACATTGTGAGCTCGGTTGAAGGTGAACTACTAGACAACATGAGTAATATGGATGTCTTGCGCGCTACCTTTCCAGCAGGAACGCTTTCTGGCGCCCCGAAAATTCGGGCAATGGAAATCATTGACGAAATGGAAATTGTGAAACGCGGCGTATATGGTGGTGCGGTTGGTTATCTTTCATTTTCAGGGGATATGGATGTCGCAATTGCGATTCGTACCGGCGTTATTCGCGCAGGTATGCTGCACTCCCAAGCCGGTGCCGGGGTTGTCGCTGACTCCGACCCCACGGCAGAATGGAAAGAAACCGAAGCCAAGGCACGCGCCGTTTTAATTGCAGCCGATTTAGTACAAGGAGGACTTGATGCTCCTCATGATTGATAACTACGATTCTTTTACTTATAACTTAGTGCAGTATTTTGCGGAACTTGGTGAAGAAGTAAAAGTATTTCGCAATGATGAGATTGCGGTTGAAGAAATCGCCAAAATCAATCCTGCGCGGATTTGCATCTCTCCAGGGCCATGCAGCCCAGCCGAGGCTGGGATTTCGGTTGAGACCATTAAACGCTATGCAGGACAAATTCCAATCTTAGGTGTTTGTTTAGGCCACCAAGCAATCGGCGAAGCATTTGGCGGAAAAATTGTGCGCGCTCAAAAAGTCATGCATGGCAAAACGGATGACATTACCCATACAGGAGTGGGTGTCTTTAAAAATATCCCCAATCCATTTAGAGTTACGCGCTATCACTCCCTGGCAATTGAAAAAAGTAGCATTCCGGCGGCACTAGAAATTACCGCAACTTCTGCTGATGGTGAGATCATGGGTGTGCGCCATCGTGAATTTGCCGTCGAGGGTGTGCAATTTCACCCTGAATCAATTTTGTCAGAGCATGGACACGCCCTGCTGAAGAATTTTTTGCAATCTCAATAAATAAGCTCAAACTCGATTAGCACTATGGCCATTACCCCACAAGAAGCTCTACAGCGCTGCATAGAACATCGTGAACTTTTCCACGATGAAATGACCGATATGATGCGCCTCATCATGAATGGTGAGCTGCACCCCACCATTGTGGCTGGCTTTTTAGTAGCACTCAGAACAAAAAAAGAAACTGTTGGCGAAATTGCTGCGGCAGCGCAAGTCATGCGCGAATTTGCCACACCAGTCCATGTCGAAAATAGAGAGCATCTAGTAGATGTTGTCGGTACCGGTGGTGATGGTGCACACACTTTCAATATTTCCACAGCAGCCATGTTTGTTGCGGCAGCAGCTGGCGCAAAGATTGCCAAACATGGTAATCGCAGTGTCAGCAGCAAATCCGGTAGTGCTGATGTATTAGAGGCGCTTGGTGTCAATCTGGCGCTCTCGGCAGAAGAAGTGGCCAACTGTATTGCTAAGGTTGGAGCCGGTTTTATGTTTGCGCCCAACCATCATCCTGCGATGAAAAATGTTGTACCCATTCGCAAAGAATTGGGCGTGCGCACCATCTTTAATATTCTAGGTCCTTTGACCAATCCCGCAGATGCGCAACATATTTTGATGGGTGTTTTTCACCCCGATCTTGTAGGCATCCAGGCGCGGGTATTGCAGGCCCTACAAATGAAGCATGCTTTGGTAGTCTATGGTCGCGATGGCCTGGATGAGATTTCACTCGAGGGGCCTACCTTAGTGGGTGAACTCAAAAATGGCCTTGTCCGTGAGTATGAAATTCACCCGCAAGACTTTGGTTTAAGTCCAGCACCTACCAGCAGCTTTAAAGTGGCTAACGCTGCAGAATCTAAAAAAATTCTGCTTGATGTTCTCAATAAGCAAGCTGGGCCTGCCAGCGATATCGTTTGCCTGAACGCTGGAGCGGTCCTCTATGTGGCTGATTTGGCTGAGGATATTGCGAGTGGAATTGCGATGGCTCGAGCTGCGATTGCCAGTGGCGCCGCACTGCAAAAACTCGATGCCTTTATTGCTGCCACTAAATCTCATTAATTGATTGCCTTTCTTCCATGAGCGATATCCTTGACAAAATTGTTGCCACTAAAAAAGTGGAGGTCATCAACCATGCTAAAAAAATCTCGCTTGCCAACCATCGTGAACAAGCACAAGCTAACGCACTAGACGCAAACCTAATGCCACGCGGCTTTATTCGAGCAATTGAGAAAAAAATTGCTTCCGGTAATGCTGGAGTCATCGCTGAAATCAAGAAAGCAAGTCCGAGTAAAGGGGTCTTGCGACAAAACTTTCAGCCGGGCGTCATTGCCCAGTCTTATGAACAACATGGGGCCGCTTGCTTATCCGTCTTGACGGATATCGAATACTTTCAAGGCTCTAATCAATATCTACAAGAAGCACGTGCGGCGTGCGCAATTCCAGTATTGCGCAAAGATTTTACGATCGACCCCTATCAAATCTTTGAAGCTCGCGCGATTGGTGCCGATGCCATTTTGCTAATCGTTGCCGCCCTCGAATTAAAGCAGATGCAAGATTTAGAATCTTGCGCGCATGAACTCGGTCTAGATGTTTTAGTGGAAGTACATAACGCTGCAGAACTAGAACTGGCACTTGAATTAAAAACCCCCTTGCTCGGCATCAATAATCGCAACCTTAAAACGTTTGAAGTAACTTTAGATACCACCCTATCGTTGCTCTCCATGGTCCCAGCAGAAAAGACTTTAGTGACGGAATCAGGCATCATGACCCGCACTGATGTACAGCTCATGCGCGATCATGGGGTCAATGGCTTTCTGATTGGTGAGGCATTTATGCGAGCCGATGAGCCTGGCGTAGCACTCAGTCAATTGTTTGCTTAATATGCTCTTTTGGTCTTTTTTAGCAAGTCAAGACCATACTTGATCAACGCGATCAGCAAAAGGGTGCCAATAATGTCACCAACAAACATCACCATGAAATGCTGCAATGACCCTGTGTCGTCCAACCCTCTGATTGCAAACCACCATTGATGTAGGCCTGAACTTAAGATAGCGTAAATTAAAATACACACTATCAGCCTTTGCATATTTAAGTCACTGAGATCGGCAGCTAGCGGCACATTGGCCATCACAAAAAAACGCGCTAGGTAGGGCGCAAAACCTGAAATTAAACTCACTCCAATACAAGTGGTCAGATCCTGAGAGAACGCGCCAAAAAAAGAAATCAGAAATGAAGCGGTAGCAATTCCTAAAGCGCCTGGTAAAGCAAAGACCAAAGTCAGAAACAGTCGCAAACCCGCGGGTAAGTAAATCCAGTTCACCCCAAGCCCATAGGACATGTGGCTCGTCAACCAGTCATTGAAATAAAACAATGCCGAATAGAGAAAAGCGCTAAAAATAAAGGCAAAAAAGCCTTCTGAGAGTTTTTTATCCACCCCTAGAGTATGGTTTATTTTTACCAAGTCCGTACAAGTTACAAACAAGTCAGTTAGGAATACAATTCTCCTATTCTATGCATTAGCCCTGAGGCTAATGAGAAATACCTACAGTAATCAGATAAAACCATGACTGCAAACAAGCCCTCTTCCTATTTGCGATTTCTGAACTTGATCGATGTGCTCGATCGCATCAATCCTGGCAAAAAACTTGATTCCATCGAAGAAAGCTTGCTAGACAAGATTGTTTTGTCCTCTGTTGCAAAAGAATCGATCCTGGTTGGTGACCTCATCTCCCTTGCTGATCTTGGTTCACAGGCGACCCTGCATGGCCGATTAAAAAATCTCAGCGCGATGGGCTATATCAAAATGGCTGCCAATGAAGATGGTCGCAAAAAACAAGTGTTACCAACCAAAGCCGCACTCAAGCGCTATGATGAAATTTCCAGATGTTTAGAAAAGGCTGCTAAGCTGCTGTAAACAGGTCAAGCCAAAGAAAAAGCCCTTAGCGATAAGGGCTTTTTTATTGCCTAAAGCATGGACTTAGACGTTGAAGAGGAAATTGAGAACATCGCCATCCTTGACAACATACTCCTTGCCTTCGGCGCGCATCTTACCCGCCTCTTTGGCGCCCGCCTCACCTTTGTAGTGCACAAAGTCTTCATAAGAGATGGTCTGAGCCCGAATAAAGCCGCGCTCAAAATCGGTATGAATCACACCGGCTGCCTGTGGAGCGGTATCCCCTTGGTGAATCGTCCAAGCGCGGACTTCTTTGACACCAGCAGTAAAGTAAGTTTGCAGACCCAAAAGGCTGTAACCCGCACGAATCACGCGATCCAGGCCAGGCTCTTCCATACCCAAGTCCGTTAAGAACTCCAGCTTATCGGCTTCCTCCAAGTCAGCAATTTCCGCCTCAATGGCTGCACAAACTGCTACAACTGGAGCATTTTCTTTAGCAGCATGCTGCTTAACTGCTTCCAAATGCGGGTTATTAGTAAAGCCATCCTCTTTGACATTGGCTACGTACATGGCTGGCTTGGCAGTAATTAAGCAAAGTGGCTTCAAGAGCAGCTTTTCATCATCGCTTAAGCTCATACTGCGAACTGGCTGAGCGGTATCCAGGTGAGCCTGCACTTTGGTCAATACTGCTACCAATGCTGCTGCTTCCTTATCGTTACCCGACTTAGCGGCCTTACTAGAGCGATTGAGTGTCTTTTCTACGGTTGCTAAATCAGATAAGGCCAATTCCGTATCAATCACCCCAATATCCGCAATCGGATCAATTTTTCCAGCCACGTGGATCACGTTTGCGTCCTCAAAACAACGCACCACATGAGTAATCGCATCGGTTTCACGAATATTGGCTAAAAATTGGTTACCCAGACCTTCGCCCTTGGAGGCTCCGGCCACTAAACCGGCAATATCAACAAATTCCACCGCAGCTGGCAGAATTCGCTCAGGATTCACAATCTCAGCCAGGCGAGCCAGGCGAGGATCAGGGACCTCAACCACACCCACATTGGGCTCGATCGTGCAGAAAGGATAGTTTTCCGCCGCGATTCCAGCCTTGGTAAGCGCGTTAAAGAGGGTAGATTTGCCGACGTTAGGCAGGCCGACGATGCCACATTTCACAGACATAGCGATATTGTAAGGGCTTGGTTTCGATATCATC
>CANGEC010000049.1 GCA_947452625.1 Burkholderiaceae bacterium
GGTGATATTTCTAGTGATATAGACTTGCATAAACCCTCCAATGTTTAGAGTGCTGATTGAATATGATTGCGAACAACTGGATAAATTTGACCGTCCCAGCGCTTACCATTAAAAACGCCATAATGACCTACCCCTGCCTGCAAATGGTGGGATTTTTTATAGCCCGGCAAACCACTACAAAGATCTTGGGCAGCTAGGGTTTGACCAATGCCACAAATGTCGTCTCGCTCACCTTCGACCGTGAGCAAGAAGGTTTCCTTAATCGCCTTAGGGTTCACCACTCGACCTTGATAAGTCAACCTACCATTGGGCAGATCGCAGTCCTGAAATACCTTGCGAATCGTCTCAAGATAAAAAGGGGCGGATAGATCCATAATGGCGAAATACTCTTCGTAGAATTCATGAATCGCATCTGCTTTTTCAGTATCTCCACTAATGCGGTATTCATAGAGCTTTCTGAATGACTCTGCATGTCGTTCGGGGTTCATACTCATAAATGCCATAAGTTGCAAAAATCCAGGGTAGACTTTGCGCCCTACGCCATTAAATTGATTGGGAATAATGCCAATCAGCTTTTCTTCAAACCAGGTGATTGGCTTACTGGTAGCCAATTCATTTACCTTGGTGGGGCTCATCCTCACGTCAATCGGCCCAGCCATGAGAGTCATGCTCGCCGGGGCATACGGACTCTTATCCTCGGACATGATAGCCGTAGCAGCCAAACAAGCCACCGTGGGCTGACATACCCCCATCAGATGAGTGCCGAGCCCAATCACCTGCAGAAAATGAATAATGTGTTCAACATAAGAGTCAAAGTCAAACTCTCCACAACTTAATGGAATGTCGCGGATATTTAACCAATCGGTGACATAGACCTCATGATCTTTTAAGAGGGTTTTAATGGTGCCCACTAACAGCGTAGCAAAGTGACCAGACATTGGAGCAACCAATAAAATCTTGGGCTGACTCTCGACCCCAGGCTTGCTAAATTTCACGAGATTACAAAAGTGTGTTGAATATATTAAATCTTCAGTCACTACTTTTTCATTGCCCAAGGAATCGACAATAGTAGCAATCTTAAAATCCGGTCTTACATGGGTAAATCCTAATAATGAAATTTGCTCATAATGTGCAGCTAATCGTTGCATCGGGTTAAGGGAAAAATTACCAAACCAATTTTTAGATACCCTCTCCGAGGCGCTAGCAAAAAGACGCACAGGATCGTGTAAATTCGCAAAGGTTTGATAGGCTCTATACATCATTAACTTGCCCTACTTTCAATATATCGCAAGGCGCGCTCAGAATCTTTCAGGGCAGGATCAAATACTCTGCTGAGCGATACGTCATTAGCAACAATGGCGGCAGTTTGTGCGGCTCTGGCAGCCACAATCGAAAGATGCACAAAGCCAGCAACATTAAATGTTTTTAATAAGTCTTCATGGCTTTGATTCTCAGCATCAATTTCACCCGACTCCATGCGCTCGTAGAGCCTCCGATAGGATTGACGCATTCTATCGATCTCATCAGCCAGACCCATAATTCTATGAAAGAGCACTGCAAAATCAGATGCCAAAGGTTGATCTAGTTTGATCTTAGTCATTTCCATGGTGTCACCTCTGGTACAACTGCTGGACCAACCTCCACTGGCACACTACCGAAGTCAGCAGGACCAACAATCTCGAGATACTCCATATCAGGCGAATAATCAAAGAGATAATGGACGATACCTGGCATTTGATGTACCACATCTCCCGCCTCCACTAAAGTGGGTTTATCCTCATACATAAAGCGCGCCCAGCCTTTTGTCATGATCACAATCTGAAAGTCGGCGACATGATAATGCCAACCAGTGCCGTCCACTGGAGGCTTGTTGGCCTTGACCAAATGCGCAATGACTTTGCCATTGGTCGCCTTTGATACGCCAAGATCGCGATACAGAAAAAAGTCTCTTAAACCACCCGGCAAAAACTCGGTATCCGATTTTTTGACATGTGAAAATTCGGTATTACTGTTGAATCTAGCTGGTGTCTTCATTATTAAAACTCCACTTCAAGTTCTTCAATATCATCGGGTTCTTCAAGGGCGCCCATCACCCATTCCTTCATCTCCGGCATGGCCATGATGTGCTCGCAATATTGTTGACTGGCTTTATCGAGGTCAACGTTATAAGTCAGGAATCTGGTCACAACTGGCGCAAACATAGCATCAGCTAAAGTGGGATGTTGCCCAAACAAGAATGGTCCGCCGTAGGTAGCTAGGCAATCTTGCCAAATTACCAAAATACGATTGATATCAATCTGAGCTTTTGACCAAACCTTGAATGATGCAAATTTAGCTTTTAGGTTCATGGGCAAGGAAGCTCTTAGCGCTGAAAACCCAGAATGCATTTCTCCGCAAATCGAGCGACAGTAGGCTCTAGCTACCGGGTCACTGGGCAATAAGTGCGCTTTAGCCTTGAGCTCATTGAGATACTCTCCAATTGCCAGGGTATCCCAAACCTTGCAACCATCATGATCTAAGCGAGGCACTAAGATCGAGGGTGATAGCAAGAGCAACTCAGCGCGATTATCAACATCATCGGGAGCAACTTGCACTTCCTGAAATGGCAATCCCGAAAATTTGAGCATTAACCACCCGCGTAAGGACCAAGATGAATAGTTCTTACTACTAATCGTCAGCGTGGTTTGCTTAGGCATATTGACTTTCTGTGGGCACAACTACAACTTATTCCCCGCAAGGAGCCAACCTCCAATCGAATGCCCTCTTTTATGCCATGTTTTACCCAAATTTGGGCGTAAAGTACTTTCACGCACTAATCTTGTGCGATCCCGGCAACTTATTTTTTGGTGCAAACATAGACTTTGAAACATGTCTATACACGCCGCCCTCCATCACGTTACCGAATATCAATATGACCGACCCGTAAAGCTAGGGCCACAAGTAATTCGCCTTAGACCCGCTCCTCACTGTCGTAGTCACATCTTGTCATACTCCTTAAAGGTAGAGCCTGCTGGACACTTTATTAATTGGCAGCAAGATCCTTTTGCCAACTATCAAGCGCGCTTAGTCTTTCCTGAGGCAACTACCCGGTTTAAGGTAACCGTTGATTTAGTGACTGAAATGGCGGTATACAACCCGTTTGACTTTTTCTTAGAGCCAAGCGCTGAGAGCTATCCCTTCACTTACAGCTCCGATCTCAAGAAAGAATTGCGCCCATACCTAGGCAGAATGCGAAACGCTACGCTCAATAAATACTTTAGAAGTATTGATCGTAGCGAAATGCGAACCATTGACTTCCTCGTCAAGCTTAACCAACAGATTCAAGGGGATATTAGCTACACCATTCGCATGGAACCAGGAGTTCAAACGCCTGATGAGACCTTAGATTTGCGTAGTGGATCATGTCGCGATTCCGCCTGGCTCATGGTGAACTTACTGCGTTTATGTGGCTTGGCTGCCCGCTTTGTTTCCGGTTACCTAATTCAATTAAAACCCGATGTCAAAGCGCTAGATGGGCCCAGCGGTACTGAGGTCGACTTTACCGACCTACATGCTTGGTGCGAAGTCTATCTACCTGGTGCAGGGTGGATTGGTCTTGACCCAACATCTGGACTCTTCGCTGGCGAAGGTCATATTCCGGTAGCCTGCACCCCGGAACCTTCAGGCGCTGCACCGATCGAGGGTGGCGTCGATCCTTGTGAAGTCACCTTTGAACATACGATGGAAGTAACGCGTATTTATGAGTCACCCCGCGTGACCAAGCCCTATACCGAAGAGCAGTGGCAAGAGATTTTGAAATTGGGCAACAAAGTTGATCAACAACTAACAGCGGGCGATGTGCGTCTAACGATGGGTGGCGAACCGACTTTCGTTTCAATTAACGGTCGTGATGAGCGCGAGTGGAACGTTGATGCACTTGGCCCCACAAAACGGGCCTATGCCACCGACTTAGTCGAAAAACTTCGCAAAGAATATGGCGATGGTGGATTTTTACATTTTGGCCAAGGAAAATGGTATCCAGGTGAACAACTGCCTCGCTGGGCTCTCTCAATCTATTGGCGTGCTGATGGTCAGCCCATCTGGAAAAATCCTGAATTATTTGCCAATGAACGCAACCCTGTAACTTATACCAGCAAAGATGCTGAGCAATTTATTCAGACACTCTCTCGCAATTTGGGCTTGGCGGATCAATTTATCGAGCCAGCCTATGAGGATGTGTTTTATTACCTCTGGCGAGAATCTAAACTTCCCATCAACGTTGATCCATTCCAGTCAAATCTTGATGATGAGATGGAACGCACCCGCTTAAAAAGAGTCTTCACCCAAAAACTCGACTCCGTCGTTGGCTATGTTCTACCGATTGAGGCTACCCTTGCTCAGAACTACTTTGATACCAAGTGGAAAACTGGTCCTTGGCTTTATCGAGAGGATCGCCTTTATCTATTGCCGGGCGACTCCCCGATGGGGTACCGCCTCCCTCTTGACTCACTACCCTGGACTAGCAAGGCTGACTACCCTTATTTAATCGAAGCAGATCCGTTTGCATCTCGGGCACCACTGCCTAGCAGCACTCCCATTAAGCAACAATATCAGGCTCTCCACAGCGCCACCGCTTCAAGCAGCAATCCTTCCAAGAAGACAATTTGGAGCCAATCAGAAGAGGTGCGACACCCTCAACGACAAGAGTCGGCAGCCTGGATTACTAGAACTGCACTATGTGTGGAAGCGCGTGACCCAATGCGCTCCAACGGCCCCAAAGCTGAAACTGAGCATGGCGGAAAAAATGGCGCTCTGTATATTTTTATGCCACCTTTGGCTCGTTTAGAAGACTATCTTAACCTTGTACAAGCAATCGAAGCTACCGCTCAAGAGTTGCAATTTCAGATTGTGCTTGAGGGTTACCCACCGCCACGCGACCCAAGATTAAAAGTGTTACAAGTTACGCCCGACCCTGGCGTGATTGAGGTCAACATTCACCCAGCACACAACTGGGATGAGTTAGTCAGCCATACAGAATTTTTATATCAAGCTGCTTTCGAATCGAGATTGTCAGCAGAAAAGTTTATGGCCGATGGACGCCATACTGGAACCGGTGGAGGCAATCACTTTGTCATGGGAGGCGCCACCCCTATTGATAGCCCCTTCTTGCGCCGCCCAGAATTACTAGCCAGCTTAATTCTGTACTGGCATAACCATCCTAGCTTAAGCTATTTATTTAGCGGCATGTTTATAGGGCCGACCAGTCAAGCGCCCCGCGTTGATGAAGCCCGCAATGATCAGCTCTACGAACTCGAAATTGCCTTAAAACAGATACAGGAAAATCGTCAGAAGTTTGGTGAGAGTATGCCGCCGTGGTTAGTAGATCGCACCTTGCGCAATATTTTGATTGACGTTACTGGCAATACGCATCGCAGTGAATTCTGTATTGACAAAATGTATTCGCCAGATAGCCAAACTGGTCGACTTGGGTTATTAGAGCTGCGCGCCTTTGAAATGCCACCCCATGCGCAAATGAGCATCGTCCAGCAATTATTGATTCGCGCATTGATCGCCCGCTTCTGGAGCGAACCTTACCAAGCGCCAGCCACACGCTGGGGCACGGAACTTCATGACCGCTGCCTATTGCCAACCTTCATCAAAATGGACTTTGCGGATGTCATTGAAGAAATGCAAATTCATGGTTATGGCTTTAAAGCAGAATGGTTTGAACCTCATTTAGAATTCCGTTTTCCTTTAATTGGACAAGTGCAAACCATGGGCACAGAAATTACCCTGCGCAATGCTTTAGAGCCTTGGCATGTTATGGGAGAAGAAAGTGCTGCAGGTGGTACGGCTCGTTATGTTGACTCCTCTCTTGAAAGAATTGAGGTTAGAGTTACCGGCTTAAATCAAAGTCGCTACACCATCACTTGCAATGGCGAGCCTCTACCCCTCCAGCCGACAGGTGTCGCTGGAGAATATATTGCGGGAGTGCGTTATAAAGCCTGGAACCCACCCTCTAGCTTGCATCCGAGCATTGATGTTCACGTCCCCCTCGTCTTTGATATGGTTGACACCTGGATGAAACGCTCTGTTGGCGGCTGCCAATATCACGTAGCTCATCCTGGTGGCCGAAATTACGATAATTTTCCAATTAACGCCTTTGAGGCCGAAAGCAGAAGGCTGTCACGCTTCTTCCGCATGGGTCACACCCCGGGAAAAGTTGAAAATATTCAAGCTAATATTGGACTGCAAGCTAGCCGTGAATTCCCATTCACACTAGATCTTCGGCAATGAGACAATCAGGCGTGGACCCATCACAAGCCGATTCTCCAAAAGCCTCCCCTCACCCATCAGTCGTGGATGAGGTTTCTCAGTTATCACCCAGAGCAAAAGAGGGGCATTTTGATGAGCTGCGTGGTAACACTGCTACGCTGCTGCCTCATTGGAAAACCTTTTTTGAGCAACTAGAACCCACTGGCCTTGCGGACCTAGATCAACGGACCGCAGAACTCAATCGCCAGATCCGCGATAACGGTATTACCTATAACGTATATGCTGATGAATATGGTCCACAAAGACCTTGGTCAGTAGATTTATTTCCCTTAATTATTGACGTCAAAGCTTGGCAAGAAATTGAATCGGGCATCTTACAGCGCGCGCATTTGCTAGAGAGCATCATTACTAACATCTATGGCCCTCAGCATCTTTTAAAAGAGGGTTTAATCCCTGCCGCCTTAGTCCATGGACACCCCGGATATTTACGCTCCATGCGCGGCATTAAACCTGTCGGCAATAAGCATCTCCATATCATTGCCTTTGATTTAGCGCGAACCCCCAATGGTCAATGGTCTGTGATTTCTCAGCGCACTCAAGCACCATCCGGCCTAGGCTATCTTCTGGAGAACCGGAACCTAATAGCTAGACAGTTTCCAAAAGCTTATGAACGAATGGATATTGCGCCCTTAGCTAATGCTTATCGCGACCTGATTGATACTTTAAAGTCCCAAAGTCCTGCTGGCACAAACTCACACATCGTCTTACTGACGCCTGGACCCTATAACGAAACCTACTTTGAACACGCTTATCTTGCACGCTATCTAGGTCTTACTTTAGTAGAGGGTGGAGACCTCACAGTAAGAGATCAGCACCTGTTTCTGAAAACAGTCAAAGGCCTAGAACCCGTACATGTTTTATTGAAACGCCTAGATGATGAGTTCTTAGACCCCCTAGAGTTACGGGCAGACTCCACCCTGGGAGTGCCAGGACTCTTGCAGGCAATTCGGGCTGGCAACGTAATACTCGCGAACACCCCAGGATCGGCTTTTCTTGAATCACCTGCCTTACTGGGTTTTCTACCAGCCATTAGCGAATTTTTACTCAAAGAAAAAATTCAGTTGCCCGCCATGGATACTTGGTGGTGTGGAGAACGCGCTGCATTAGAGGCTGCGATTCCCAATCTTGGTCATAGCGCCATTAAACCCACCTACCCTCGCTCTGTGGGGCACGAAAACTACGACTCCACTCTTGGTGGAAATCTTAATCAAGCCCAACTCGATGAATGGGTTGGCAGAATTACGCGCCAACCAGATGAGCATACGGTGCAAACTTATATCCCCTTGGCACAAATGCCAACTTGGCTCAATGCTTTTAATCTAAACGATGCCTCACTCATAGAGCCGCACTCCTACATGCTTCGAGTGTTTGCCCTGAGCAACGGAATCAATAGCTGGCAGGTGTTGCCTGGAGGTTTAGCAAGAATTGCCGTGTCAGATTCCGGAATTGCTTCAATGCAACGCGGCGGCAGTAGCGCAGATGTTTGGGTTCAAAGCCAGCAAAAAATAACAACGGAAAATCATTTGTCACAGGATCTACAGCACCCTCCGATTCAACGTAAACGGATAGTGACCAGTCGAGCCGCCGAGAATTTATATTGGTTTGGTCGATACACTGAGAGAAGTGAGAATATTCTGCGCCTAGCCAAACTCTATTTAGAGAGCATCAACAATGAATATATTCCCTCAACTAAGCTGTGGCATTGGTTAGAAACGCTCTGTATTCAATATGGCTTAGTACCTGAAGGCGTTCCATCCCAACAAGACCAACACCATCAGCGTCATCGCATTTTTGAGAGAACTTTGATTGATTGTCTCAACCATCATGAGCACGCCACTAGCGTAGGCTTTAATCTCAATGCTATGAAACGCACCGCTTCTAATATTCGTGAGCGACTCTCAACCGAGCAATGGATTGCGATTAATCATTGCATTGAAAATTTCCAAGCCGATTGCCATAAAGCTGGGACCTTTCAGGAATACTCGAGCTCACTTGCGATCGAAGCATTAAGTCGGGCCAATAACTCTCTGGCTGCGATTACGGGTGCCCAAACCGATCGCATGACACGCGATGATGGTTGGCAGTTACTGGCTATCGGACGTCATATTGAACGCCTCTCATTTTTAACGAGTGCCTTAGATCAAGCAATTACCTGCGGCTTACTGCTTAACCCCAAGACTGATGGTTCTGGCTTTATCGCCCTCCTATCCTTATTTGACAGCACCATTACCTTTCATGCGCAGCATCAACAGAGTCGAGAAATTACTGCACTTGTTGATCTTTTGGTGCTTGACAATGAAAATCCTCGTTCACTGGCCTGGGTTGCCAAATCTTTAAGATCAAGACTGGCAAAATTGGCAGGCACGGATCGAGATGCCCCTGATGAGTTAACGAAAAGCGTTCCCAATCTTCAAAATGACAGTCTCGAAAATCTGATTGCCACCAATGAAGCTGGCAATCTGCAGAACCTGAAGGACTGCTTAAAAAACCTCTCGCAAGCTACGTGGAATGTATCAGATGAGATTAGTGCGCGCTACTTCCATCTCATCCACCAAATAGACTATAGCGTTCAAACATAAAAACATGCTACTCGAAATTATTCACGAGACTCAATACAGTTACGAGCCAAATGTTGAGATTGCTCAACATATCACCCATCTCAAACCCCCTACATCCGCAACACAAGAAGTTATTAACACGGTAATCTCCATTAATCCACCACCAGCACGACAAACCGAACATACTGATAGCTACGGAAACATCTGCACCTACTTCTCACTCCAGAATAGGCATAGTGAATTACTCATCTCAGCAAAATCACTAATACAAACAATCGCCAAGCTACCAACACATGCACTAACTACCGCTTCTGCACCATGGGAAGATGTACGTGAATACTTTCGCTATCACTCCAAGATGCAATGGGATCCTGCCTCTGAGTTTTTATTTGCCTCCCCATTGATTAGCCCAAGACCAGAATTTAGTGAATTTGCTAGAGCCAACTTTACTAATGGACGACCAATTCTGGAAGCAGCCATTGATTTAATGGGACGTATCTATAGTGAGTTTCACTACGCCAGCAAAAGTACCGACGTGAACACTCCCGCTCTCGAAGCTCTCAAAAAACGTGAGGGTGTTTGCCAAGATTTTGCACACATCATGATTAGCGCACTACGCAGCATTGGCTTGCCTGCAAAATATATGAGTGGCTACATTCTCACGACACCACCGCCTGGCCAGATTCGACTAATTGGTGGCGATGCATCTCACGCATGGGTATCGGTTTATATTCCCGCTATCAATAGCCAAGGCAATCTGACTCAAGGAGTTTGGTGCGATCTTGATCCAACCAATAATCGCTGGGGCTATGGCTCGCCAGGCCCCGACTATGTTCATCTAGCTGAAGGTCGAGATTATTCAGATGTTTCCCCAATTCGCGGGGTGATTCATGGTGGTGCAAACCATGCCATGAAGGTCGCCGTCACAGTTCGACCTCACGAATAGGTATCCAAGCCCCTACCTCAGCAGACCAAAGTACAGCACACCTTAGCTATTCTTCCTATAATTCGGGAGTGCTCCTACTTAAACTCATCATCGTCCCTTGCTTTATTGGCCTCATAACATTAGCAGGACGCCGATGGGGGCCCAGAATCGCCGGGCTGCTAGGCGGCTTACCGATTGTTGGTGGCCCCATTATTTTCTTTATCACCCTTGAGCAAGGCGCTCCATTCGCCATTCAAACCACCGCCCTGGCCTTGGCATCATGCGCTGCCATTATGTTGTTTGGTATTGCCTATTGCTGGAGTAGCACCCGATTCAACTGGTTGATTTCTTATTGCTGTGCTTTGAGCGTGTGGTTATTGGTGGCATTGATCTTAGCGAAAATTGACTTCTCTCAATTTGCCGCCACCATTTTGGCGATCATTACTTTAATCCTCACTCCTTTCTTACTTCCCAAGCCGGAATCATTTGCGCCTGGTAAACCCAGCAAATACGATCTCCCGCTACGCATGGCGGCTGGAGCATTTCTCACCGTCAGCATTACTACTCTTGCGCCCTTTTTGGGAAGCTCTTGGAGTGGCTTGCTTGCCATGTTCCCAGTGATTGGTTCTGTCTTGGCGGTATTTACCCACACCCAATATGGCGCATCACAAGTAGGCAACATGTATCGCGGAATGGTACGGGGACTTTACTCACTTGTTGGGTACTTTTTTTGTTATGCCCTGCTGTTGAAAGATCTGAACCCATGGCTAGCCTGCTTGATTTCGATCATCGCTGCCATCACCATTCAGGCAGGCTTTGAATGGCGTCAAAGATGGTCATCAAGTCGCAAACCACACTAAAATAAACCCTTTGCATGTTCGATCTCTCCTTTTTTGACCTCAGCCTCTTAGCCTTATGCGCCCTGCTCGCAGGTCTCATTGATGCCATCATTGGCGGGGGCGGCATGATTCAAGTGCCTGCCTTATTTACAGTTTTACCGGGGATTGCTCCTGCTAGCCTATTGGGCGTCAATAAAGTTGCTTCGATTATTGGTACCGCCGGCTCTGCCATGCAATATGCCAGAGCTAACAAAAGCCCCTGGAAACTGGTCATCATCTCCTCGACTGCAGCCTTTTTAGCATCGGTTGGTGGCGCCTATCTAGTCACCCAAATACCCAATCAATGGCTGCGTAGCGCACTACCTTTTTTCCTGGTGGCTTTGCTCATTTTTAATATCAAGTCCAATGCTGGTTTGGTTCATGCGCCTCGCCATCAACATCACAAGCAAAATGCGATTGCCTCAGCGGGCGCTGGTTTGATTGGGTTTTATGACGGCTTTTTGGGGCCTGGAGCGGGTGCCTTTTACAAACTTTTCTATACCAGGGTCTTGGGCTTTGATTTTCTGCGTTCTGCCGCACCCTCCAAGTTCTTGAATATCGCCTCTAATCTGGGGGCCCTGTGTGTTTTCTTTTACATGAGCTATGTTGATTGGAAATTAGGCATCTTTATGGCCGTCGCGAACTTTGCGGGCGGTCAAATTGGGAGCAAAATCGCCATTAAACACGGTAATGGCTTTATTCGGAAAGCCTTCTTTATTTCCGTATCAGCCTTAACCATCAAAACTTTTTACGATGCGTTCTTAAAGTAAATGTTACTAGCCATTCTCTCTGGATTATTAATCCTAGCGTATGCCATCATTCGCTATATCGTATCGAGCTCAGGCATTCGGTTTTTAGTCGATACCTATGGGGTAGATAAAAAGAAATTGGGGAAACTAAAGCCCAAAGAGATTGCTGAACTTCGAAAAAACATCAATCAATTACGAAAAAAGAATGATGCTTTTTCTTTAGAAGAGCTCATCAGAAGATATCGCTAACCTTTCAACTTACGCAAAGCCTCGGCCATTGCGTTATTGATTGGGGGTCGTCGATCCTCTTGCGGTTTTCTCGGCTCTTGGGGTCTTGAATTATTTGACCTAGCATTTGGCGCCGCTCTCTCTCCAGAATTAGCTTTGGGGGCCTCATCACTCAGCCTCATCGTGAGTGCAATCCTCTTGCGCCTCTCATCGACTTCAAGCACTTTTACTTTCACAACTTGCCCTGCTTTGACAACGCTATGGGGATCTTTTACAAAAGTATTGGATAAGGCAGAGATATGCACTAAGCCATCTTGGTGAACACCAATATCCACAAAAGCTCCAAAGGCTGCCACATTGGTTACAACGCCTTCTAAAATCATCTCTGGCTTTAGATCGCTCACCTTTTCAATACCGTCTTTAAAGGTTGCAGTTGTAAACTCCGGTCTCGGATCTCTCCCGGGCTTTTCCA
>CANGEC010000050.1 GCA_947452625.1 Burkholderiaceae bacterium
GGACCTATTAACAGAATGACGACGCCAAAAACAATCAACTTTGGAACAAAAGCAACCGTTGATTCATTGACGGATGTGGCCGCTTGCAAAATACCAATCACTAGCCCAACTACTAGCAAAGCCATCAATATGGGGCCCGCTAAAATAGCTGCCATCCTTAAAGCCTGAAAAACTAAGTCGAGGATAACTCCGCTTTCCATGATGCCTAGTTGATGTAACTTTGCACAAGGGAAGTAGAAAGCAACGCCCAACCATCTGCGAGCGCAAAAACAATCAACTTTAGCGGGAGTGAAAACATCATTGGGGAAACCATGACCATACCCAACGACGTTAAAATACTAGCGACGGCAAAGTCAATCACCAAAAATGGTAGGTAAATAACAAAGCCAATTAAAAATCCAGTCTTGATTTCTGAAATCGCAAACGCAGGAATCAATACTGTAAATGGTACATCTTCACGAGCGACTATTTCCTTGCCGTACATTTTGGCAAAAAGATTTAGATCATCCCTGCGGGTTTGTTTTAGCATAAATTCTTTTAAAGGCTTAGCCCCTACCTCAACCGCTTTAGGAAAGCCCATCTTGCCAGCAGCATAGGGCTGGTAAGCATCTTGATAAATCACCTCAAAGACAGGATTCATAATAAATAAGGTCAAGAAAAAAGAAAGTCCAATCAAGACGATATTTGGGGGCATGGTTGTTAAACCCAATGCTTGACGCAATAAAGAAAAGACAATCAAAATGCGTGTAAAACTCGTCATCAGCACTAAAGCTGCCGGTAAAAAACTCAGTGCAGTTAGCGCAATCACCGTTTCTACTGGCACAGCATAAATAGTGCCACCACCACTTTGCTTAGCCGTCACTAAAGGCAGCGTCTGACTCCATGCAAATAAAGGAAACAGCCCGATAAGGGCTGTAATTGCGATCGACCACCAAAATATTTTGCGCTTCAACCTAGTTTCCTTTTAACAAATTGTCTTAAGTTGTTAGCAAAATCTACGCTAGCTATTTGAGGTTTTAAATTGGCCACATCCTCTGGCTCTAATTCAGTTATGAGCGTAATTTGTGACGGCGTATGTCCAACGACCAATATTCGATTAAGCACATTTAATACCAATACCCGCTCACGGGGGCCAAGCGCTTGTTGCGCCAAAATCATCACATGGGGATTACTTGCGCGCATTGCAGAGTCGCGCTTTACAAGGTACGCAACTACCCAAATGAGTGCCGCTGCCAATGCAAGCCAAATAAATGAGAAAAGCAACATACCTCCGACCGAGGAGCCCATGTCAGATTAGCGGTTGATTTTACGAAGTCGCTCTGCTGGCGTTACGATGTCCGTTAAACGGATACCGTAACGATCGTTCACGATGACCACTTCGCCTTGAGCTACTAAGCAGCCATTTACCACTACTTCCAATGGCTCACCCGCCAAGATATCTAGTTCAATGACAGAGCCATAAGTCAAATTCAAAAGATTACGAATTTGCATTTTGGCACGACCGAGTTCAACCGTGACCTGCACGGGAACATCCATCACTAAATCTATTTCATTAAAGTCGGCGCCAGCCCTAGAACCGTCTTCAAGATTATTAAAGGTGGCTTTGCGCAATGAACCGGATACGTCAGTGCTGGTAAGCGATTTCGCTAAATCGTTGTCATTTTCAGCCATTGTGATCCTTTTATTCTCCGCCTTCTTTATGCATTAGGGCTGTCCGGCACTAGGCCATCAGCTATTGTGCTCATTGTATCTCCAGCAGCCATCGGCGCTAGGTTTTCTGGGTGACTTTGTGCAGCATCTGGTAGCTGCTCATAAAGCTCTCCTTTTTCAGCGCTACGCATCATACTTGGCCCTAGGCGGGCACTTTCTAAGGGGCTCTTTAAGAATTCAGCGGGATGCTGGATGGTGCCCACTTTCACAGAATAACGGCCATCTTTAGTGCCGTATTGCCCTTTAATGACGGGTAGCCCATCCACATACACAGTTACAGGATCGCTAATTTCAATTGGGATAATATCGCCAACAGATAAAGACGTAATCTCCCTCAAAAGCATTTGCTTGCGAGCCAGTACTGCTACAGCAGTCACTGGCGCCTCATGCACTTGATCATTTAAAAGATCGGTCCAATGCTGGTCTGGCTCAGTTGCAAAGCCCTGCATATTGTTATACAAAATACTTTTAACTGGCTCAAGCACCCAAAATGGAATACATAAGTCGATGTCGCCAGGGCGACCATTAATCTCAATGGTAAATTTTGAATGCAACACCATCTCACCAGGAGAAGTGATCTTTGCGAAACCAAAATTGGTTTCCTGCCTCATGAAGTCAAATTTAATTTCGTAAACAGACTTCCACGCTTTTTCATACTCATTCAAAAAGGCGTCAACTAAACGGCGAATAATGCGCAGCTCGGTTGCAGTGTATTCACGCAAGTTTAAGCGCGGGGCTAAGCGCCCTTCGCCACCAAACATATTGTCAATTGCAATGTAGACCACCCCGGGATCCACAATCCAACAGCCCACCCCACGTAAAGGACGAATACCAACAATATTAATGTTCGTCCGCTCCGGAAATTCATCTACGAATTTTTGATAACTCTTAACAACCGGAAGATGCATCTGCACCTCAATCGGCGCACGAATCATATTAAAAAGGGTTAGGCGAACCGCACGACTGAAACGTTCATGGATAAGCTCCAAGGTCGGCATGCGACGCCGAGCAATAATCTTGGACTTATCAAACATCGCACGCTGATCTTCAGCGTCAATGTTCATTTCGACATTGATTTCCTCTGCCGCCATGATTTCCTAAATGGACTTTCTAAGGTGGTTGATTACTGCATCACAAAAGAACTAAACAACACTGCCTGCACTGGCAAATCCATTTCAGTTACATTCCAAAACTCAGCGGCTGCTCTAGCTGCTTCACCAGTAATTTTTTGACCAGATGAAGTTTCCTTAGGTACGGCGCCAATTCGCTCAAGGTTTTGCATGTCTGCTGTACCGGGCTGCTGTTGCAACACATAAATTGCGGTCAATTGTGGGGCGATGATGGAGTTAATCACCAAAGCAATTTCACGCGCCATCATAACTTTACCCTCTACGGTTGCCAATTCCTGCATTTGGCGTGAAGATAAGACAGTAATAATTTTGTCTCGAATCACAGGCATAAAGTCTTTAATCTTGCCCTCAGTAGAAGAATCATTTGTTCTCAGCACAATTTTAGTCTGCAAATAGTGCTCGCCACCACGACCTGGTAGATTTACCACCATTTCCTCTAGAGGAATATAAATGGGGGGCGCATTTTCTTTGCGCTCCATCAATTGCTTTTTGAGGATATTTTCTGGACGCTTTGCCTCCTCCTCTGCAATTCTGTGAGCCTCTGCCTTGTGCTGCATATAGATATAACCACCAACAGCTGCGGCTATTACAACAACTATGCCGATAATAATCAGCAACTTACCCTTACCTTTTGGCTTGGGGGCCTCATCAGAAGAATCTTGTCCGACTGAGTTGGCAGGAGCAGCCACCTGGGGGGCGGCAGTATTTGGATCTAAGGTAGGTTCAACGCGCTCTTCATCAGCCATTACTATTCCTCTTTACTCAATAATATCAAGCGTACAGATGGACTGTACTGCTGTTTACCCTATTATCACCCGATACTGAGTTTGTGAGTGTTATTGCTGAGTTAAGGCTTTGTGAAGCGGTATTTGCGTTGGCATAAAAAGATTGGCGGGCATTGTTAAACCCCTGATCGCGAGCCTGCTGAGACCCGGAGCCCTGTCTTAAATCTAAAGATAAATTCAGGCCCATTTGAGCAAATTCATTCTTTAAATTCTGACCTCCCTGATCTAGGCGAGATTTTGTAGCATCGCTAGCTCCCTCAACAATGAGGTGGGCCTGGCCATTTTGGTTAATGTGCAAATCAATGCGAATCGTACCCTGCTCAGGAGGGGTTAACTCCAACATGATCCTACCCCCGCCCGACTTGGCAGCACTCATAACCTCTGTATGTAGCGGTCCACTAGCCAAAGATAATTCAGAAGCTTTTACCGTAACCGCATGATTATTGGGTGTTGCCAGCGCATCGGCGCGAGCTAAAGCGCCTGCAAAGGGATTGGCAGCTGCCAAATCAACAGCATCGACAGATTCTTTGGCCGACTTCAAGTCAGGGGCAACAGCCTGCGAACCATCATCCAAAGACTTGGAACCGGTTCCAGCCCCTTTTAAAACCGCAGAATGCACATCGCCAGTTAAATCCGCCCTATTCAAAGCGCTTTTACCGGCTGTCGTTACGACACCATTTGACCCAAATGCGGTATCCAAGGTCTTACCTTTTTGCAACTTATCTATAGTGGCGCTTAAAGATTTGGGAGCTTTCGCATCCGCTAAATTTTGAGCGCTATTAGATTTAGCTAAATCCAAGGCACTAAGCTTGTTCGCATCAGAGCTGGCTAAACCCGATTGAATGCCGAGCAATTTAATCGACCCAGCATTGCCCTGGCTCGCCAGATCAGCCAAACGCTGCTGAAGATCTGCTGGCAAAGTAATCCCATTTTTTTGCGCCAAACTTTGAATAGCACTAGCAACTTGGGATAGCGACTGACCAGAGTCCTGAGTAGATTGATTGGCTAAGGCCGCTTGCTGCAAAGAAGCCAGTAAGGAGGCCGCTTGATTTTGGGTATCAGCATTAAGATCTTTGCCGGAGGAGCGTAGGGCTTTAGCTAACGCAATACTGATCATCGATGCCTGTCCAGGATCAAGCTGCTGCAACGAATTACCTTGATTAGCCGCTAAAGATTTTCCTAAAGCAAGGTTTTGCAGAGCTTGTGCTTGATTCAAAGAATTTAGGGTGCTGGCCTGATTTGAATTTTGAGCATTTTGAGCATTTTGATTTACCAAGCCTTGGGCAGCCAATTGGGCCATCAGCACCTGCATTGGATCGGAAATATTTGCAGAGTTTTGAGCTTGATTACTTAATAGCGGCAAATTTTGCCCGGTATTTTGGCCGTTTGCTAGCTGAAGTACTAAGTTAGAGGGGGCGCTTACCTGTCGACTTCCTAAAGCTTGATCAAGCGCATCTAAGAAGCTCGCAGTATCCGCGGGCGTAGCAGAGCCACCAGGCATAAGGCCTGATTTTGTAGAGGCGCTATTGGCGCTTCTAGCTGCATGCACGTGGGTTAAAACTGCTGCCGACATAAATTCTCCAAACAAGACAGTACTTACTATGCATCTTTCGTGCCAGTTTGGAGATTAAGCCTTGCGGAAAAGTTGTCCTCGAATTGATTAAGCTCTGATTTAGCACGCTTTTTTCGCTCTTCAAGGCGCTTTTTTACTACCAATTTAGAAAGGCCACGCGTACGCATTCTGGCCTGGGTAGCCACTTTTAAGGTTTCTTCAGAGGCTTGGGTGAGGCCATTGATTTGACTATCCATCTCTAAAGAGCTGGCAATCAGCTTCTCTCTAAAAGCGTTAGAGTCCTGGATAAAAGCTACTGAGGTACCAACTTTGCCACCATCGAGCATTTGAATTTCATACTCTTTTGCATAATCAAGTACTTGATTTTTAAAGGCTTTTGTTTGATTCATTTGTCCTGCAACCCGTTTAGCCCGAGCCATTGCCTGATCTTCTCGAATTTTGGCCAGCCTAAGTAGCAGTTCAATTGCAGACATGATTGAGTCAGGGGTCTAGTTATGCTGTCGGTGGTGCAATTTGAAATAAGAGCTGTTCAGTTTGCTCAATGGGAATAGCCACATCAGCGTCTTGCTGCAAAAAGGCTTGGATTTTGGGCCACACCTGCAAGGCAGCATCCAAATCTGGGTCCGAACCAGCAATATAGGCTCCCATGGATACTAAATCTCTACCACGCATATAGCGACTATATAACTGCTTGATGCGACGCGCTGAGAGCAAATGCTCTTTCGAAACCACCTTCGGCATAACTCGAGAAATCGACTTTTCCACATCAATCGCAGGATAGTGACCACTATCAGCCAATTCTCTAGAAAGGAAAAAATGGCCGTCCAAGATTCCGCGCGCAGTATCAGCAACAGGGTCATTCGTATCGTCACCCTCTAGCAAAACGGTATAAAACGCCGTAATCGAACCATCAGGATTGGCACCATTGCCAACACGCTCCACCAATTCAGGCATTCGAGCAAAAACACTTGGGGGATAACCGCGCGCAACCGGCGCCTCTCCCAAGCTCAAACCGATCTCCCGCAAAGACATGGCATAGCGGGTTAAAGAGTCGACAATTAAAACGACATGCTTTCCCTGATCTCGAAACCAAATAGCGACATCAGTTGCATAAGAGGCGCCTTTTGATCTGGCCAACGGAGAAGCATCAGCAGGCGCCGCCACGACAACGGCACGTTGAAACGATTCAGGCCCCAAGGTATCCTCACAAAACTCCCTAACTTCACGACCACGCTCGCCAACCAAGCCAATCACAATCACATCAGCTACGCAGTTGCGCGCTAGCATGCCAAGAAGAACACTTTTGCCCACACCAGAGCCTGCAAAGATTCCGACGCGCTGACCACGACCAACTGTCAATAAGCCATTGACTGCTTGAATACCCACATCCAAGGGCTCATGGATCGGCGTTCGATCGAGCGGATTTAAAGTCCTTTGAATATACGGACTCAATTGCTTTTCGCCATATCCCTTGCCATCAATTGGGCGCCCAAGACCATCAACCACTCTACCCAATAAACTCTCGCCAATAGGCAACGGGTCGCCAATGCTATTGGAGGTGTAACCATTGCCAGAATTAAAGGGGGTATTTGCGGGATACACTAGCGCGCCTGGAGAAATTCCCTCCATAGCGTCAATGGGCATGAGATAAGTAATTGCACCATTAAACCCAATGCACTCCGCATCATATGTTTTGCCGCCCAACTCAGAAAGAATTGTTGCACCAGTCCCGATACTCATAGGCAAACCTTCTACCTCAAGCACAATCCCCGAAACACGCTTTAATCTACCTTCACGAATCGACAGCGGTGTTTCAAGTAAGTGCTGCCTTCGCATCTCTAACTGATTCGCCAACTCAGCTGGTTGCAAATGACTCACTCTGGTTTTACCTCATCATCAGAAGATGTGAGGGGTGCATTCAACAACCCCTCATCAGAAAACCCGCGATCCTCAAATGCATTGGCAGCTTCGAATTGAACTTCTTCTGCTACATTGGATACCGCAATTGAGGTGGGAGCTTTCACGTCAGACCTCACTTGCCCATCTAACTCGAGCTCGGCAGAATTACGATCCAGACCCAACGCAGCCCTGACTAATGCAAGACGCGCTTGCACACCTACATCAATACGCGCACCACTAACTTCAACATAAGCATGGCCGGGCTTTACATCGGCATCGATCAAAATGGTGCAGTTAAATGGTAGACCCGGATCATCCACGATTTTTTTCCATGTCTCAACTTCTTCGGCATTCAGCCGCAAGTAGAGGTTCTCACCGGGACGAGGCAAACGCATGAGCGCTTCTTGTACTGCTGCAACAAAAGGAGCGCGCTCCATAGAAACATTGGCAGCCAAACGAGCTGCAGTCTCATAACTAAATTCTGTCAACGGCTGCGCAATAGCTTCTGGCATCCCCGTAAGCACTTCTAACAGCTGGCCAAGAGCATTCTGCAGGCGATGTGTTTCTTCAACAGCATCGGCATAGCCTTGCTGATAACCTTCGCGATAGCCAGATTCTTTTCCTTCTTTGTATCCAGCATCGCGACCTTCAACAAAGCCTTGGCTATTGCCTAGCTCATAAGCCTCTTTGTGCGCATTTTCACGAATAGCTTGCACTTCCTCAACCGTAGGGTAAAGAACGGGCGGAACCTTAGGAGGCTTGGGGGGCTTTGGAGGATCAAAGGAGGGGGGCTCCCACCTCGTCAGCAAGGAGTCCTCATCAGAGGAAGGCATCGGCTGACTTGCCCCTTTCCATAATCATGCGACCCTCTTCTGCCAAGGCTCGAGCGATACGAATAACTTCTTTTTGCATTTCTTCAACTTCCTGCACCTTGACTGGCGGTCTTGTTTCCAAATCTTCACGCACGCCATCAGCCGCACGCTTAGCCATATTCTTAAATAGTTTTTCGCGCAGTTTTGGACTTGCGCCTTTGAGCGCCATGACCAATGTTTCTTGCGGCACCTCTAAGAGCAAGGTTTGTAAAGAACGATCTTCGATATCGTTGAAATCTTCGAAGACGAACATCTTCTCCTGAATAGCATCAGCCAGTTCAGAATTAAAGTCATGAATGGTTTTGAGTGCTTGTTTATCCAAGCCACCAGAGAGCATATTGAGAATTTCAGCAGTAGGCACAACACCGCCAACAGTACTTCTGCGGAAGTCCGCATCCGGGCCAGCAGAACGTGACATCACTTCGTTTAATTCCTTCAGAGCAGCAGGCTGAACTTTTTCTAGCAAGGCAATACGCAAAATTAATTCGTTGCGTAAATCATCCGGGAAGAGTTTAAGCACTGAAGCCGCCTGACCAGGCTCTAAGAAAACCATGACAGTCGCAACAATTTGAGGATGCTCACCCTTAATCATCTCGTACAGAACATCAGGCTCCATCCGTTTGAGCGTTTCAATACCAGACATATCGAGAGTAGATTCCAAACGACCGAGCAAATCAGAGGCACCTTCTGCACCCATTGCTTTGGTGAGCATGTTCTGCATAAAGTCATCGGTGTCAAACGCTACCTGAGAATTATTTTCCGTGACATCTTTAAATTGCCGCAACACTTGTAACACCAAATCGCGACTTAAAGAGCGCACGACCGCCATTTTTCCAGACAATCTTTGCACTTCAAACGGGGTCATGGTGCGTAATACATTAGCCGCTGATTCCGCACCAACCGCCAATAGAACCACTGCAGCACGTGAAGCACCATCGAGCTCCTCAAAGGTTAAAGCACCTGTTTGAGTTGCCCCCTTAACACCCTCTTTTAGTGCCTCCGCAATCGAGAGGCTTTTCGGTGCTGCGACTTCTTCTTCAGCCATGATATTTACTCTCTATCTCAACCCGCAGCTGCTGCAGCTGCAGCGTTTGCAGTATTGGTTTTCTCAGCATCTGCAGCCAACCATTCTTTAAAGATGCCAGATACCACTTTTGGATTTTCAGCAACAAAATCTGTTGCATATTTAAGAAGCGACTCATACTCATTCTTTTTCTCTTCTTCTAGACGAGTACGCTCTTCATCCATCTTCTTCTTCTCTTCTTCAATACGCTGACGCTCTTCCTCTTCGGCAATCCGCTGACGCTCTTTCAATAGCTCCATTTCCATGCGCCGCTTCTCGCGCAGTTTTGGATCCATCTGGGCCATTTCAGCCTTGATCTTTTCATCAAATTCTTCTTCAATGCGCTGTTCTTCCAAGGCGTCGTCCACTTTCTTTGGAAAGAGTAGCGGCTTAACCACACCAAAAAACATAATGCCCAACGAACCTAAGATGATGGCAAACTTGAAGAACTCTTTACTAAGTTCTATGACACCAGGTTGCTTATAGAACGGCGGCTCATCATTTGGCTCAACCTTAAATGGGATATTCGCAACACTCACGCTATCCCCACGACGCTCGTTATAGCCGACCGCATCGCGCACTAAATTATTAATCTGATCCAACTCTTTAGCGTTATAGGGAACTGGCTTTAATGGCTTACCCTCTTTATCCACCCCAGTTGGCTGTTTGTAGTTCACCACAACACCGGCAGAGACTCTACGGACCTGCCCTTTTTCAGACTTAATACGCTGAATCGCTCGATCAACTTCAAAATTAACAGTCGATTCCTTTTTGATATTGTTGGCACTGGAGCTGGAGCTCGTTGGTGGCCCATTGAGGTTTTGTGGGCCATTGTTAGCCGCTGCGCCTCCAGGCGCATTAATGGGCGCTTGCGCATTCGCTGGCGGTTGATTAGTTAAAGCCCCTGGCACACCGGAAGCTGCTGTACTAGGATTTGCTGCTTCATTGGTTTGCTGACTACGAATCGATGACTGATTCGGTGGAGAATTTTTGCCAAAAGTTTCTTCGGTGCGCTCTAGCTCACCAAAATCCATGTCGACCGTAACTTGTGCGCGTACATTTTCTTTGCCAGCTACCGGCTCCAAGATTGCCTGTACACGCTTAGATAAAGCACCTTCAAGCTCGGCGACATATTTGAGTTGGGTGCTATCAAGCCCCATGGCCCGCTGAGGGTTGGGCGCTAATAAACTGCCCTCAGAATCAACGATCGTGACATTGGCAGGTCCTAAATTTGGCACAGAAGAACTCACCAAATTGGTTATGGCAGCGACTTGCTGAGGATCCAAAAAACGACCAGGGTGCATGGTGACCACGACAGAAGCCGTGGGTTTTTCTTGTTCACGCATGAAAGCCGTCTGCTTGGGGATGGCTAGCATTACCCTGGCAGATTTGACCTGCGCCAGCGAGCTAATACTGCGAGCTAGCTCGCCCTCCAAGCCACGCTGATAATTTACCTGCTCTACAAACTGACTAGTACCCATTTTTTGGTTTTCTAGCAGCTCAAAACCGACATTACCGGCTTTTGGCAAACCTTGACCAGCCAAGCGCAAACGAGTTTCATAAACGGATGACTCTGGGACCAAGATCGCCGCACCGCCCTCCGTAAACTTATACGGCACATTCATTTGCTGCAAAGCAGCCACAATAGCAGCACCATCACGCTCATTTACGCTAGAGAAGAGGACTCGATAATCATCTTTAGCGCGACCAGCAACCGTCACAAAGATTAAGGCGGAGATAAACAAAAAAAGAGCTGCTGCAACAATTAAACGCTGCTGCATACCTAGCGCTTCAAAGCGCATCTGAAGTTCGGCCAATTTTGAGGGGAGTTTTACCTTGCCCGCCCTTGGGGCTGATGCTGGAACAGCCGAGGCTTGCGGTCTAGAGCCAATATTGACTACCGCCGCGTCCTTTTCGCTTTCCTGTATTCCGGGCTGTGCTTCTTCGCTCAATGGCTCATTTCCGTCAAATCAGGCATAAATTTTAAAAAGATAATAGCACTAAATATAGAACATTTTTGCCTATTTTCTCTAAATATTGATATTCTATGGCCATATTGTGAAAAAAGAGGCAAAAATTGCCACCCATAATATAGCTGCATAAAACCCAATAACAATCTTGACCAAGTCAGAAACCGTTTCATCCCCTATAACCAATACTAGTCTAGATGCCCAGCGACTAGAAGAGGCCTTTGCCATTTTTTATGCGGAATCTCAAAAACTCGAGGCCCAGCAAAGCGCCCTGCAAGAAAAGATTGATCAGCTCAGTGAGGAGCTACAAAAATCCAATCAACGACTAGCCATTTTGCTAAACGCCATTCCGGCTGGCGTGATCTTGCTAGAAAACAATATCGTCCTTCTACATAACCCGGCAGTTTTGCATTTTTTACCCTCATTGAACCAAGGACAATCCTTCCAAATTCCTAAGGAATGGCAAGCATCCATCGCACCAGGCGAATACCTTATTAGTAATTTGGAGTCCACAAGCTCAAAACCCCAAAAAACGGTACAGGTTATCCGCATTGATGAAGGCATTCGCAGTTTTATTCAAATTCAAGACATCACTGCGAACATTTCCTTGCACCAAGAAACGCAAAGAGAAAATCGCCTAACCGCAATGGGCAAGATGGCAGCTGGTATCGCCCATCAATTTCGCACACCATTAGCAACCGCCCTACTCTACTCATCGCACCTCTGCGACGACGACCTGGCACCAGAAATGTCAAAAGAATTTGCGCAGCGACTACGCAAGCAATTACTAGACCTTGAAAAACTCTCCCAAGATATGCTGCGCTTTATCTCAAATCGTCCAAGCAAGACAGTTGTTAGTAATGCACGACAATTAATTGAAGAAGCACAAGCTA
>CANGEC010000051.1 GCA_947452625.1 Burkholderiaceae bacterium
ATTTGATTCTTTGCATTGATATTGCTGCTCTGGGCAATACCTGACTGACCATTCTGCCAAAGCAGATCAACTGCACGAACACGCACCATCCATGGGTTATCGTTTGATGATTGAGCCTGTGAGGCTACTGGAGCAAGTGAAGCCGCGAGTGCCATTGCTGCAACGAGTGATTTAAGACGCATAATATTTCCCTCTTTTGTTATCAATTTGATAAGTTCATTTTCAAATTGAGAGGGGTTAATCGATTTGACTTACATCAAACACATGAGAGTTGATTTTTTCAGCCCTGCTTAAAAGCAACACTGTTTTCCAGAGTATTTGATCTAGGTCAAATTGATCTGCTTTGAAGATCTAAAGTACTTTGGAATAAGTACCGCGGGCTTGAGATTCTCTGAGGTAACGATCAAAAGTCATGGCAACACGCCGAGCCAATAAACGCCCCTTAATTGGTACAACCATGCGAGACCCATGCCATTCGAGCAGGCCGGCCCGCTCAAGGTCTTTAAGCTCTTCTAATTCAGGTTTAAAGTAATTCGCAAAAACGATCCCATGATCTTGAGCAAATTGTTCGGTATCTAAAGCAAATTGGCACATCAACTCTCCAATCAGCTCGCGCCTCAGAAGATCATCTTGGTCTAAACGCATTCCTCTTAATGTTGGTAAATGCCCATCATCAATTGCGGCGTAATACTCATCCAAGGTTCTCACATTTTGTGAATAGCAATCATCCACTTTCCCAATCGATGAAATGCCAAAAGCCAGCAAATCACATTCCGCCTGAGTGGAATAACCCTGAAAATTGCGATGCAACTTCCCTTCTTTTTGCGCAACGGCTAACTCATCATCAGGCTTGGCAAAGTGGTCCATCCCGATAAATACATAGCCAGCCTGAGCTAATCGATCAATCGTATTGGAAAGAATATTGAGTTTGTCAGCGGCAGCCGGCAACTCCGCCTCTGCAATGCGGCGTTGTGGTTTAAAGATATGGGGCAAGTGGGCGTAGTTGTAGACCGATAATCGGTCAGGACTCATCTCCAGCACCAAATCAACCGTCTGTTTAAAGGTCGCTGGTGTTTGCTTTGGCAGACCATAAATTAAATCAACACTTCTCGACTTAAAGCCATACTTTCTGGACCAGTCAATCACAGCCCGTGTTTCCTCCACGGTTTGCACCCGATGGACCGCCTCTTGAACCGCTAGATTAAAGTCCTGCACTCCTAAGCTGATGCGATTAAAACCCAAATCTGCAAGCAAAGCGATATCGGCTTCAGTTACTCGGCGCGGATCGATTTCAATGGAGTACTCACCACCAGGCAATAACTCAAAATGCTCACGCGTATGAAACATGAGCTCAGTCATCTCTTCATGCGACAAGAAAGTTGGTGTGCCCCCACCCCAGTGCAACTGCGTTACCGGAATCTTTTTCTGGACACCCATAGCGGCAGTGACCATCGCCATCTCTTTAGCTACATATTTAATGTACTTCGCGCTTCGCCCGTGATCCTTAGTGATGATCTTATTGCAACCACAGTAATAACAAATGTTGGGGCAAAACGGAAGATGGAAATATAAGGAAAGAGGGTCATTAATCTTGGCGACTCGCTGCAAGGCACCTAAATAGTCTGCCTCATTAAATGCATTATGGAAACGATCGGCGCTAGGATAAGAGGTATATCTCGGTCCATTAATATCAAACTTCTGCAGTAACTCGGGATGAAATAAGACTTCCGCTTCAGGAGTAGATGAGGTGCTTACTGTAGAACTCATAAGATGAAAACGATCGAATCAAAATGATTGAGATAAATAATCTAGCGCCACTGCTTCTGCCACTTTAATTCCATCCACCCCCGCCGACAGGATGCCTCCAGCATAACCAGCACCCTCACCAGCAGGATAAAGCCCCTTCACATTCAGGCTCTGCAAATTGGGTCCGCGCGTAATCCGCAATGGTGAAGAGGTGCGCGTCTCCACACCCGTCAGCACAGCATCTTTCATGGAGAAGCCCTTGATTTGCTTCTCAAAAGCAGGAATGGCTTCCCGAATCGCTTCAATCGCATAAGCAGGCAAGCTTTCAGCTAAATCCGTTAAATGCACACCAGGCTTATAAGAAGGCAAGACACTACCAAACTCTGTAGACGGTTTGCCGGCCAAAAAATCACCCACCAATTGCCCAGGAGCTTCATAAGTTGAACCGCCCAAGACATAAGCCTTGGACTCTATCGCCCTTTGAAATTCAATACCCGCCATTGCTCCACCCGGATAATCATCCGGCGTAATGCCCACCACAATCCCGGCATTTGCATTACGCTCATTGCGTGAGTATTGACTCATGCCATTGGTCACAACACGATTGGGTTCTGATGTCGCAGCCACGACCGTCCCGCCAGGACACATACAGAAGCTGTAGACCGAGCGTCCATTCTTGGCGTGATGCACCAACTTATAGTCAGCAGCACCAATCATCGGGTTGCCGGCATGCGGCCCCAGGCGCGCCTTATCAATCAACGATTGGGGATGCTCAATCCGAAAGCCTACAGAAAATGGCTTGGCTTCCATAAACACGCCAGCATTATCAAGCGCCTGAAAAGTATCGCGCGCACTATGACCCAAGGCCAAAACAACATGATTGGCTCGAAGATCAGGATGTCCTTCAATCTTGACTCCCTGAATTTGCCCATGCTCGATATCAAACCCAATGACTTTTTGAGTAAAACGAATTTCACCACCAAGAGCAATAATCTCTTCCCGAATCTTCTCCACCATCCCGACTAAACGAAAGGTGCCGATATGGGGTTTAGCGACATACAGAATCTCTTGGGGAGCGCCCGCTTTCACAAACTCATTTAAGACCTTGCGACCGTAAAACTTAGGGTCTTTAATTTGACTGTATAACTTGCCATCTGAAAACGTGCCAGCACCACCCTCACCAAATTGCACATTGGACTCTGGATTGAGCACATTCTTGCGCCATAAGCCCCAAGTATCTTGAGTGCGCTCACGCACCGGCTTACCTCTCTCCAACACAATCGGCTTAAAGCCCATTTGTGCCAAGACTAGGGCTGCAAAAATCCCGCAAGGGCCAAAACCAATCACAACCGGTCTAAGCGCTTTGCCTACTTGAATAGCGTCTGGCGCCTTAGCAACAAAGTGATAGTTTGTGTCGGGCGCAGGCCTCACGTGAATATCGTTGGCAAATGCCTGCAAAATACTGGATTCATCCCTAACCGATATATCGACGGTATAAATAAACGCAAGCGCGACATTTTTTCTAGCATCATAGCTACGCTTAAAGACCGTAAACCGAATAAGATCTTTAAGGTCTAAATGTAAACGCTTGAGGATTGCCGCCTCCAGCGCTTCCGGAGGATGGTCAATAGGTAAGCGCAGTTCAGTAATACGGATCATGGGACTCTACGATACACAGTAATTTAGACTTACTCTGCTTTTGCTCCAGAGCTTTTCACGACGTTAGCCATTCGGTCGTAATCCTTCACCAACAGTTGATTGAATTCATTAGGGCTAAGGCTACCAATTTCAATTCCCTGCCGGCGCATACGTTCGATGATTTCAGGCTGCTTGAGCAAGTGAGTCATTTCCCTGGAAACCCGATCAAGAACAGACTTCGGAGTCCCTGCTGGCGCTAACAACCCAAACCAACTATCAAATACATATCCTTTGACCGTGGCTCCAATGGGAGGAACTCCTGGCACGAATGGCGAAGGTTTCTCAGAAGAAACCCCCAAGAAACGAATCCGTGGATCAGATGCAAAAGGCAGTGCAGCCACATTCGCCGCAATCACGGCCTGAGCGCGCCCTGCCAATAACTCCGTAATTGCATCCCCAGTTCCCTTGGTAGGAATATGAACCAAATCAATCCCCGCCAAACTATCAAAGTACGCCATCGCCAAATGTGATGCGCTCCCGTTGCCAGCGCTAGCGTAATTAAACTGACCAGGCTTTGCTTTTGCTAGACCAATGAACTCGGCGACCGTTTTTGCAGGAAATTCCGCATTGGTCATCAAGATGTAACTACTCGTACCAATATAGGCTGCTGCCGTGAAATCCTGAATGGGATCAAAGCTCAACTTGGAAAACAAGGTGCCATTGATGTTGTGGCTAGCGGCAGCCATGACATAGGTATAACCATCAGGCGCAGCTTTAGCGACGATACCGGTGCCGACCGTACCGCCCGCACCCGCTTTGTTTTCGACTAAAACTGGCTGCCCAAGTGCCGCGCCCAATTCATTAGAGAAGGATCTGGCCAAGGCATCTTGCACGCTACCAGGAGAGAACGGAACAATAATTTTGATTGGCCTACTGGGCCAGACCTCTGCCGCTAGCGCTGAGCCGACCAAACCACTCAGAGACAAGCCAGTCACTAACAACCCCAAACACAGTTTTCGGCATAAGCCAGCAATCTTCATGAAGCACTCCATCAATAGGCTGATTTCTTAAAATGATACCGGTAATGGAACCCAATCCCTTTCAGGGCGATAATGCGCTATGGCTCTACGCGCAACTATTTATAAAGTCGACCTTCATGTCGCCGATTCAGATCGCCACTATTACGGCAGTCACTCTTTAACAATCGCCAAACACCCTTCAGAAACCGAAGAACGCATGATGGTTCGGCTGGTGGCTTTTGCCCTTCAGGCCCGAGAGGACCTAACCTTTACTAAGGGTCTCAGCGATACCGATGAACCCGATCTTTGGGTCAAAGACCTCACGGATGCGATTGAACTCTGGATTGAGATTGGACAACCGGATGAACGCCGTATCTTGAAAGCCTGCGGTCGTTCCGAGCAAGTAATTGTTTACTGCTATGGCGGTCACACAAGCAAAATCTGGTGGGATGGCATTGCCAACAAGCTCACGCGTGCTCGAAATCTCCAGGTCATCTCTATCCCAGCAGAGCAAGCTGAAGAGCTAAACAAGCTGGTTGAGCGCAGCATGGTCATTCACGTCAATATTCAGGATAGCGAAGTGTATGTCTCTTCTGATAAAGGCCAAGTCACCATTACTCCTGAAGTTTGGCGTGCCAATACATAAGCCATTCCTTCGCCTTGATGAAAGCCCTGATCTTAGACACTAACATTCTGCTTGATGTCTTTGTCTTTGAGGATCAAAGAGCATTGCCTCTAAGAACTGCATTATTTGATCAACAGATTAAGGCATATACCTGCAAGAGTGCTCTAGCAGAGTTAGCAGATGTTCTTGCTCGACCATTGTTTGCGCTGGAATGTCATCAACAACAAAAGATTCTTGAGCAATGGTTATCACTCAGTAAAAGCATAGAAGAGGCGCAGCTGACCATGGCACCTTGGCAGTGCCAAGACCCCGATGATCAAATCTTCATCAATCTTGCCTATACCCTAAAACCCTCAGTCTTAATGAGCAAAGATCATGCGGTTCTCAAGCTTGCTCGTAAAGCTGCTCCAGCAGAAATCTTGATTACCAGCGACTATCTTTCATTTATGGCTTAAGCCGCCACCTTCAAACGCAAGCTGTGGGCTGCCTCAGCGGCAATTTCAAAAGATCTTAAGCGGGCTTGATGATCAAAAATTTGCCCGGTCACAATCACCTCATTAGCGCCAGTTAAATCCATCCAGCGTTGCATCTCTTTTTTCACCGTCTCGATTGAACCAACTGCCGAGCATTGCAAAGCGTGCATTGCGGTGACCTTTTCATAAGGCTCGCAAAAGTCATCCAAGCGATCAATGGGGGGTGGCAACTGACCGCGAGTATTACGGCGCATGCGAATCACATTCTGTTGCAAGGTGGTAAAGAGATGCTGAGCCTCTTCATCAGTATCCGCAGCAACAACATTCATCACAAAGGCTGCGTAGGGGCTGGCCAATTTATTAGAAGGTTTAAACAAATTGCGATAAGTCTGCATCGCATCGAGTAGTTGCTCGGGGGCAAAGTGCGAAGCAAAAGCGTACGGCAAGCCAAAATGTGCCGCCAATTGAGCGCCGTACAAACTGGATCCCAAAATCCAAATAGGAACTTCAGTATCAGCCCCTGGAATAGCCCGCACGGACTGGCCCTCCTGAATCGGGCCAAAGTAGTGTTGCAACTCACGCACATCTTGTGGAAACCGGTCATCGCTACCCAATAAATCGCGGCGCAAAGCCCTTGCCGTCATTTGATCGGTGCCTGGCGCACGTCCTAAACCCAAATCAATACGCCCCGGAAATAAGGAAGCAAGCGTGCCAAACTGCTCGGCAACCACCAAAGGAGCATGATTTGGCAACATAATCCCGCCAGAACCTACCCGGATCTTGCTTGTACCAGCAGCTATATGCCCAATGACGACTGCCGTTGCTGAGCTGGCATTACCAGTCATATTGTGATGCTCCGCTAGCCAATAGCGCGTATAGCCCCAACGCTCGGCATGCTGAGCAACATCCAAGGAATTGCGCAAAGCATCAGCCGCGGTAAATCCCTGTGGAATAGGAGATATATCTAGAATGGAGTATGGAACGCTATTGGTCATTCCCAAATCATACCGAGAAAGCATCTTTTTGACATGAACAAACCCCAAATGGCAGCTCCCGATGCTGGCCAATTTAAGCCCGGCAGTAAGCTAAAGCACAAGAAGACTGGTGGACTATATAAGGTCGTTTTATTAGCCAATATTGAGGCCAATTTAGAAGCTGCCTATGTTTATGAATCCCTGCAAACCCATGACTTTTGGGTAAGACCGCAAGCAGAAATGGAAGATGGGCGCTTTGAGCTCATCTCCGCCTAAAGAGTGGAACCAACCATGACTGAAGACCGAATCACCAATCTTGAGATTAAATTAAGTTTCACGGAAGACCTCATCGAAAAACTCAATCAAATTGTTTACAAGCAACAACAGCAAATTGAATTCTTATACCGCGAGCTTAAGTCCATTAAAGAACAAGCCAGTAACGGCGGTTCTGGTGGCGGCAGTCTCAAAGACGAAATTCCACCACACTACTAATCCGACTGATACTATTGATGATAGTTTCAAGCATGACTATTTGTTATCACTTCAAAGGAGTTCACTATGGGTAACGTAACACCATTTTTGGTTCAATGGGCCTTAACGTCTTTATCCCTCTGGGTGGCAAGCTATGTGTTTAGTGGCTTGCGCTTTGCCGATGGCGGCTCGCTCTTGGTCGCGGCCTTGTTATTAGGCTTTGCCAATGCGATTGTCAAGCCATTACTGATTCTCTTTACACTGCCCTTAACCGTGCTCACCATGGGTTTATTTTTACTGGTGATCAACGCTTTAGTGTTGATGCTGGTCTCTCAATTGGTGAGTGGTTTTACGATCACCAGCTTCTGGACAGCTTTCTTTGCTAGCATCTTTATTTCGCTCTTTAGCCTCTTTGTGAGCGGCATTCTGTTTTAACTGTCAGTTCGCACCTGCGTAAATATCAGACCAAGATCGCAGCGCAGCTTTGCAGGGCTGTGACTTGGTCGCAATAGACTTGGCATTTTCTACCAAGATAGAAGCGCCACCAGTTAAGAACCCTAGGCCTATCGACACTGCGCTGTTGACCACGGCAGCCTTATTAATACCAGCGCTCGGCTTTTGAAGTGTGCCTTGTAGCTTCACTAAATTAGCCAAATCAACCCCTAGCGTTAGTCCTGACTTTTCTCGTGGATAGATATTCAGATTAATGGCCTCGCTATTTAAATTGATTGAGCCATTGAGCACTACATCCAAGCGATCCGTTTCAAAGCCAACAGTATCGGCAATATTGATCAAACCATGATTCACAGGCAAATAGGCTACAGCGCACTCCAAAACCGTTTCATTGGATTTTTTGCGCAATGGATTAACGGCATCGAGTACAGTAATCACGAAATCACCACCCTTATTTAAAAAGCTCGAGGCTACAGTAGCCTGTCCTACAGAAATCTGCACCTTACCTGTTGCTCTACTAGCAATTTGGTGCAAGCTGATCCCAGAACTCTGAATATCGAAAGCGAACCGTGTTGGCCCTCCACGTACTTTGGACTTGGCATCCATCATCATCTCTTCCAAAGTGAAGCCTTTAGCAAAACCTTGCATGGCAATAACCGGGGTCGGACTATGAAACTTCCCCAAAGAGAGCATGCCTTGCGCGCGACCATTGCCCAACTGAAAATCAACACTTTCCACCTTAACGTATTCGTTACTCAATTTGACAAGCGCTTTTAGATTCTTCAGAGGCGCTTGATCCGGAAGGTCTAGTTGCACAATATTCAATGTCATCTTGCCATTAGCACTGGGTAATACATCAAATGGTAAGCGCTCGTCGTCAAAAAAGTATTTGGCTTCTTTGCTGGATGGCGCTTTGAGATTAGCCGACTGAAGAGATTGACTACTGCTGGTCACCACTGCAGACCCCGCCAATAGTGGCCCTAAGTCAAAGGCTTTAGAGCTCATGGTGATATCAAAGCTAGGCAATTGCTGAGGGCTTTTCTCAATCACACCATCTACCAAGAGTGATTTATCATTCAAATCAAGGCTAAGATCTAAATCCACTTTAAGTGGCGCTGCATTCCAATCTTCCAGTATTTTGCGTATGGAGGTTACGGTACCCCTAACCCCAAGGCTTAAGCGAGCCTGCTTCATATCCAACTGAATCGACGTCTTATCTCCATTACCTGATAAAGCCAGGCGTTGCACTTCAAAGCTTTGTTTGGGCCCCGTAGTTCCCAGATATGAAATTCTGGCATCCGTAATATTAATATTCTCGATGGAAATAAAACCATCATCACTGGTCACTACATCACCAGCCCTTGGAGCAGACTGTCCTTGAGCCAATGGTGCGGCCAAGAGCCAATTGCCCTTACCGGCACCATCTGACTGCAGGTAGACCTCAATTCCATTTAAATTCATCTTGCTGATTTGCACTTTCTTATGCAGCAAGGGTAGTAAGCGGATGCCAAGCTCTAGCTTTTTGAGGTGAATCATTTCAGCTTCACTAGCCCAGACAGCATTACTGAGAGAAATATCTTGGGCCTCAATACCGATACTCGGAATGATGGTCAAGCTGACTGGGCCAGTAATATTCAGATCTCGACCAGTAGCCTCCTTGACCGAGGCGCTTAATAGGCGCGTCAATTGCACAGGATTAATCAAGGAAACGGCGTACCAAAGGCTAATGCCGCTTAACATCGCCACCGCTAAAACAGCTATCAGGGTAATCTTTAAATTCTTGTGCATGATCTATTGATTCTAGCTTCCAACCAAATAGCCTAGATTAAAATCAACCGCACGTCCTTTACCTTTAAGCCCACCATGAACCCGATTGACCCCTCCCCTAAATGCCCTGCTTGCCAGGAAGATATGACTTATCCAGACGGGGAAAACTTTGTTTGCGCCCAATGCGGTCATGAATGGCCAATGGTAGCCAGTGCTGAAGAGGCTGACGTAGGACTGGTTGTCAAAGATGCGAATGGCAATTTACTGGCAGACGGCGATACAGTGACCTTAATTAAGGATCTCAAGGTAAAGGGCTCATCAACCACCCTGAAGGTAGGCACCAAAATTAAGGGGATTCGCCTGGTTTCCGGCGATCACGAAGTGGACTGCAAAACAGAAGCAGGCAACATGCTATTGAAAGCCTGCTTCCTTAAAAAGGCATAACGCTGAACTGCTACGCACTCGCCTTTTTCAAAACAGCGTAAATCTGATCCTTTAAGAGTAGCTTCTCTTTTTTAAGAGTTTCAATTTCTTCTGGGGTAGCGGGTTCTTTATGTGCCTCCATACGTAAAATCTTGGCATCCAAGTCATTGTGTTTATCAAACAAATGGGAAAAATGACGGTCGGACGTCTTGAGTTTGGTAATTAATTCACGATATTCAGGGAACATAGCTTCTCTTTAGATTAGGGTTAATCAAAATACACAGTCTCAGTGTAGCAATCTCAAGCGCAAATTCAAGAGACTGAAATATATTTTTGTTAAAACTGTTTCTCCTCTTGCAATTACCCGTGAAAGCCCCATATATAAGCAGCAAATCTAGTGACAAATTGCAGTAATATCAGACAGTGCATGAAGCACATTAACTACTAAAAGAAGGGTAATAAGACCATGGCTACAAAGAAGTCACCAGCAAAAAAGAAAGTAGCTACTAAGGTGGTAAAAAAAGCCCCTGCAAAAAAAGCTGTCAAGAAAGTTGTCGCTAAAAAAGCGCCAGCAAAGAAGGTAGCCAAAAAGGTAGTGAAGAAAGTTGTCGCAAAAAAGGCGCCAGCAAAAAAACCAGTCAAAAAAGTTGCCGTCAAGAAACCAGATGTAAAAAAGACTGCCGCAAAGAAGACCACTAAGAAGTCGACTAAAAAATTGGCGACTAAGTCACCTAAAGTGGATCAGTATGGTCTGGAGCAAGATGACGAGTTTTACGGTCTTTACTTTGCCAAATCAACCGATGAAGGTTTGGTAGAAGTTAAGCCCTGCACTTTTTCACTCATGTATTGGTGGAAAGGCCTCCTTGGCTACCCTGACATGATTGAGATCTCTCGCGATAGCAATACTGCGATGCTCCAATTTGAATCGACCTTTGGCGGTGGGGACTCTGGTGAGACCGAGCTAACCGAACAAGATACTTTAGATATTGATCACATCATTGAAGTAGATGAAGAAGAAAGGCTAGTCTCCCTCTACTCCTATGTGCCTATTCCAGTACCCGATAAGTTGATCAGCGCGCTTGGTTTGGCAATTCTCAATATCAATCCTGAAACACGCTATGGCAGTTTAGAGATTTGCTCGACTACCAACGAAGAAGGTGAAGATGAACACTTCTTGCGCTATCGTGTAGCAACCTATTTGCGTGGCATTAAATCTGGCAAAGTGGAAGCGATTGAAAGCATGATTACCAACGGCTCTGAATTCTTTGGAATTGCCTTAGATGCGATGTGCGTCGATAAATCGATTAAGAAGTGGTTGCTGAGTTAATTGATGCATCGATATAAGTAGGTCATCGGAAAGCGATCATTTACAGTCTCACGACTACCGGCCATCATGGCAGTTCGCTTTCCGAGCTTTTTGCATTCCTTTTCAGCTGCCGCTTGAGTTTCTTCTTGGGTGGCTGACTTAGGAGCATGTATTCCCACAGCGCCATCAGATTGCTGATAAACCCCAAATTGACTGGCAGGGGTTCCACAGGCCGACAATCCCACCCCGATTAAGATGATTAATCCCCTACACTTCTGATTCATCAAGCAAATACCCCCATAACTGTCATAGCCCCATCTTAATCCAGTCTGCTGGAATGCGACTTTCATTGTCTCTAGAATAGCCATATGAAATCCATCCTAGCGCCCCTACTTTGCTTGCTGAGTTTTAGCTGTTTTTCCGCCTCAGCCCCTCAAGATACGTTTATTGATACGGCACATTATGATGACGGCGACAAAATTCCCTACCTCCTCCACAATATTTACATCTTTTCAAGAATCCTAGGAAATCAGAACTTAGATGGCTGAACTGAAGTTGAATATCTCCAGCTTGATGGCAACTAGCCAAGGGTCGATTATCTCCGTTGCCGAATAAGTGATAAACGAAATGATTTGAGGTAGTTAATCTAGAATAAGTGCATGTGACATCAACTCAAATTATTTTCATGCTAAATTGTATAAATAGGAGAAATAGAAGCCGTAGCAAATTACGTTGGCGCTATACTGAATGTACATATTTTCAAAACTCTTATGGCAATTTATATAGCGGTTCATACCAAGTTCGTCATCGCCTCAATTGTTGGCCTAGCGTGGGGCTCCTTCTCTATTTGGTACTCTCAGCCTTGGTATCAGGATCTAGCGGTACATGTCGGTCCATTCTTGGCATTTTTCTTAATTACATTTATCGCCATAATTCCCGGGTGCATGAATGCATTTG
>CANGEC010000052.1 GCA_947452625.1 Burkholderiaceae bacterium
AAGATGTGGTCATTGGTGGAACAGCGATCAGTGGTATTTATGATTTAGAGCCCATGCGCTTTTGCTATATCAATGATAAGTTGCAGTTGGACGAAGAGACATTCTTAAAAAATTCTCCGATTCGATTGCCGCAAGCTATCCATAAGCCTTTGGATATTTACGTAGGTAGTGCCGAGTTACCGGAAATGCAACGACAATCAAGCGATTTTGCAGACTATAGAAAGTCTCTTGGTTCTGTTGGCGAATTTCAAAATATTTCCAACAAAAATCATTACACCATATTAGACGAACTCACCATGAGTGAAGGCTTAATCATAAAATCTATGATCAAAAGATTAGGAGACCTTGCGGTATGAATCAGACAAATCATCATGCCTTGATTGGCTTGTGGAAATTAAAGCAATATGTTGTTGAGGTTCAAGAGACTGGTGAAAAACTATTCACCCTGGGTGAGCATCCTAATGGTTATGCCACCTTTACGCAGGATGGTCATGTCATGGTGACCTTGGCTGCGCAAGATAGAGCTCCAGCGGTGACTGATGCTGATAGTACGGAATTATTAAAAACCCTCGTAGCATATGCAGGCACCTATCGCTTGGAGGGGGATGAGTGGATTACTCATGTAGAGGTGGCCTGGAACCCAAGTTGGGTTGGAACTGAGCAACGACGGTTCTTTACGATGACCGGGAATAGCATGGAGGTAAAAACGACCTGGCGCGTAATGCCTAATTGGCAGAGCATTGGTATGCAAAGAAGTATTCTGACTTTTGTCAAAATGTAGCGTGATAAGGCCTCTTCAATCCCATCCCTCATTAGCAATAGAGGGAATTTTGCTTTATGGGGGGTAGTTCCGCTGCGCGTTTCCAGAATGATTTACTATATAAACAATACAATAATAAGTAAAAATTTATCATTAAGGGACAAGTAATGGGTCAGCCAATTTGGGAGGCGTACGCACTGCGTTACGCAACAGTGCAGCGGCGTAGGATAGAAAACTTTATTGCCCATGATTCTCATGATTTGGCCACCAATATGGATTATTTCGTTTGGTTTTTAAAGAATGGCAACGAAACCATCTTGGTCGATACTGGCTTTAATCAAGCCGCAGCAAATCTGCGAAAACGCAACTATTTGCGTTGCCCAATTGAGTCGCTCAAGCAATCCGGTATTCAGCTTGAAGATCTAAAGGATGTGATCATTACCCATGCGCATTACGATCATGCGGGGAATACTGGACTTTTAAAGAAGACCCGTTTTCACATTCAAGAGCGTGAAATGTCTTATGCCACTGGTCCGGATATGAGGCATGCATTTTGCCGACATGCTTATGATCCACATGATGTCTGTGAGTTGGTTTATGCGAACTTTGAAGATCGAGTAGGTTTTCATGATGGTGCTTATGAGCTGCGCCCTGGTATAGAAGTTCATTGGGTGGGTGGTCATACCCGTGGCTTACAAATTGTGCGAGTGCACACCAAGCGAGGCTGGATTGTTTTGGCTTCTGATGCGGCACATTATCTGGAAAACTTTACGAATCGCTCACCGTTTCCAATTGTGACGGACGTGAGCGATATGTTGCGAGGCTATGAATTAATTGACTCATTGGCGGAGTCTCATCAGCATGTTATTGCGGGACATGACCCTCTAACAATGTCTTTGTATAAACGCGTAGGGCGCGATGATTTAGAAATCGTTTCTTTAGTTGACCCTCTGTAGTTCAACGTCCATCTAGGTCATTACGAAAGATTCAAATGTCTTTACCGAACTATAGCCAAGCCATTGCGCAATTTGTTAACCAGTCAACTGGTGCTGAAATCTCACCGGTAGTATTGCATGAGGCTAAGCGCTCTTTAATGAATTACTTTGCTGTGGCTTTTGCCGCTGGCAAAGATGAAACGATTGCAAAAGCGATCGCAGTATTGACTCGTTTTAGCGCCAATCAATCCGCCAGCATCTTGGGTCGTCATCTTAATACCGATATGCTCAATGCCGCAGCATTAAATGCGATGGCAGCCAATGTTTTTGACTTTGATGACACCCATATCCCAACCATTATTCATCCTACGGCGCCGGTCGCTGCTGCAATTTTGGCTTTATCCCAGTCGCAAAAAATCCATGGCCGTGATTTCTTACACGCTTTAATTTTAGGAATGGAATTCGAGTGTCGCATTGGTAATGCGATCTCGCCAACACATTACAGTAGGGGTTGGCACATTACCTCTACTTGTGGCGTATTTGGCTCTGCGATCGCTGCCGGTAAGCTCATGAATCTCACTGCCCAACAACTGAATTGGGCGCTAGGTTCTGCGAGTGCACAAGCTTCAGGTTTGGTCGAAACTTTAGGAACCATGTCAAAGAGCATGAGCGTTGGCAATGCTGCTCGTAATGGGCTTTTGTCGGCCATATTGGCGGCGGATGATTTTGCGGGTCCCGATGCTCCGCTCGATGGCGAGAGAGGTTTCTTGCGCGTCTTTGGAGAAGGCCCAAAACTAGAGGGGTTGATTGAGGGGTTGGGCTTACAGTGGGAGGTTTTGAATAACACCTACAAGCCATATCCCTGTGGTGTTGTATTAAATCCCGTGATTCAGACCTGTCTTGAGTTCTATCAACAATTTCAGCTTGATGGCGGTGATCCTCGCTCGATTGAATATATTGAGCTGACTGGTAATCCTTTGCTCAGACAGCGAACTGATCGACCCAATGCGCGCACAGGTAGGGAGTCACAAGTAAGTGCTCAGCATGCTGTTGGAATTTGCCTGTTAAGAGGCAAGGCGGGCTTACCGGAATTTAGTGATGCCGCGGTAAGTGATCCCTTGGTAACGCTGATTGGAAAGACTTTGCGATTTGTCGATGATGCCACGATGGACGTGGATGCAGTCAGGATTGCATTTAAATATCAACATCAACCAGCGACCGTCATTACGATTGCTCATGCCAAAGGCTCACTTGCCGATCCCCTGACGGATGCAGACTTAGAGCATAAGTTACAAGACCTGGCTGCCTATGGAAAGCCTGGATATGACCCGAGTGCCCTGATTGAGCAGATCTGGGCACTTGAAAGTATGGCTGATGTCAGTCAGTTGATGCGCTTAGCCGCTTAGTCAATTTTGATGTTGGACTCGCGGACTACTTTGCCCCATTTATCTACCTCAGCCTTGATATAGACTGAGAAATCTTCTGGGCTGCCGCCAATGATTTCCAGTCCATCTTTTGAGAAGCGACTGCGTAACTCCGGATCTTTTAGTGCTTTAGCAATTTCTTGATTGAGTTTTTTAACAATTGCCGGGGGAGTTTTTGCTGGGGCCAAAATACCGTGCCATGCAACGGCTTCAAAGCCGGGGTAGCCTGACTCTGCAATGCTGGGAACATCTGGCAGGAGTCGTGAACGATTTTTGCTGGTAACGGCAATAGCGCGGATACGGTTATCAAGCACCATTGGAGTTGATGAGCCGGCATCGCCAAAGGTCATAGAAACAACACCTGCTACAGCATCCATTAGGGCAGGGCCCGCGCCTTTATAGGGGACATGGGTCATCTGTATCTTGCTCGCTTTCATAAAGAGCTCTGCGGCTAACTGAGCTGAACTACCGTTGCCAGCAGTACTAAAGGTAATCGCGCCAGGATGTGCCTTGGCATAAGCTACGAGTTCACCTAGATTTTTCTCAGGAAGATTGAGGTTCACTGCCAACACATAGGGGTAGCTGGTGAGTTGAATGATAGGAGAAAAATCTTTTACCGGATCGTAGGGAATTTTGCTAAACAGGGCGGGGTTAATTGCATTGGGCCCGGTTTGTCCAAGCAAAAGGGTGTAGCCATCTGGAGTCGCTTTGGCCACCATATCGGAGCCAATAATTCCGCCAGCACTTCCTTTATTTTCAATTACAAAAGGCTGGCCCAGCTGGGTAGAAACTTTTTGAAATACCGCCCTTGCCACAATGTCGGCGCCACCACCGGCTGCAAATGGGACGATGACTTTAACCGGTCTATTGGGATAGTCATCAGCGATTGAGTATTGGGCGAATAGTGCCAAGCAACAGGCGATAGTGGGAGTAATAAATTTGAACAAGGTTGTCTCGATAAGTAGTTATGAATGCCAGGTAATAATGTTACGATAAACCATATAAATAATATTTATAAGGCTTTGGGAATGCTGAAAAAACCTTTACTGGCAGGACTGATTCTCATTTGTATCGCTGCTATTACAATACTCTCTAGCAGCGCATTTGCCCAAAATTATCCCAATCGGCCTATTCGGCTAATTATTCCTTTTGCTCCTGGTGGCGTTACAGACATTGGTGGGCGTTATATTGCCAATCAACTTTCCCTTAAGCTCGGCCAACAGGTGATTGTGGAAAATAAATCAGGAGCCTCGGGGAATATTGGTGCGGCTTTTGTAGCCCAGTCGGAGCCCGATGGCTATACCCTGCTCTTGGGATTTGATGGCACGCTCGTAATTAACCCCCACATTTTTGACAAAATTCCGTTTGATACTTTGAAGGACTTTTCAGCGGTTGCCAAAATTGGTGATGCAGCTTTGATTTTGGTTGCTAATAATGATTTTCCGGGGAAGACGGTCAATGACGTAATTACGCTTTCTAAAAAAGATCCCAAAGGGCTGTCGTACGCCACTTCAGGTACTGGTGTCACTCCCCATATTGCTGGTGAATTGCTCAAGCAGAAGACCGGGGCTAATTTAACCCCCATTCCCTATAAGAGCGGTGGACAGGCATTGATTGGCTTAATGAGCGGTGATGTGCCGCTTGCGTTTACGGTCTTAGCGGGCGCCAATCAATATGTTCAGAGCGGACGTTTAAAGCCGATTGCGATCTCCAGTAAAGTGCGAGTGCCGTCCTTGCCAAATGTGCCCACTTTTATCGAGAGTGGCTTCCCTGATATTTATGTGACCTCTTGGATTGGGGTGCTCGCACCAGCTAAAACTCCGAAGACCGTGATTGCTTCATTAAACACAGCGATCAATGAAATTCTTCAAACTCCGGAGGCCAAAGAAAAATTAAATGCGATTGGGATTACGCCAACACCAACTACTCCAGAAAAGTTTGCAGAGCAGATGAGGTTGGATCTAAATCTCTTTGGACAAATTGTTAAAACAGCAGGGATCAAAGCTGAATAATCAAAGCCTATTTTTCTTGTTTGAAGCGTGCTTTGAGGATATCTAGGGGTTCTGCTAAATATGGCATTAGCCCTTCTGGATTTTCGACCATCGGAAAGTGACCAAAGCCTTTGAGTTCGGTAAAGATTGAACCCGGGATTTCATTGGCAACCTTGAGGGTGTCTGCTGGAGTGGCGGAGTAGTCATAGTCGCCAGTAAGTAGCCATACGGGTGTTTTATTGGCATCAATAGACCCGGTGTGATGGCGAGCATCAAAATCATCGCTGTAAAAAGCCAGATCACCATCGTAAGCGCTTGGCGCGCCTTGCGAGTAAATCCAAGTTGCATAGTCCTTGCGCGGCTTCGGGCTGCTAGGGCTTAATAGAGATCCAACCCATGCTGCCGCTAGCCTGCCACCATGAACTTTGGGATGATTTAAGAATGGTGAGCGTCGACCCGGTGAGCGATAGGGTGTTTCTAGCAAAATGCCACCAGCGATTCTGTCGGGATACTTTGCCATTAATGCCAGACTGATAGCGGATCCCATTGAGCAGCCCATCACAACTGCCTTTTGAATCTGCGCTGCATCCATATAGTCAATGATCCAACGTAGGTAGTCTGCTTCAGTAAGTCGCCAGTTCCAATTTGCCGACCCTGGAGGAAGCGGTGAGCGACCGTGACCTGGCACATCAAAGGCATGCATCGACCACTCTTTTTGTAGTTCTGAATGACACATCAGACCATGCCATTGCCGCGAGTCAGCTCCTGCCGTATGAAATAGCAGCATGGCAGGTTTTGTAGCCATACCGGATTGCTCGCGATAGACCCAGTAGTCTTTTTTTGGACCAATTTTGAGATAGGAGCCTGAGACATTCTCCAGCCCGGTCCAATCAATATCTTTAATCTCTGCAGGATGTAAGGTGTTTCTAAACGCTTCTAACCAGCGCTCTAAAAAAGGCAGAGATTGAGCAATATGCAGATCTTCACCGCTTAAGCTGAAGTCAGGTACTTGTCTGCGCAGGGCCCCGATAGATTGGTAGCCGACAGCAGGATGGGCTGACCAGATTTTTCCCCAGGTAGACTCGCTCGCTCTTAATGTAACTAAAGGTGAATTTTCTTGATGAGGCAGTATTTCAAAGTCCTGAATTTCGCCATTAGCGCCAACTATCTCGAGCATGCAATGGAAATCACAATAACGCGCATCCGCTAATACTTCAGGAATTTGGAGGCATTGATCTAGAGTGGCTTGAATATTTTGGGGTGACATAGTGATTTAGAGCTTAGATGCCGAGGTAGGCTTCGCGAATGCGAGGATCATTAAATAAATCAGAGGATGCACCTTCAAAGGCTAAAGATCCCGATTGCAATACAAAAGAATAGCTGGTGACCGACAATGCCAGCTTGGTATTTTGTTCAATGAGCAGCATGGTGACGCCCGATGCGTGGATAGCTAACAAGGCATCATGTAATTCTTGAACGATTTTTGGTGCCAACCCATGACTAGGTTCATCTAGCAGGAGCAAGCGAGGTCTGCTCATTAAGGCTCGACCAATGGCGACCATTTGTTGTTCGCCACCAGACAAGGTTCCCGCACGCTGATGTTGTCGTTGCGACAGGCGGGGGAACAGGGAGAAGATTTTTTCTAAATCTTGCTTGATACCGGCTGCGTCCTTGCGATGCGTGTAAGCACCGAGCATTAAATTTTCCAATACGGACATTTCAGCGAAGACATGGCGGCCCTCAGGAACATGTGCGATACCTTTGCCTGGGATCTCATGTGCAGCCAACCCCAGCAGGTCTTCATTCGCAAAGAGAATTTCACCGCTAGTAATGGGCATCAATCCCGAAATGGCTTTCAGAAGGGTGCTTTTGCCGGCGGTATTGGCGCCGATCACAGAAACAAAACTACCTTCTTCGACGTTAATATTTAAACCATGCAAAACGGGGGCATCTGAGTAGGCAGCCTTGAGGTTGGTAATTTTCAGTAAGCTCAATGCAGTTCTCCTGCAGTGCTATCAGTGCCCAGATAAGCGCTAATCACTTCTGGGTTTGCGCTGATTTCTTGGGGCGTTCCTTCGGCGATGATCTGGCCAAAACTGAGTACGACTATCCGTTCACATAAATTCATAATGGCTCTCATGTGATGTTCGATCACAATAAAGGTAATACCTTCTTTATCTCGCAGGGTTTTAATTAAGTCCAGGATGTGATCCATTTCAGTTTCGTTCAAGGCGGCCATCACCTCATCCAGCAATACAACCTTAGGCTGGGTGCATAGTGCACGAGCCATTTCCACTAAGGCTTTTTCAGGAAAGGTAAGGTCAGTAGCTTTTTTATTGGCAATCTCTAGCATGCCTACTTTTTGTAGGCTATCTTTGGCTAACTCAGTAGCCTCTTCTACTGAGGCGCGGAGTAAACCCCCTGTTAAAACATTCTCGAGGACCGACATTTCCGGAAAGAGGGCTACATTCTGGAAGGTTTTCACCATACCCATGCGACAAATTTGGTGAGGTTTTAGTCCAGATACTTTTTTGCCTTCTAAATACACTTCGCCTGAACTTGGCGTAGTCAGACCCATCAGCAAATTGAATAAAGTGGTTTTGCCTGCACCATTGGGGCCGATCAACCCTAATAGCTCGCCTGAATGTACCGTCAGATTGACATTGCCTACCGCTGTTAAGCCACCAAATTTACGGGTGAGATGTTCGGTCCAAAGAATTTTTTGTTTTTCTTTGGTGCTCATGATTTGATCCTTTGCATTGCTTGCTTAAAGAGCGTGGTTAATCCCCTGGGCTCGAGCAAAATAATCCCAATCAAAATCACGCCATAAGCCAGTTGCGAATACCCGGCGCCTTTTCCAGAGAGGAATGCATTAAAGATTTCTTCAAGCGGTAGTAAAAAGCATGCACCAATGAGTGGGCCAAAGACGGTGCCAATACCACCGATGATGCAAATCAGTGCGACTCTAATAGAGACGCCTACAAGACTGAACGCGGAATCAGGGTCAAAGAAGAAATTGAATTGCGCATATAAGACGCCACATCCACCCATCAGTGCCGCAGAAACAACGGCTGCAATAATTTTGGTCCGAGTGGTATCAATACCGATCACTTCAGCAGAATCAACATTGGCTTTTACTGCACGGAGTTCAAAGCCCAATTTTGAGCGACTAATTTTCCAAAAAATATAGGTTGTTAGTGTGAGAGCCCCTAGCATAATGAAGTAATAGGGAATAGTGGATTTAAATTGCATCATCCCCAAGCCTGCATTTGGAGAAAAGGGCACTGAGATGCCAACGGGGCCGCCAGTGACTGAGCTCCAAGTATTAGCGATCGCACGCATGACTTCACCAAAAGCCAGAGTCGCAAGCGCAAAGTAATGGCCTCGTAGTTTCATGGTGGGAACGCTCAGTAAGCCACCCGTTAGACCTGCCAAGCCCATGGCAATGAAGATGCCAAGCCAGGGCGAGAGTCCAAAGCGAATCAATAAAATCGTAGAGGTATATGCGCCAATACCAAAAAAGGCAGCATGCCCTAATGAGATTTGATTGGCTAACCCGCCAACAATATTCCAACTTTGCGCCATGGCTGCAAACAGCAGGAGCAGTGTTAGAACCCGAATCGCATAGCCTTGATCAGTCAGCAGCCAGGGGATGCCGCAGAGCAGGATGAATAGTGCAAGAGTGCCGTACTTTTGCGAAGCCTTAATGTTCATGACGATTTTTTGAGTAAACCTTCTGGCCTAAAAGCGAGAGTGGCGATGAAAATAATAAAGAGGGCAATGTTCTGCAGCTGAATTGGTAAAAACAAACCCGATAAGGATTGAATGATGCCAACGGCAATACCACCCACGACTGCGCCTAGAACATTTCCGAGTCCACCCAAGACGACTACGGTGAACATGAGTACTCCAAATTGACTACCGACTGAGGGGGATACAGTAAGGTAGGGCAGAATAATGGCACCACCAAAGGCTGTTAAGCCAACCCCAAGACCAAAGGCGATACGGTAAACCTGATCAGTGTTGATGCCCATCAATTTTGCTGCCATAGGATTTTGAGCTGTAGCGCGTACTGCGCGACCCCACCAGGTCTTGGTGAGCACCCACCAGATAAAGCCTCCTGCAATTACTGAGGCAGTGAATGCAATCAGGTAGGGCATGCTAATAATCAGGCCTAAGAATTCTAGAGCCTCATTTTGGTACGCGGTTTGAACGGATCGATACTCCGAGCCAAAAAATATTAAGGCTAAATTCTCTAGGCAGATCAAAATACCAACTGTTAAGAAAATTTGGGCAACCTCAGGTGCTTTAAGCACTCTTCTAATGAGAAATTGCTGTACCAAGTAACCCAAAGCAAATACCACGACGAAAGAAACGAGTGATCCTAGAATGGGGTCTAGGCCGAGGTAGCGCCATACAAAGTAGGCAACATACATCCCGACCATTAAAAATTCTGCTTGCGCAAAGTTGACGATTGAGACAACCCCAAAAACCAGGGTTAGCCCAATCGATATCACTGCGTAAACCCCACCTAGCATCAAACCATCTAGGATGGCCTGTAGAAATGACATGCAGAGCCTCTACTTAACTTACGTTACGCGCAATGAATTTGCCTTTGGCGTAATTCTTGGGCCAGACAGTTACCAGCTCTTTTTTCTGCCATTGCAACATCAGTGGCTCGGCGTAAATATTGAGTCCAGTGTCATCAAATTTCACTTTACCGTTGGTCATTGCTTTTGCCCAACCTTCTGTAAAGGTGGTGTTATGCAGCGCGGCGGTAATGCCATCTGGCGCGGTGGATTTAGAGATATTGATCGCTTGCGCAAGCACGTCAAGTGCTACTGCATGCTCAAGTGCTTCATGAACCATGAAGGTGCCGTAACGTTTGCGATATTTATTAGTCAGACTTGGATCCAAGTCATAGTTGGCCGAGCAGATTGAGAGCACGCCATTTGCATAATCACCCAAAGCTTGTGAGAAGTCCGGGATCACGTAGCCTGCCGAGCCGCCCACAATCGGAATGTTCACCTTCTGTTGACGCAGGGCGCGAACAATCAGGAGGCTGTCGTTCAGGTAAGAAACGGGGAACACAATTTGTGCATTTGAGGCGCGCAATTTATTGATGAGCGGAGTTACGTCAATAATGCCCAATGGATAAGCTTCATCCATCACGATTTCAATATTCGCGGCTTTAGCTGCAGCACGCAGGCCTGTCGCGGTAGAGGTACCGTACGCGGTGTCCTCATACAGAATAGCCACTTTATTGATCTTGGTGCCGCCGGCCAACTGAACTGCGTAATCCAATTGCGCTTTGCCAATGGCACTACCTTTAGAGGTCACTTGGAAAACCGTTTTAAAGCCACGACCTGTTAGCTGATCTGAATACGACATTGTGAGCAATGGGATGCCGCGGCGTTCGGTGACTTCTGAGATAGCGAGTGTCAGTGAGGATGCAAATGCACCGAGAATTGCACAGCAATCATTTTCCGCGATCATGCGTTGCGCAACGGTTGCTGCAGTTGTTGGTGTGGAGGTAGAGTCGGCAATCACCAGATTGATTTTTGCTCCGCCCAGATTCTTGAGGCCCCCAGCGTTATTGATTTCATCGACAACCAATTCAATGCCTTGGCGAGAGTTAATGCCGAATTGAGCGTTTGCTCCTGACAGAGGAAGGATGACACCAATGTTGACGGTTTTAGCTTGTGATAAAGCGATTGATGGAAACGTGCTAGCGATTGTTAATGCACTTAAACCCTTTAAAACTTCCCGACGTGTTTGTTGGGAGGCTATTTTTTGCTCTTTCTTCATCTCATTCTCCTGTTGTTATTGGTACTTTTGAAACGATTATTAAGGCTAATATTTTGTATGTCAATAGTATTGACAGATTGTCATACAATAATTAGTATTCACCCCATGTTGGAGAGAAAAACAATGCTAAAACCGGAAACCTTGCGTTCTCAGGTCGAAAACTTCATTCGGCAAGAGATCGTCACGGGCCGTTTCAAGGCTGGGCAAAAACTTGTCGAGCGGGAATTGTGTGAAATGCTCAACATCAGCAGGGCCCCGTTAAGGGAAGCTCTGCGTAAGCTAGAAGCTGAAAAGCTCATTATTAATACACCGCATCGTGGACCCACTGTCCGCACCATTGGTCTTGCAGAGGCAAAAGAAATTTATGCCTTACGAGGCTTGCTCGAAAGTCATGCAGCTCATGAATTTGCCAGACTTGCCACCGATGCTGAAATCAGAGAGTTGCAAGATGCTGCAAAGGCCTTGCGACTGGGTGGTGAGTCAAATTCGCGAGAGCAGGTCATTGCCAGTAAGGCGCGCTTTTATGAAATTCTATTAGGCGGGGCCGGCAATAGCTTAGTTCGTGAAATCTTGGGTAGTCTGTTAACTCAAGTAAATCTACTCAGATCCATGTCATTGATGCATCCAGACCGCTTGCATAAAAGCTTGGATGAGATTGATGCCTTGGTGGCCAGCATCTCAAAACGCGATGCTGTGGGCGCTCAGCAGATTGCGAAGAATCATATTCTCAATGCCGAAAGCGCCGCACTCGGATTTTTGGAATCACAACACCCCCAACACTAATTAACCAATCAACCAATTAACCCAATTACTAAGGAGCTATATATGAA
>CANGEC010000053.1 GCA_947452625.1 Burkholderiaceae bacterium
AAAATATGGGGCAATCCAGCAGTACCAAACATCAAGGCCATACCAAATGAGATCGCAGAAATAGGATCCTTAATAAATCCACCCGGACCCATGATGCTCAAGCCTGCCTTAGCAGCCTCTTCTGGCGTCTTGCCAGCATTTGATGCGATAGCCGTTTTGACTTCAACTGCTTTTGCAAACAACGCTTCTGGGCTAAAGCCATACTGCGCCAAAACCATGAATGCCATAAAAGTAACGCCTGCCAATAGCAAGCAAGCCTTAATGATCTGAACCCAGGTTGTCGCAGTCATGCCACCAAACAAGACATAAATCATCATGAGGCAGCCAACAATAACAACAGCCATCCAGTACTCAAGACCAAACAATAATTTAATCAGCTGACCTGCACCAACCATTTGAGCGATCAAATAGAAGGCAACAACTACTAAAGTTCCAGAAGCGGCAAACGCTCTAATAGGAGTCTGCTGGAAGCGATAACCAGCAACGTCAGCAAAGGTAAATTTGCCCAAGTTACGCAGACGTTCAGCCATCAAGAAGGTAATGACAGGCCAACCAACTAAGAAGCCAATTGAGTAAATTAAACCGTCGTAACCATTGGCCATCACAGCAGCCGAAATACCCAAGAAGGATGCGGCAGACATATAGTCACCAGCAATTGCTAAACCATTCTGGAAGCCGGTAATACCGCCACCGCCAGTATAGAAATCAGCTGCTGATTTGGTTTTGGTTGCGGCCCACTTAGTAATATAGAGAGTGCCAGCCACAAAAGCGGCAAACATACCAATTGCCACCCAGTTGGTTTCTTGTTTTTCAATTTGGCCCATATCGGCGCCAGCAGCAATTGCCAGAACCGGCAGCACCAGCAAAGCTAGGGCACATAGTAATTTTTCGAGGCGCTTCATTTAACACCTTCTTTCAAGATTTCTGCTGTTAAGGTGTCATATTCATTATTCGCTCTACGAACATAAATACCTGTAATCAAGATGGTGAAGACAATGACGCCCATACCAATTGGAATACCAAGCGTAATCACGCCATCGCCAATAGGCTGAGCTAGAAATGGTTTATTAAATGCAATTAATGCTATATAGCCGTAATAGACGATAAACATCAAAATACATAGAGCCCAACCAAAAGTGCTGCGCTTGCGCTTCAGCTCTTGGTATTTTGGGTTTGCCTCTATGCGCGCAACGATAGCATCAGACATACGCTTCTCCTCAAGATATACAACACAAAGATGTCTAATTTTAATAAGGCCACTCCGGAGTAATCGCCTGAAATCAGGCTCTTCTTGAATATTGCTAGGGAAGATCCTATAGAGGTATTCCCTAGCAAAATACCGCTGCAGACTAGCTAAAAACTACCACTCCCTTAACTACCTAGTCAGTCCACCCAAGTCGGATGTTTAAGCATCACAGATTGAAATAGCTCTGATGCAAGATGCCTTTCCAGCCAGCGCCTCATAAAGGGAATTGGTAGCTGCGCAAACTTCTGCGGCTCGACCATTGAAAACTGTCTGATAAAAGGAAAAATAGCGATATCCACCCAAGTCAGTTTATTCCCCAACAAATACTGATGAGACTGTAAAACATCATTCATTGGCTTAAGCATCAGTTCGATTGCACTATTAAGCACCTCTTCCTGATTGAGGGTGGGATATCGATTGGGGTATTTGTATTGATCTAATAACTTTTTAAATGGCCCATCATTTTTCTCGATCCACGCCTGAGCATTTTCCTCATCTACCAATCCCCAGCTATCAGGATCAGATTTACTCAAAGCCCAACGCATAATATCCAGACTCTCCTCCAACACGTGCTCACCAACACATAAGACTGGGACCGTTCCCTTGGGGGATGCAAGTAGCATGGATTGCGGTTTATTTCTTAAAGAAATTTCTCGATGTTCGACATCAATGCCGGCATAACGCAATGCCATCCGAGCCCTCATGGCATAAGGACATCTGCGGTAAGAATATAAGATGGGTGACATACCAGAAAAAGTTCACCGAGATTAATAGCCTACTTTTAAATTCTCACCCAAAGCAGGAATCATCATTTAATTTGATCAACATCTACGCCAACGGAAAGTCCAGCACGTTTTACTGCCTCCCAAGTATCTTCAGGGATATCAATCCCGCTGACCATCCGCTTAGCTGCCATCTTCGCTTCTGGTTCACCGGGCAACAACACCTCAGTAAATCCTTTTGCCGGTGGAATATCTTTAATCTTTTGAATTGATCTCTGTAAAGCCGTATCGTAAGCTTCCTTAGGCTGAAACAAAGAAGATTTCAGTGCAAAAATAAATATTCCGCTGCGTTGTGTCACTCCAGGATAAGACTCGTTACCCACTAATGGACCACTTAGTAACTCCGCAATAATTGCCAAGGCATAACCCTTATGCTCACCAAAGGGCACCATAAAGCCCCCATTAAAAAAGTCATTAGGGTCGGTGCTGGGTTCTCCATTTTTATCTAACAGACAGCCTGGTGGTAAGGCCTCATGTTTAGCCTTAGCAACTTTGATTTTCCCCGCTGCGATTGCAGAGGTTGCGAAGTCTAAGGTCACAGCCGGCCCCTGAGCATTAGGAATGGAGAAGGCCATTGGGTTGGTTCCCAAGATTGGCGCAGCGCCGCCGTAAGGTGCAGTCATTGGGCGATCTACCGTCCCAATCGTCATAAACATCACCACATCCTGGGCGGCCGCCCTTTCAGTAAATACGGCTAAACGTCCTGTATGGGCGGCTTGGACAACTGATACTGCACACACACCCACTTCCCGGGCTTTTTTGATAGCGATATCGGTCGCAAAATTACCCACCACTTGACCCAAAGCCCAGTTACCTTTGACCACCGCACTGGTAGGCGTCTCTTGAATAATCTCCGGCTTAGCGGCAATAGCAATCTCACCATCGAGAATGCTTTGCAAATACTCTGGAATGCGCAAAATCCCATGCGAGTCATGCCCCGCTAAATGATTGGCAATCAAGATTTCAGCAACTTGGGACGCATCTTGACTTGATGCCCCTGCAGCACAAAAAATATCGTGCACAATTTTGATGAGTTTTGTCTGCGGGAAATTGAGCATATAGTATGTCTAGCAATGGATTGAAAGAATAATATAACGTAAATATCCGGAGACATCAGGATGAAGCTCTTCAAGCATTTGGGCAATAAAACACTCTTTTACACTCTGTATGCACTCCTTACATTGTTAGGCACCAATGTTGCGCTTGCTCAAACCAATTTTCCCAATAAGCCGGTTAATCTCATCGTCCCTTTTCCGCCTGGTGGGGCAGCAGACCAACCATCGCGACTGATCTCTCAAGCGCTTTTCAATATCTGGAAAGAACCTGCTGTCGTAGTGACCAAGCCCGGCGCAGGCGGAGCTATTGGCGCGGCATTTGTTGCCAATTCAGCAGCCGATGGTTATACCCTGCTAGCCACCAATCCATCAATGATTATCGTTCCAGAAGCCGACCGCATGTTTGGCAGGCCAACCAGTTTTGATCTCAATAGTTTCACACCGCTTGCCTTATTGGTTGCTGATCCTATCGTGCTGGTTGTTAAAGCTAATGCTCCATGGAAAACATATCAAGAACTGGTAGCCGAGGCAAAGCTTAGGCCGGGAGAAATTACTTATGGCTCCTCTGGTGCTTATAGCGCCTCTCATCTACCGATTGAAATGCTGGCCAACTCAGCAAACATCAAATTTCGCCATATCCCATACTCTGGCGGGGGCCCAGCAATTCTTGCAGTACTTGGAGGTCACATTGATCTCACCGCCAGCTCACCAGCAGCAGTAGTTAGCCAGATTAGATCCGGAGAATTAAGGCCGCTAGTGGTTACGGGTGCAAAAAGATTGGCCTCCTTGCCTAATGTACCCACCGCAATAGAGCTAGGCTATAAAGATGCCGAGTTTTATCTTTGGATTGGCATGTTTGCTCCGGCAAAAACACCAGACAGTCTGATTCAATCGCTGAGAAGCGATATCAACCGTGCCGCATCCCAAGATAATGGTTTCATTCAAAACATGCAAAAACTTGGAGCGACCGCAGACTATCGCGATGGGCCCGCATTCAGCGAATTTCTGAAGAAAGACGCGGAACGTATTAAATCCACCATGCAAAAAATCGGCAAAGTAGATTAACCCCAAACCACTCCTCAATAACCTCATCAATCAAATGAATGATCTCACCATCGCCCGCGCAATCCATATCCTGAGCATCGTCATTTGGATGGGTGGCGTGGCTTTTGTAACGCTTGCACTCATTCCCGCCATTCGATCTGCCACCTTCAAATCCGAACAGATCGCTATTTTTAATGCCGTTGAAAATCGCTTTGCTGCCATTGCTCGCATTGCAGTATTACTAGCGGGACTTAGTGGCTTTTATATGGTCTTTAAATTGGATGCATGGGACCGGTTTTACCAAGCGCAATATTTTTGGATGCATGCCATGGTTTTGGTCTGGCTCATGTTTGTAATGGCACTGTTTGTTATAGAGCCATTTTTTCTAAAAGACCATGGGCGCGCAGTAAAGAATGGACACGATATCGGCAATCTGCGCAAGACCCACATCGTACACATCCTGATTTCGATTCTCAGTCTCATCACAATCTTTGTTTCTGTTTTGGGCGCCCATGGATTTTTTTACCAATAAGCGCCCTGCACTGAACAGTCAAGCGCTCGTATTATCTGGCAGCCGTTTCAAGAGCCAAGCGTACAACACGCTTGGCCATAGCAGTGAAAGATTGCACGGATCCGCCAGCAGTTCTAAAGGATTCGCCCTGTAGCGTCACTAAGCCTTCACCAATTACCTCTTTAGTTTGACTATCCGTAATCTTGCTCTCCACCAGCAATGCGGGCGTCTTGGAATTCACACCACCAGCATAGGCAGCCGCATTTAAAGCCAAGCCAACCGGAGTAAAACTCCATGGCTGCAGACTATCGGCAGACATTTCTCCACCCGTAATACCAACAGAAATGTGTGCTACTCCAGGGCCTGGCTGCGTCACAATCTTAATATTTCCCTTACCCTCTACCGCCTCGACGATAGACTGTTGCAAAGCATTTTTAGTCTGATTAATGACTTCTAGTCCAATTTCTTTCGTGGCATTCTGATTGAGGTAAATCGGATCCAAAATCACTCCGGTGTATGCTCCTGCGCTCACCCCATCCTGACGATAGCGCCACACTCTGGCATCTTTATCTCTCGTAGCGATTGGTTGAAGCACATTGTAATTTGGCAAAAATCCTGAACGAGGCATTGCTTCAGTATTTAATTTTGGAGCATTACTACAGGCAATGAGTGTGCCAAGCAATACCACTGACGTTGCAGCGAGAAGATACTGTCTCATGTGAGAGTCCATTCAATGGGTTGAGGGAGCTACAAGATCACGACAAATATCAATCTTGTGCTTGGTGGAGTGCACTCTCCGCGAATGACGCAGGGGCAAACAATCACCCCTGCTAAAAACGTAGTTACCAGCTAAGATTAAGCTGCTTTTATTTCAGCGCTGAATAGGCAGTAGGACTCAGAATAATGTTCTCGAAGCTATTGACTAAAACACCATTTACTTCTGACTCAGCTTTTTCTTTATGCCACTCAGGATCCGCTTGAAAAGCACCCCATTTGGCTTCGCGATCTGCCAAGCTATCCCATTCAAGAATGTAATAAAGATCTAAATTGCTTGGGCCAATCAAAGTAGTCCAAAAGCCAACCTGCTTGATGCCATGCTTTTTAAATAAAGCTAATGTGATGTTGCCAAAACGCTTGCTCACATCAGCAAGTTTTCCAGGGGCGCAATGATAAATACGTAATTCGTGCAGCATATTGTCTCCAAAATTAATATTGCATCGTTATATTTGATAGTGTATAAAAACAGTGGCGTTTAAAGCGCATGACTGCAATGTACACCCAATTACTCTTAAAATAATCAATTGGTGGCTGGAGATGATAAAAAATGGCAATGAGATGACCAGATGAGAAAATTTTTCTATCGATGGACTTTGCTTGCCATCATGTCCTGTGGCATCTTCTGTAATGCTTATGCCCAAAACTTTCCCAATAAAACTATTCGTATTATTGTCCCCTTTGGGGCTGGCGGTCTTGCAGATTTGAGCGCCAGGATCGTAGCCCAAAAATTATCCGAACAATTGTCGCAAAGCGTTGTTGTAGAAAACTATCCAGGAGCAGGCGGAGTTCTGGCAGCTGGAATTGTTGCCAAAGCAAATCCTGATGGCTATACCCTCTTATTGATGTCCAATGCCAATGCGATTAGCGCAACGCTCTTTAAGAAATTACCCCACGACAACGCTAAAGACTTTATTCCTATTACTACCTTGGGATTTTTTGATTTGGTTGTCTTTACCGGATCTCAGTCGCGCTATAAAAACCTTCAAGAATTTTTAGATGCGGCTAAAGCAAGTCCTGGAGAGTTAAATTTAGCTACCATCAATGTTGGCAGCACTCAGAATCTCACTGGCGAACTCTTTAAAGAACAATCTAAATCCAATATTCAAGTCGTGCCATTCAATGGGACGCCTGCAGTCATCTCCGCTGTCAGGGGTGGCCAAGTTGACATCGGTGTTGATATCTTAGGCCCCATTCTTCCTCAAATTAATAGCGGCGCCATTCGAGTGCTAGCCTTAACTGGAGCTGAGCGCTCACCTTTCTTGCCAGGATCTCCTACCGCCAAAGAACTTGGCATTAAGGACTTCACAGTAACCGCATGGAATGCGCTGGCAGCGCCTAGCAAAACACCACCCGCCGTAGTGGCAACTTTAAATAAGGCGATTGTTGCTGCGGTCAACTCACCAGATGTGCAAGCGCGCTTTAAAGAAATTGGCATGGAACCCAAAACGACCTCTGTTGATGAATTCCAAAAGTTTTTTGCGCAAGAGATTGTGAAATGGGGCGCCATCATCAACAAGGCCAACATTCCAAAACAATAAGTAGTTACTTTCATACTCTAAATATAAGGATTTTTAATGAGCTTCGAAAAAACTCCCGGCTGGCTTGATTGGTATGCCAACCCCTCTAAACCCAAATTTGTTCTTCCTGCAGGCGCGGTTGATGCCCACTGCCATGTATTTGGGCCGGGCGATCAATTCCCTTTTGCCCCAGAAAGAAAATATACCCCCTGTGATGCATCGAAAGACCAATTGTTTGCTCTCAGAGAACACTTGGGCTTTGATAAAAATGTGATCGTGGCAGCGAGCTGTCATGGAACAGACAATCGCGCAGTAGTGGATGCATTACTCAACAGCAATAACAAAGCGCGTGGCGTAGCTACCGTCAATCGCCAAGTTAAAGATCAAGAGCTCGAAGAGATGCATGCTGCTGGTGTTCGTGGCGTGCGGTTTAACTTTCTAAAGCGTTTGGTGGATTTCACCCCCAAAGAAGAGTTAATGGAAATTGCTGCCAGAGTCGCGCCACTAGGTTGGCATGTAGTGGTGCATTTTGAAGGGGCTGACCTCGCTGAATTATGGGACTTTTTTACGGCACTACCAACTAAAGTGGTAGTGGATCATATGGGCAGACCAAATGTTGCCCAAGGCGTAGATGGTCCGGAATTTAAATTATTCATTAAGCTTTTAACTGAACATGAAAATATTTGGTCAAAAGTAACTTGTCCTGAGCGCCTCTCGGTTACCGGCCCAAGAGCCTTAAATGGCGAGCAAAATGCGTACCAAGACGTTGTTCCATTTGGGCGTTATTTAGTGGAGAACTTTTCCGACCGAGTGCTCTCTGGAACAGATTGGCCCCACCCTAATCTCTCTAAGTATATGCCGGATGATGGCTTGCTGGTCGACTGGATTCCTCATATTGCTCGCACCCCTGAGCTACAGAGAAAATTGCTGGTAGATAATCCAATGCGACTCTACTGGAGCTAATTTACCGAGTAGCGCTGTTTACAAAAAAGCCCTTAAACAAAATTCAAGGGCTTTTTTATGCCAACTAACCTCAACGAAACTTAGGCAATCTTTTTGACCGTATTCGTTAAGGTCCCAATGCCTTCAATCGATAACTCAACTCGATCACCATCTTTTAACCAAGCTTGCGGCGTCATACCCAAAGCCACTCCTGAAGGCGTTCCAGTAGCAATAGTGTCGCCTGGCTCCAAGGTTAGTCCTGCGCTTAGACTTTCAATAATCTGTTGGCAGTTAAACAGCATGTCGGCAGTATTCGAGTTCTGACGCACCTCGCCATTGACCTTTAATACCAACTGATGACCCGCAGGATCACCAAACTCATCCGCAGTCACAATGCATGGTCCAATCGGCGCAAACGTATCAAAGCTTTTACCCTTAAACCATTGACCATGTGCTTTTTGCACTTCACGAGCAGAGACGTCATTCACAATCGTGTATCCAAATACACTAGCGAGTGCATTTTTCTGAGAAATATCTTTTGCCTTCACTCCCATCACAATACCGAGCTCAATTTCATAATCTAATTGCTGTGTACAGCGACTATCCCAAAGGATCTCATCACCCTCGCCGATCACAGTGGATGGCGGCTTAGAGAAAAACTCTGGGACTGGCGGATAAGTAGGCGCAACACCACGCGCTCTAGCGCCTTCCTCAATATGTAACTTATAGTTTCTACCAACGCAAAAAACATTCTTTTTATATTGAGGAATAGGCGCTAGAATTTTGACGCTCTTTGGATCAATCCAATCTTGCGTAGATACCAATAATTTTTTTGCATCGTCCAATGCATTGGGGCCTGCCTCAATAAACGCCAACATATCTGCCGGTAGCTCTTTTCCGAGCTGCTTTTTACCAGCTTCAACAACATTCAAAATGCCTTTTTGCTGATCCAGTATTCCTAAGTACTGCTGAGCATTGTGCAGGTAGGTAACGAATTTCATGACTTCCTTTTCTATTCCAAATTAATGTGGTTTGTAGCAACAATCTTTTTAAAATTAACAATATCCTGCTCCACCCTACCTCTAAACTGCGCTGGTGAAACCGTCTGTGGCGTTCCTCCGAACTCAATCAACTTCTGCTTCACATCTGGCAAATTCACAACCTCTTTCAGTTCGGCATTCAAGGTATCGACCATGTTTTTAGACATTCCGGGAGGCCCCGAAATACCCAACCAGGATTCATAAACCACCCCAGGAGCAAACTCACTGACCGTCGGCACTCCCATCACTGGACTACGACCCTTTGGCGCTGAGGTGGCAATAATCCGAACCTGAGCATCCTTGAGCAAAGCCAGGCTATAGGTCATGGTATCAATCATGAGATCAACCCTACCGGCTGCTAGCTCGGTATAGGGAGCCGTACCGCCCTTAAAAGGAATATGTTTTACCGTAAGGCCTAATTCAGAAAACATCCACTCACCAAACAAGTGCATTGCGCTTCCTACTCCAACTGAAGAATAAGAGTACTTGTCAGGATTTGCCTTAGCCAACTTCATAAATTCAGCAAAGCTTTTAAATTCAGAATTTGGAGCCACTGACATCGCCAACGGATACGTTGTCACTAAACCAATCCAAGAAAAGTCATTGATTGGATCAAAAACCTGTGACTTTTTAATGGCCGCATTGGTTGCGTGTGCGCTCGCCATGAATAACAAGGTATAGCCATCTGGACTCGCTTTAGAGGCAATTTCAGCGGCAATATTGCCGCCCGCACCAGGGCGATTGTCGACTACTACGGGCACCCCCAGTCGCTCACCTAAAGATTTGGCAATTAAGCGCGCCACAATATCAGACCCGCCACCAGGTGGAAATCCCAACAACAACTTAATCGGCCTATCAGGATAAGCTCCCGGGGCTGCCTGCACTAAAGAATTGCATCCCAAAACAGCTATCAATAGCAACACAAATAAAGTAATCTGTTTGTGGAAAATCGCTTTAATATTATTCATTGTCTTCATACCCCATAAGCTTAGACATTTTTTTAATCCATTCTGTGCGCAAGCAAAATCCAGGGCGACCCTCTGCAATTTTTTTTGCTGACGCCATAATATTTTCTTCAGACTGACCAAGATCAACAGCCTCTCGTAAAGGCTGCTCGCAATACCACGGAGTATCCATAAAGATTTCTACGCGATTCTTTTCTGGATCACGAAAATAAATAGATATGGCATTGCCATGCGTGACCGCTTGCAAATCACTTACTTCCTCAATCTTTTCGAGTCTTTGATAGAAAGTTCGTAACCCCGCTAAATCAGGCACCCGAAATGAAATTTGATTAATCAGCGAAAACGCTAAATCTTTTGGGCGACCTGAAACCAACACAAGCTGATGGTGCTCCCTAGGATCGCGGCTCAAAAAAATCAAATCTGCAGTTCCAAGCTTTCCACTATCAGTCTGAAAAAACAGAAGCACATTTTTATAAAAATCCGCCAAGCGGTTCACATCCGTGGCAAATATTCCCAAATGACTAAAGGTAATCGCTTGAGGAGAGTTTTGATTTGTCATGACTTTCAATGCATTCGGTATTAAGATAAAGCGCAGTATTGATATATCTCAAAAAAATCATCATAGACATGTTTAATAAAAAAGAACATAGGGAGATACTCAGTGAAACTGGTAGCGAAGATATTGTCTCTGTTGGCGGGTATAACTTGCTTGCACTTTCCTTTGCAGGCGTTCGCCCAAGAATATCCGAATAAACCGATTCGTATTGTTCTGCCATTTCCACCAGGGGGTGGCGCTGATGTGTTGATGCGCCCGCTTAGCAAAAAGCTGACTGAAATTTTGGGTCAACCGATACTCCTAGACAACCGCCCAGGCGCTAATGGCAATATTGGCGCAGAAATTGTGGCCAAATCTCCTGCAGATGGCTACACCTTACTCGTTGGCAATAGCTCAATTCCCATTAGCGTTGGCCTCTACAGCCAGCTTAATTACGATCCTCTAAAAGACCTCACGCCTATTACCCTACTAGCAAATACCCCCAGCTTATTGGCAACCAATCCAGAATTTAAGGCTAAAACTGTAGCCGAACTGATTGCCCTAGCCAAGAAATCCCCGGGGCAGATTAATTACGGCTCTGCAGGAATTGGCAGCACACCTCATCTAGGGATGGAAATGTTTAGCGTTGCGACTGGCACAAAATTTACGCACATCCCCTACAAAGGCTCTGGCCCAGCAGTCACTGCAGCCATGGGTGGAGAAATTGATATCCTAATCACCAACACCTCGACCATTCTGGCGCAAGTGCAATCCGGAAAACTCAGTCCTTTAGCCAGTACAACCGCTACTCGGTCAGCTCTTTTACCCAATGTTCCAGTGATTGCCGAGACCGTCACCGGCTTTGAATTAAATACGTGGTATGGATTATTTGGTCCGGGTGGGTTACCAAAACCGATTGTGGATAAATTGAATTCCGCGTTTACTAGGGCACTTAATACCCCAGAAATTAAGCAGCAATTGATCTCGATGGCTTATGACCCGGCGCCCTCTTCACCAGAGGCATTTATGAAATTAATACGTAGTGATATTACGCTGTGGGGAAATGTCATCAAATCCACCGGGGTAACTGCTGAGTAAATTAAAAGCCATATAAACGCTCAGGATTACTCACGAGTATTTTCTGGCGCACCAATTCATCTGGAACCCAATCGCCCAAAAGATTACAAAGCAACCCATCATTTGGCATTGGTATAGCTGGATCCATATTTACATGTGGCCAGTCCGTCCCCCATACCAATTGATTCGCATTAGCGGCAACTA
>CANGEC010000054.1 GCA_947452625.1 Burkholderiaceae bacterium
CCTTAACCATCTGCGCACCCATGTTTTGCAACTTATCTTTGAGTTCGATTTCTTTTGCCACTGATACACCATCTTTGGTGATAGTTGGGCCACCGAATGAACGCTCCATGACAACGTTGCGACCTTTTGGTCCCAAAGTTGTTTTCACTGCGTTCGCGAGAATATTGACACCCTCTACCATCTTGGTACGGGCGTTATCTCCAAATACGACGTCTTTTGCTGCCATGATTGAATTCCTTTCTTAGATACTGAATTACTTCTGTACTACAGCCATGATGTCGTCTTCACGCATCACGAGGAGCTCGTCAGCGCCAACTTTGACGGTCTGACCGGCATATTTACCGAACAACACGCGATCGCCAACTTTGACGTCTGGTGCGTTTAACTTGCCACTGTCATCACGCTTACCTGGACCAACGGCCAAAACTTCGCCTTGATCTGGTTTTTCAGCGGCAGCATCAGGGATGATGATTCCGGAGGCTGTTTTTGATTCTTGATCTAAACGTTTAATGATTACGCGATCATGTAAAGGACGCAGATTCATTCCTTCTCCTATGTTAGTAAGTGTTAACTAATTAAAATACTTATATAAATCAGTGGTTTATAATCTCTTCACACGGAAGCTAAACCAAATACACCTAATTTCAAGCTGTTTTAGCACTCGCGTGTAGGGAGTGCTGATTATATAGGTCTGGTTCTAAGGATTTCAAGGGCGCCTTGCAAAATCCCCATAAAATATTTAAGGAATTGCCCTCTATCTATACTGGGTACACAAAAGTAGGACGTTTCCTACAGATAAATCAGCCTTAAGCCCTTACCCCTCCATTCCGTCCTGCCTAGACTGGATAGTCACAGATTGGAGAATGCTGATGAGCCCGAAATCCCGGCTGTACACGCTTGTAAAGGCATGGAAGAACAAGCCCTTCCAAGAGGTACGCGATGCTTGTGGTGAGCAATGGCTAGGCTTAAGCCGCCAAGCCCTCGAAGAACATCAATCCTGGTCTCAGCGCCAGGCAATTAGTCATGAACCCATTTTTAACCTAGAGGGAACAAAACTGACTGGATCATTATTTAGACCCTTACTGACAGCTACTGATACTCAGCTTTTACGCCTATTTATGGAAGGACTTGATGCCACCGCCTATTGGTATCGAAGCGGTCGATTTATTGCAGGCATTCTACCGATACCAGCGCATGCGTTAGCTTCAAGTGCTTATGTCGATGCTATGAGCGATCTGATTCTGAACTCTCGGCTCCCAGTTGGCTTAGTTAGCTTGGGCTTGCAATGCTTGCCTGACAAAGATGTCCTCCCAGCCTGTAAAGAGGGTTTATTGAGAATGCGCCGACTCGGCGTCTTGCTCCATCTGATGAACTTCAAAGGAAGCTCAACGGAACTCCTATTTCTGCAAGAAATGCAATTAGATGGCATTCACCTAGAAATGGAGCTACTGCGCTCAGCGGTACTGCCAACCCAGATCATTGCGGCTGCCAAAAAGCTTCAAACTCAAGTTTATGCCGGCAATATTTCCTTAGTGAAGGATTTAGAAAATGCAAAAACACTTGGGGTAGATCACTGTTATGGCGGCCTCATGATGCCTGCAGTCAGCCGTCACCAAACCCTTCACCTGAACGATAGTCGAATCGCTAAGGCCATTTTTTCGCTGCACCCTCATCAACACCTAAACCAAAATGGAGACAAGAAATGAGAAAACGCGTGATGTTGGTAGATGACCACCCGGCCATGTTAATGGCGCTCAAAAGCATGCTACAGGATCAATTGCTCTTTGAGATTGCGGGACAAGCTCAAAACGGGGAAGAATGCCTCAAGTCGATTAAGGAGGTAGACCCCAATATGATCATATTGGACTTAGACATGCCCAAGACGGATGGCTTTGATGTCATTCGCAGAATTGGGCTGATGTATCCCGATATTCGAATTTTGGTGCTATCGAGCTTAGATGAAGCAGTTTATGGAGGTAGAGTTCGTTCACTTGGGGCGCATGGTTTTGTTAACAAAACAGCGGGGGCAGATGTGATCCTCGCTGCCTGCGTTGCGATATCTCAAGGTTATACCTTCTTTACCTATGGCAAAAAAGGGAACACCTCCTTAACCGATAACGATAAGCTAGCTCTGATTTCTGATCGTGAATTACAAGTCATGAAATATCTTGGCAAGGGCAATACCAACCAACAAATTTCCGACCTCCTTCACATTAGCAATAAAACAGTTGCCACCTATAAGACTAGGGTCTTCGATAAATTGGGCATTAACAATATTGCCGACTTAATTTCATTTTGTCGGATGAATCACATTATCGAAAACTAAGCCATCAATGCATCGATTCATTCCACTTAGCGCCTTACTGACTTTGCTATTGCTCACCGAGCAAGCGCAAGCGAGCTCCTTTAGTCCTAAGGAACAGTGGTGGATCGATGCCCATCCAGTCGTGCACTTTAGCATTCATGAAAAATATGCCCCTTATCTTCATAGCGACAAAAATAGTGGTGACGGGGTTTTCGCAGCTCTCTTAGAAAAGCTAGGAGACTTCACACAGCAGAAATTTTCGCCAAAATGGCGTAAGACAGATCAAGAAGGTCTAGAGCAACTGCGTAATGGTGAGGTAGATTTCATCATCGACCCTCCCGCCATGAATCACCAAACCCTCAAGATTGGCATGCCATCAAAAGCGCTCTTTTGGGGTCACGATGCTGTTGTAACTAAAGCCTCAAAAGACAACCAGACTCCGATTAATGCGGTAAATATTGCTTACTTTGATCGAGGTTATGAAAACTCTCCGGCCCACCTTAATCAAGTCAAAGAGCATGCTGATCATCCAACATCTTTATTCAAGGCTTTAATTAACAATGACATCGAGGCTTTGGTAATGCCTATGCGCCTAGCGCAAGGCCTTATAAAACAGCTCAATACACGGCAACTTCAAGTTGATGGCCTCTATGGTCGAGAGCCATTTGCATATCATTGGCTCATCTCACATGAAGACACTGCATTACATGCAGTACTCAATCGCTTTCTAGAAGATTTAAATCCGATTGAATCACGCCAAATTTTTGCGCTTGATCAACAGCCAATTGAAAGTACCAATCATCTTTGGCAAACTACATTGCCATGGAGCATCAGCATTGCCATATTGATCGCCGGGGCCCTCATCATTTGGCAACTCTATAGAAAGGGGGAAGAGCAAGAACAGCAAGTCACCATTCTCATGAGATCTAAAGAGCTTGCTGAAAAAGCTAATGCGGCCAAATCTGCATTTTTGGCGACCATGAGCCATGAAATTCGTACTCCTATGAACGCGATTCTTGGCGTACAAGAATTACTTCTCAATAGCAAAAAGTTTCCCGCCAGCGAAAAGCCTCTACTCAAAAGCGCCTATACCTCTGCAGAATCCCTCTTGGGAATGCTCAATCAAGTCCTGGATTTATCCAAAATTGAAGCCGGCAAACTCACACTCAATTTAGAGCCTTATTGCCTCGAAGATCTCATTAAAGATATTCATTCAACGTTCGCCACGGTAGCCAACAAACAAAATCTCTTGCTGCATACCTCATTAGATCCAAGAGTTGCCGGCGTACTCATGATGGACCCTTTGAGACTGAGACAAATTCTTCAGAATCTACTGAGTAATGCAATCAAATTTACAAAAGAGGGGTCGATCTATTTCTCGGTAACTGTTTTAGCTGATGATCATGCAGGGCAATTAATTGAGTTTCGCGTAATTGATACCGGTATTGGTATGGGTCAAGAAGACATTACGCGTGCACTTAAAGCATTTGAACAAGTTCCCAAAAGAGCAGATAGCAATACAAATGAGCAGGCAGGTACAGGCCTAGGGCTTACTATCACCAATCATTTGATTGATTCAATGAATAGCCGATTGTATTTTGATAGCGCCCCTGGTTTTGGTAGCAATGTACATTTTTGTGTCGCCTTACCACGAACGAGCATGGCAGCATTACGTACATCCTTACCCAATACCGACAGTCAACCTACTAAAAAATATTTCACCAATCGACAATCTAGTCATACGCAAGCCCTGCATGCTTTAGTGGTGGAAGATCATCCGGCAAGCCGACAAATTCTCTCGCTACAACTAGAAGCTCTCGGCGCTAAAGTGCAAGTAGCCGATAGTGCAAAGTCTGCTTTAAAACTGCTCGGCGAACATCGATTTGATCTGATGCTAACCGACCAATCAATGCCAGGAATGCAAGGCTCAGAACTCGCAAAAGAGGTACGCTCTAGCGGTCACAGTGAACTCGTGATCATCGGTGTGACTGCAGATATTTACGCACTAGATTCTCGCCATCAATTTTTATCGGCCGGCATGAATGGGGTGTTAATCAAACCACTCAGCCTGAATGCACTAGAAAACGAGTTATCCCGCTATTTTATTGCCGTCCAGCTTGAAGCAGACACTCCTGGGCCAGATTCCTCTGAATACTCCTTTGATATCTTCTCCAATCTCATTGAAGACAATCCTTCACAAGTGGTTCTGATCCTAGATGAAATCAAAAAAGTTCATGATGATATCTTGGTAGAGCTGGAAGGCCTTGTATCTAAAAATACCCTAAGCGAGGAGCAATTTAATAGCATGGTCCACAAAATTAAGGGTGGGGCACAACTCTTAAATGCCAGATCATTCGTAGAGCAATGCCAGAACCTCGAAAGAGATGGTGATTTATATCAACGGATCGGGCTGCTGACCGCCCTTTTAGAGCGAGAGAATAAAGTCATCAAACGCTACCAAGATCAATATCGTCGCTAGTAATATCTGAAAGGTTTATCCTTTAAGGGTGAAAGCCCCATACAAATCACTAGTCTCATGTAGTTTTACAGTAATTTTATTGCTGATCTCATGCTGGACTCCTGCAGCCGAATGGGTTTCCCAAGAGACCGCATATCAATATATTCCTAAGCCGGTTTTAGCTAGCTTAGACAAGAGCCAAATTCCGCGTGATGCCATCAGCATCTCCGTGGTTGAAATTGGCAAAATGGGTAAGACCCATACCGTCCTTGACTGGCGTGCAACTGAGGCCATGAACCCAGCTTCGACTATGAAGATTCTGACTACGCTGACAGGTTTGGATATTCTCGGCCCTAAATATCGCTGGCAAACCAATCTCTATACTGATGGGGTTATTCATCAAGGCACCCTTAAGGGAAATATTTACCTGCAAGGCAATGGGGATCCTAAGCTCGTTCCAGAAGAATTGGCACGCATGATGAAGGAACTTCAAAGTCTTGGCATTCAAAAAATTGATGGCGATTTAATCTTTGACAGAAGCGCTTATGCACCCAGCGCTATGGAGCAAAGTACTATCGACGGGGAATCACTACGTTCTTATAACGTTGCCCCAGATCCCCTGCTGTATGCATTTCGCACTCTTTCATTTCAACTGAGTAAATCACGGACCGCTGACTTTATTGATATTAGTTACACACCAGCCCTCTCGAACTTCAAGATTAACAATGAGATGCAGCTGCTTGATCGTTCATGCGACTCCTGGAAAAAAGACCTGCGATTCGAGATCAGCCCTGAAACTGGCAATGCAACTTCAAACCAAAATATAAGCGCTACATTTTCTGGAGCTTTTCCAAGCACTTGTAAGGGTGTGACTTACAACGTCGTTGCCTTAGACGCAAATACCTTTCTCACTCGTGGCTTGATTGCAGCCTGGGAGTTATCTGGGGGTATTTGGCTCAGAACACCTAATGGCAAAAGCGGTACTGTTCCCGTCACCGCTAGAACCTTACTGCAATTTGAGGGGAGCAATCTTGCTGACGATGTTCAGGATATTAATAAGTATTCAAACAATGTGATGGCTAGGCAATTGATGCTAACGCTCGCTCTTGAGAAAATAGGGAAGCCTGCCACTACTGAAAATGGTGAATTAGTCATTCGTAGCTGGCTCAAGAAAATGGGTCTGCAATTTCCTGAACTGATCATTGAAAATGGCTCGGGTCTCTCTCGCAATGAAGCCATTTCAGCGCAACATATGAATGAGTTACTCATTAGTGCGCGCCAACTCTCAGTGACTGAAACGTTTTATAACAGCCTGCCTTTAGCTGGAACTGATGGCACCATGCGTAATCGATTAATGATGCAACTCAGGAAATTTTTACATCTCAAGAAAAAACCTGAAGCGCGCATTAAAACAGGATCACTCGCTGATGTGAGGGCAATTTCAGGTTATGTCCTGAGTAAATCAGGAAAAATGTATGTAGTGACTTCTTTCATCAACCATGCCAATGCCTGGCGTGGATTTGAGTCGCACGATCAACTATTAGAGTGGCTTATAGATGATGGTCCAGAACCAAAACACGCACGTTGAAGTCGATCTCTCACCCCATCCCACTCTTCACCGGATGGCGGCTCCGGAAATAAAATCAAGTCCCAACCCTGCTGATCTAAATCCCGCAAGGATCGATATAAACGGCTGGCAAAAGCACTGCTATCACTTGGAACTGTTACCTCTTCAAAATGCACCGATGGATGACCATCTTCACTCAAAGATGAATCAGAATCCCAGACCGCAACAGCAACCCTAGACTTAATATCCGGAAACTCACTTAGAGCATCCAAAATACGCCCGGGGGCATACAGGCGTAACGGTGTAGTTGGAGCGTAATGCGCTTTCAGACTGCCAGACACTCTGGGTAGAACCTCATCCGCCTTGTGTTCCTCGCCAACCTGGTAGACCTTAACGCCAGTCTTGGAAAAAATTTCAGACGGCGTAATAGCTCCCGGCCTTAAAAGAATAGTGCGATCACCTGAAGATAAATCGACAATAGTCGACTCAATCCCAACCTCGCAATCACCGCCATCAAGAATCATCAAATCCAACATGCCTTCAAATTCATGGCGTACATCGGCAGCACTAGTTGGAGATACCTTGCCAAAACGATTTGCCGATGGCGCTACAACACCACCCTTAAATTTCCGCAATAATTCTTGGGCAACAGGATGGGCTGGCGCGCGAATCGCAACTGTATCTTGGCCGCCAGTAATTTCATTTGCAACACTCTTGTCTTTCTTAAACACCAAGGTTAATGGGCCTGGCCAAAATGCATTAATTAAACGCAAAGCATCTTCCGATATGTCTCGAACCCAAGGACTTAATAATGGAACCCAGTCGACCTGTGGCGCATCATACTTATCAGGGGCAGCCAAATGCACAATCACTGGGTGATTAGATGGGCGTCCCTTAGCGGTAAAGATTTTCTGAATCGCCTCAGGATTTCTGGCATCCCCGCCCAAACCATATACCGTCTCAGTAGGAAAGGCTACCAACCCACCATCACGTAAGGTTTGTACCGCTTCGTTAATCAATACTGATGAATGCGGTTGATGATTGTTTGTGGACATTGACTATGGTTCGAGACCTAACTCAAGCGCAACGGCAGAACAAACCTGACGAACAGCACCAAGCGACTCACCCAAGCAGTTGACATGACCCATCTTGCGACCCATCCTAGGCTCGGATTTTCCATAGAGGTGCAACTTCACATCAGGATGGGCTAGTACTTGATCCCAAGCAGGCTCTTTAGGCGCATCTGCTTCCTCAAACCACAGGTCACCCAATAAATTGAGCATGGCTACCGGAGCCAATAAACGCGTATCACCCAATGGTAAACGCGCCATTGCACGAACCTGTTGCTCAAACTGACTAGTCACGCAGGCATTCATGGTGTAGTGGCCAGAGTTATGAGGCCTAGGCGCTATCTCATTGGCAACAATATCGCCGCTCTTTAATACAAAAAATTCTACGCACAGGACGCCAACATAATCGATCTTCCGAATCAATGACTTAGCGGCAGCAATAATTTTCTTTTCTTGCTCTGGTTTCAGCGAGGGAGCTGGCACAGTCGAAGTATGTAAGATGCCATTGCGGTGGATATTTTGCGAAACGGGATAAGCCATGACTGCATCGTCATATCCTCGTACCACCAATGCTGAGACCTCAAAGTCCAGATCCATGCGTTTTTCAAGCACACAGGGCACGCTACCGAATTCATTCCAAGCAGTAGTTAATGCGTCGACATCATAAATTGTGGCCTGTCCTTTGCCGTCATAACCCATCCGTGCAGTTTTTAAAATCCCCGGAAATAACTCTGCCGGTACATGCCTAATATCTGCATCATGTTCAATCACAAAATGGGGTGCTGGGCCAATATTAGTCTCGGCCTTCCAAGTCGCCAAAAACTTTTTCTCAGCGATGCGATTTTGCGCCAATGACACACAACTACTTCGGGGCGCGACAAACACACCCAGCGCCTCAAGTGCATCTAAGGCTTGAGCGGGAACATTCTCAAATTCTGTACTCACTGAAGCGCAAACGGTTGCCATTTCCTTCAGAGCGGCTGGATCTGTGTAATCGGCCTGAATAAACTTTTCAGCAATCGCACCGGCAGGACTATCAGATCCCGGATCTAGAACACATACCTTGTAACCCATTGCCTGAGCGGCCTGAGTAAACATGCGTCCCAGCTGCCCACCACCTAGTATTCCTAAAAACGAACCTGGCAAAACAGGTTCCATGCGATCTGCCATCTAATTAATATCCCGGCAAATTCATAGAGCGTGCAGTTTCAGACTGCTTACTCCGAAAATCTTCTAAACGCTTAGCCAAATCGGCATCGTGCAATGCCAATCCAGCAATGACATGCAAGGCCGCATTCGCTGCGCCTGCCTCACCAATCGCAAAAGTAGCCACAGGAATACCTTTGGGCATTTGAACAATCGAATATAAAGAATCCTCGCCACGCAGATACTTGCTGGCTACTGGGACGCCATAGACAGGAACAATCGTCTTTGATGCCAGCATGCCAGGTAAATGCGCCGCGCCACCCGCCCCCGCAATGATTGCTTGGAGGCCATTGGATTGAGCATTTTCAGCGTACTGGAACATGTCATCAGGCATCCGATGAGCAGACAGTACTTTTGCTTCATGGGAAACCCCAAACTGCTCCAAAATTTGAGCGGCATGCTGCATCGTGTCCCAATCAGAATTGGAACCCATCACTATTCCCACTACCGGCTTCTTGCTCATCACTTCTCCAAAAACCCTGAATTCTTCAATAGAGCTCTATTATCCCAGTCTTTTAGGGCTTTGAAAATCAAACCTCATTAAGCTTGTGTAAGGCGAGATAAAGCCTCGCGATACTTTTGAGCAGTCTTTTCAATCACATCGGCAGGTAATTTTGGAGCCGGGGCTGTTTTAGGCCACAACTTACCCTCTACCTGAGCTGTTTCCAGCCAATCGCGCACAAACTGTTTGTCGTAGGATGGAGGATTGGCACCGACATGATAAGTTTCTGCTGGCCAAAAACGGGAAGAATCCGCTGTCAGAATCTCGTCCATTAAAACCAATTGACCCGCATCATCAAGACCGAATTCAAACTTGGTATCTGCGATGATGATGCCTCGGGTAGCAGCATATTCAGACGCTTCTTGATAAAGGCGAATACTGACTTCGCGGATTTGCTTAGCCAATTTCTCGCCAATCAGCTCGATGACTTTTTCAAAAGAAATATTTTCATCATGCTCACCCACCTCTGCCTTAGCAGCAGGAGTAAAGATAGGCTCTGGTAACTTTTGCGCATTTTCCAAACCCGCTGGCAAAGCAATACCGCAAACTTTCCCAGTCTCTTGATAGTCTTTCCAACCGCTACCAGCCAAATAACCACGCACTACCGCCTCTACCAAAATCGGCTTAAGACGTTTTGCCACCACTGCGCGCCCTTGCACTTGATCAATCTCATCTGCAGCGACTACCGTAGCAGGATCAATGCCGGTTAAATGATTGGGGATAACGGAAGCCAAATGATCAAACCAAAAATTGGCCATTTGGTTTAAAACAACACCCTTCTCCGGAATAGGCTCGCCCATCACTACATCAAAAGCCGACAATCGATCGGTAGTGATCATTAATAACTTATCTTCACCCAGTGCATAAACATCACGCACTTTTCCTTTGGAAAGTAGGGGCAAAGATTTAATAGAGGTGGCATACAAAGCTGGCATCTTTAACTCACTTCACAATTTGAGCTAACTTACCACTCTTATACAATTCAGCCATTTTCTCCAGTGGGATTGGCTTAATTTTAGAGGCCTGTCCTGCTGAACCAAAAGCGTTGAAACGCGCGAGACAAACTTGTTTGGCCGCTTCACGTGCAGGCTTCAAATAATCACGCGGGTCAAATTTGCTAGGATTCTCGAAAAGATACCGACGAATTGCACCAGTCATTGCCAAACGAATATCGGTATCAATATTAATTTTACGAACACCGTTCTTGATGCCTTCCTGAATTTCTTCCACAGGCACACCATAGGTTTCTTTCATATCGCCACCGAACTCACGAATTTCCGCAAGCAATTCTTGGGGGACACTAGATGAACCATGCATCACCAGGTGCGTATTGGGAATACGGGCATGTATTTCACGAATCCGGTCAATCGCCAAAATATCCCCAGTTGGCTTCTTGGTAAATTTATACGCACCATGACTGGTGCCAATCGCAATCGCTAACGCATCACACTGAGTGGCTTTGACAAAGTCAGCGGCTTGCTCAACATCCGTTAATAATTGTTCACGAGTCATCTTGCCATCAGCACCATGACCGTCTTCCTTATCGCCCTGCATGGTCTCCAAGGAACCCAAAACCCCAAGCTCAGCCTCAACAGTAACCCCAATAGAATGCGAGAACTTAACGACTTCCTTAGAGACGTCGACGTTATATTCATAACTCGCAACGGACTTGCCGTCAGCTTCGAGCGAGCCATCCATCATGACGCTTGTAAAACCACTCTTAATCGCAGCCATACAAACTGCTGGGCTTTGGCCATGATCTTGATGCATCACCACTGGAATATGGGGGTAAGCCTCAACTGCGGCGGAGATAAGATGACGCAAAAAAGCTTCGCCAGCATACTTACGCGCACCCGCAGAGGCTTGCATAATCACCGGGGAATCCGCCTCATGAGCAGCCTCCATAATTGCAGTCACCTGCTCTAAGTTATTGACGTTAAATGCCGGCAAGCCATAGCCATTTTCAGCAGCATGATCCAACAGTTGTCTTAGTGAGACTAAAGCCATGGTGTTCTCTTAATTCAATATAGTTAGTTAAAAAATAAAATCAAATCACTACGCATCATCTAATTACTTAACATGAATAATCTTTAGCGTATTCGTGCCGCCAGGCTCACCCATCGGCTCACCAGAAGTCAAAACTACTGTGTCACCCTTTTTAAGCGCGCCTAAATCTTTCAAGCAATCCTCAACCTCTTGTAAAGCGGTGTCACGGTCTTTGGTGTAGTCCAATCCAATTGGCGTGACATTACGATAGGTGCTCAGCGCACGTTGCGTTGCCAGCTTTGAAGTCAACGCAAAAATTGGCACATGAATATTATGGCGACTCATCCAAATAGCCGTTGAGCCAGAGTCCGTCAAAGCTGCAATCGCATTCGCATTCAGATGGTGCGCAGTAAACAATGCCC
>CANGEC010000055.1 GCA_947452625.1 Burkholderiaceae bacterium
ACTATGAAGCATCATGGTAGAGGTGAGCTTTATATTGGCAAGCTAACAGAGACGAGCGCTGAGGATGCGCATCATCTTGCAGCTATAGCGACTTTATTTAAGGCCTCTGCTGTGCCATGCTCTATCGCCCCGCATATTAAAAGAGATATGTGGTTAAAGTTTTTGGTGAATTGCACCTTTAACGCTATCTCAGGCATAGGGCAAATTTCTTATGGTGAGATGGTCAAAGTTCCTGAAATTGTCAAACTCATTGATGAGATTACTAAGGAGTTCATTACTATTGCCGCACTTGAAGGTATCAATATAGATAGCGAGGAGGCTAGGCAGGCCAATGAGTTAATTGCCAACACTATGGTGACCCAAGTTTCGTCTACTGCACAAGATTTGGTGAAAAAGAAGAGAACTGAAATTGATTTCTTAAATGGCTATATTGTGGAATTGGGTAAGCGCCATGGAGTATCCACGCCATTTAATCAGGCTGTGTATGCTTTAGTCAAAATGCTAGAACCTTCTTAGTTTGGGGTAGCCCTCATTCTACGAATGAGGTGAACTTCAGCTAATATTGCACTATATAAAGATAATTATTGGAGATAAGGCTATGGTCTGGTTTAGAGCATTCCATTTAAGAGCCCTTTTCCCATCACTGATTTCGCTGGTGATGGTTTTTGGAGTGTTGGGGCAGTGCGCTCAAGCCCAAGGTAATTTCCCGAATAAACCCATACGATTGATTGTTGGATTTGCTCCTGGCGGAGGTGCAGATTCTGCGGCGAGATTAATTGTTCCAGAGCTTGCTAAGAAACTAGGCCAATCAGTCGTGATTGAAAACCGTCCTGGTGCTGGTGGCAATTTAGCAAGTGAAATCCTCACCAAGTCAGACCCAGATGGTTACACCATCATGTTGACGACTGTAGGCTCTATGGCGATTAATCCACATATGCCGGGCGGCACAAGCTTTAATCCTTTGCTTGATTTCAGCATGATTTCTCAGGGGGTTACCTTTTCAAATATCTTGGTAGTGAGAGCCGAGTCAAGCATTAAATCTTTGCAGGATTACGTTACCCTCGGTAAAGATAAAAATGCTTTTGTGACATTTGGCTCTTCTGGTAACGGTAGCACTGGTCATTTAGCTGGTGAGTTGCTCAAAGCGCGCACAGGTATGAGTGCGCAGCATATTAATTACAAGGGCGGCGGGCCTGCGATGACTGATTTACTAGGCGGTAACATTACTGCTATTTTTGCCAGCACGCCCACAGCTGTGCCCATGATTAGTGCCGGCAAGCTCCGAGCCCTTGCGGTGACTAGTCCCAAGCGGATATCTGGTCTCAGTAATGTTCCAACAGTCGCTGAGCAAGGCTATCCAGGGTATCAAGCGCTTAACTGGTATGCATTTATTGCCCCACCAAAGGTCCCACCTGCAATCATTGATAAACTCAATCAAGCGATCACTGCAACTCTAAAAGATCCAGTCACGATAGATCGACTGCATACGGTTGATTTGGAAGCTGCACCCTCGACACCCCAAGAACTGGCAAGTATTGTGAAATCTGAAAATGAGCTGTGGGGAAGAATTATTAAAAGCATGAACTTAACAGAACGGTAGATTAAATGGGTTACACGATTAGTGAGAAAATTCTAGCAAAGCACGCTAATATGTCTGCTGTTAATGCTGGAGAGGTTGTGGTCTGTTCAGTTGACTTTGCCATGGTCACCGATACTCGGGCTAGCAATACGATCAAGATGATTAACAAGATTGGCGTCAAAGATTTGGCATTTGTAAAAAATACGGCTTTGGTGATGGATCACTATTCACCGCCACCCAATTTAGAGGCTGCTGAAATTCATACGCAGATGCGAGAGTTCTCAAAAATTGCGGGTACCAAACTCTATGATATTGGTGATGGCATCTGTCACCAAGTCCTGCCCGAAGGTGGGCACCTGACTGCTGGAGATTTAGTGGTTGGGACAGATACACACTCTGTCAGTTATGGCGCCTTCAATGCCTTTGGCACCGGTATTGAGGGGACCGATGTATCTGCGGTAATGGCTACTGGAAAACTCTGGTTTCGTGTTCCAGAGACAGTCAAGGTTGAACTAAATGGTACCTTGCAGCCTGGAGTTTGGGCAAAAGACTTAACCTTGCATATGCTTGGACGTTTTGGGGCTGAAGGGCTTAATTACAAAGCTATTGAATATGTGGGTGATGCTGTATCTCAGATGAATATCGATGACAGGATGACGCTTTGCAATCATGCAGCAGAGTTGGGTGCAAAAGCTGCGATCTTGGAGTCGGATGAAAAAACTCTGAATTGGCTTTCTGCTCATGGCGCTAAAGCGCCTAAACCTGTTTTTGCAGATAGCGATGCTACTTACTCACAACAGCTTGAAATCAATGTACAGAATTTAGCCCCTCAAGTTGCTAGGAAGCATCGGGTGGATGATATTGTGGCTGCACACGAGGTCAGCAATCAACGTATTCAATTTGCACTGATTGGTACCTGCACCAATGGCCGCTTAGATGATATTCGTCAGGCAGCTGCCATACTCAGAGGAAAGAAATTAGCTAGCGGTGTTCGTATGATTGTCACGCCAGCTTCTAGAAAAATATACATTGATGCTTTGCGTGAAGGCTTAATTGAGATTTTAACGATGGCTGGCGCCTCTTTTGAAGCTGCAGGTTGCGGCACGTGCGTGGGCATTACGAATCATCTAGTTCCGGGGAATGGAGATACTGTTATTTCAACTGCGAATCGAAATTTCAAGGGACGTTTATCTAATCCAGATTCAGAAATTTGGCTTGGCTCAGCTGCAACGGTTGCGGCATCTGCTCTGACTGGCTTTATTACAGACCCTAGAACAGTCATCGGTGGCGATTGGAGGGCTTCATCATGGGAGTAATGAAATTACATGACACTTCTGGCATTGCGTATGTTCTGGGGGACGACATAAATACCGATCTGCATTGCTCGAGCAAGTACTTGCCGGGGAAAAGCGTTGAGTATGTTGCTGGCGTTGCGTTCAATGAATTAAGCCCTAATCTGAGTAAGAGACTCTTGGAGTCACGTGGCGGCATTCTGATTGCTGGTGAAAATTTCGGGATTAATTCTTCTCGAGAACAAGCGGTTCACATATTGTTAATAATGCAAGTGAAAGGCATCATTGCAAAATCATTTGGCCGCCAGTTTTTTCGCAATGCTATAAATAATGGATTGCCTATATTGGAGTGCGATACCTCTTTGATTAAAGAGGGTGACACCGTAACCGTTAACTTTGAAAGCGGTGTTGTTCAGACTTCAAGTAGCGTGCATTTACAGGCACAAGCTTTGCCTGCCGAGATTCTATCGTTGATCCAAGCAGGTGGCTTGATTCCGTTTCTCAAAAATAATCCGGATTGGAGCTTTGCAAAATGAATATCACTTCACAAGCAAAACGTCAAAAACTGAGATCTCTGATTGCTGGCGACGTGGCTTTGGTTGCACCAGGGATCTACGATGGCTATGGTGCCCGATTGGTTCAAAACGCCGGCTTTCATGCTGCTTATATGACGGGCAATGGCGTCTCCGCCTCTTTATTGGGTGCGCCTGATATCGGTCAGGTTGATTTAACCCTTATGGCAGATCATGCTAGACGTGTTTCAGCTTGTATTGATATTCCATTAATCTGCGATGCTGATACTGGGTATGGCGGTGTTCTTAATATCAAAAGAACAGTTACCGAGTTTGAAGCTGCTGGAGTAGCTGCAATTCATATCGAAGATCAAACCTTTCCCAAGCAATGCGCTCAATTTCAGGGTTCGCGCACAGTGTTGCCATTTGAAACTGCGCTTGCCCATATACGAGCTGCAGTAAATGCAAAATCTGACCCTGATTTCATGATTATTGCGCGCACCGATAGCGTTGGTGCGTTTGGTTTAGATGAGGGAATTCGGCGGGCAAAAGCCTTCATTGCTACTGGTGCTGATGCCGTATTCGTGGAGCTAAAGGCTAGTCCAGATGCCTTGCAGATCATTAAACGGATTAAGTATGAAGTATCGACCCCATGTCTATTTAATGTTGATGTTGGCGGACCCATATCAGAACTCAAGGCTGCAGAATTAAAAGCGCATGGTATTGATATTGCGATACACCCTAGTCTTGCTAGAGGGGTATTTGGGTTTGCAATGCAAGCGGCTTTGGAGCACTTGAAAGAGCAGCAGTCTTTAAATGCCTATGGCAGTCAAATGTTTAGCTCGACTCAATATAATCAGTCCTTGGGTTTGGATGAGATTCAGGCATGGGAGAATCAGGTTTTAGAAGGACGTGCTCTCTAGAGCCCTCATTTGACCCAGATATAAACATGCCGACGAAAAAACACCAACCAAGGAGGTTGGTGTTTTTTTTGCTCAGAATGAATCTGTTGAGTTATTAACTCTAGTTACTTAACCCAGCGGAAAAAACTTTCTGCAGAGCGCCGAACTTTCTTGAGCTTCAGCAGCCAATCTTCTTCTGCGTTTCTATATCCTAATGTCAGAAGGACAGTGCTGCGCAGACCTTTTTCTTTAAGATTGAGAATTTCATCGACTGCAGCAGGATTAAAGCCTTCCATTGGAGTGCTGTCTACTTGTTCGTAGGCAGCAGCAATCAGAGCAGTTCCTAGGCCGATATAGGCTTGTTTAGATGCATGATTAAAGTTAAATTCGGCGTCTCGCGCAGGATACACCTTGAGTAGCATTTGACGATAGGCATCTCCGGCATCACTCTTAAAGTCGCGGATTTCTTCAGTCATATCAAATGCTTGGTTGATACGCTCAGCGGTGTAAGTATCCCAGGCGGCAAACACTAATAAATGAGAGCATTCAGTCACCTGAGATTGGCCATTGGCGGCCGCTTTAATTTTTTCGCGAATTTCTTGGTTGGTGACAATAATTACTTCATAAGGCTGCAATCCACTGGAGCTTGCCGTTAACCGAATAGCTTCCAGGATTTGGTCCACTTTTTCCTGGGGAACTACTTTGCTTGAATCCATTTTTTTTGTAGCGTAGCGCCACTGCAGTTTTTCAATCAGACTCATGTTTTCCTTTAGATTCCATTAATGAAAAGATAGGTATGAGTTTAGAACAAATTGGGCACAGTTGTTGGCAAAATATGATAAATGAAGACCCCAATAGCTAGCATGTGATGTAAAAAGAAAGGGATCAAACTGCTAACCCCCTCTTTATCAACTGTGGGTCAGGACAGTTTTATGATGTCTCCCCATCAATTTTTCGCTAAATAGGATGCCCGAAATTGTCGTTTGCTCTAGTCAAATAAGAATGCCTCAAGATAGGTCTATAGTTCTTTTATAGTTATTCGGATAAGATAATTTAATGATTAACAGACGTTGATTTTTATGAGGCAATGAAATGAAATTTGACTTTCACTCAACACGTTCTATTCTCTTAGAAAGAGGCGGGTCTAGCAATTTGGCTAAGCGTATTTTTGAGCGCGGTGGAAAGTCGGTACTCATTGTTACGGATTCAGGTGTTTTATCTGCTGGCTTATTAACTAAAGCGTTGGTTCAATTCCAAGAACTCAGTCTGTCTGTCCATATTTTTTCAGATGTCTTGGCGGACCCGCCTGTTTCAGTAATCGATAGCGCAGTAAAAGCAGCTCAAAACTGCAAGGCTGACTTTATTGTGGGCTTTGGTGGTGGCAGCTCCATGGATGTTGCAAAGTTGGTAGCGCTTTTAGCTGCTGGAAAAGAAAAGTTAGCTGATGTGTATGGGGTTGATATGGCCAAGGGCCCACGCCTCCCCCTGATTTTGGTGCCCACGACTGCGGGAACGGGTTCAGAAGTTACTACTATTGCTATTGTTACAATCAGCGAGAGCGAGAAGAAGGGCGTTGTTTCCCCCCAGTTATTACCTGATGTTTCACTCCTTGATGCCGAGCTTACTTTAGGACTGCCATCCCATGTCACTGCAGCAACCGGTATCGATGCCATTGTGCATGCGATTGAAGCATTTACAACAAAGCGTCTGAAAAATCCTGTTTCCGACTGTTTAGCAAAAGAGGCACTTAGATTATTAGCGGGCAATCTTCATAAAGTAGTTAAGTCCGGTAGCGACGTCATTGCCCGTGAAAATATGCTTCTTGGTGCTTGCCTTGCTGGTATGGCTTTTACTAATGCGCCGGTAGCAGGTGTTCATGCGTTGGCTTACCCAATTGGCGCACGATTTCATGTGCCGCATGGCTTATCAAATTCTTTAATGTTGGGTCCCGTGATGCGCTTTAACTTAGAGGTGGCGCATGCCATGTACGCTGAGCTTGGTAAAATTATCAAACCGGGATTGCAGGGATCCACCCAAGAGCAAGCAGCTCAACTGATTGATTACCTAGGTAGCCTAGCTGGTGAATTAGGTCTTGCCAAATCCTTAGTGGAGGTAGGCATAACAGCAAATGATGTTGACCAATTAGCAAAAGAGGCTATGCTCCAAACCCGTTTACTGCAAAACAGCCCCCGCGAAATCACTTTGAGGGATGCGAGAGATCTTTATAGAGAAGCTTTATGAGTATTCAAAAATCACCACCACCCACTCGCACTGACTTCGTTGCCTTTGAAGAGGTGCACTCGAGATGGAACGATAACGATGTGTACGGCCATATCAACAATGTTGTGTATTACGCATTTTTTGATACTGCAGTTAATCGTTACTTGATTGAACATCATGTATTGGATATTGTGAACGACCAAACTATTGGTTTAGTCGTAGAGACTCAATGCCAATATTTTGCATCAATTGTGTATCCAGATTTGATTCATGTGGGGTTAAAGGTGGTACATTTGGGCAACAGTAGCGTCAAATATGCAGTTGCTGTTTTTAAGAATGACGAGGATGTTGCTTGTGCATTAGGTAGTTTTGTACATGTGTATGTTGATCGATCTAGTAATAAACCCACTGCAATACCCCAAAATGTAAGAGAAGTGTTGCAGCAGCTTCTAAAAGTCAGCTGACATTAAATGTACTAAAACAAAAGATATTGTAAATAGAAGTTAAAAAAGGAGGCATTATGAATTCACTAATCAATAAAGTTATCTTTGTTCTTGTCGTTACCTTCGCGTCAACTTCATTCTCATACGCGCAAACGCCCCCAGCACCTGGAGAGCCTAAACGTTTTCCTCAAATTACACTGGAGCAACTCCCGACAGATTCTCAACCATTAGGCCGGGAAATTATTGCGATTTCTAGTGTTGGTTTGGGGGGTCCTTATAACGTCATGCTAAGAAGCCCTGTATTTGCAGATAGGATGAAGCGTCTTTTGGACTATTTGCGCTTTAATACTTCATTGCCAACACGTCTTAATGAATTTGCAATCATCATTCAGGGCAAAGTCTGGCGCTCCCAGGTCGAATGGTATGCACATTATCCTTTAGCGTTAAAGGCTGGGTTGCCTCAGCAAGTTGCCGATGATCTAAAGGCGGGCATACGTCCGGCAAATATGAAGCCTGATGAGGCAGTTGTTTATGACGTCTCAATGGAGATGATTAATAACCATCAAATTAGTGATGCCCTCTTTCAAAAAGCAAAAGCAATTTTGGGTGAACAACAATTAGTAGATTTAGTGGCTGTAAGCGGAACTTACGTTACTGTTGCTATGTTGCTGGCACTCGGTCAAGAAATGCCTCCTGCTGGCAAGCCTTTGCCATTTCCTTAAGAAAGACATCGGCTAAAAGTCAAGGCCACCTGAGGGTGGCTTTTACTTTTACCAATGGGTAGGGCGAGATTTTAACTCGCAACCAGCAGATTAAAGAACTTACTAGAGGCCGTTGATTATAAAATGAAAGTCTTTAGTGACCAGACCTTTGACCATTCAAATTATATTTTGCAATTAGCCTAGCAATCGATTGAACGATGACTTGAGTAACGATAGCTACCACTATCGAAGACAGACACGCGACCCAAATAGAATTTTTTGGTAGTAAGAGTGCCATGGTTAAAAAAAATGCTCCAAATGAATAGAGCCCTTTAACCATCCCACGATAAACCTGTGTGACGTGCGTAGCCCCCAAGGTGTTGTGAGTAAATACAGCAAGCACCAACCCAATGACTGGAAAAACAGCAAAGATGCCGCTCCAAACTTCACCTAAGGTTGTGGCTAAAGTAGTGACCAAGAAAGTCAACAAAGCACCAACTAACATGCGCCAAGGAAGGTCATTCAATTTGATATTAGGTGGCGAACTGGGCTTTATGCGAGGAAGTAGAAATGGTGTAAGCACCAAAGAACTAATGGCTATCAGCAATGCAATGCCAAGATTTGGTGAAGTTATGGCCAACGCGACTGCCAAAATGAACCATGCAGCTAAGGCGAAAAGTAGAGCTAATTGCCAACTCAAACGAATACATACCCAAGAGTAGACTAATCCAAAAAAAAGTAAGCATGCTGTAGCGGAGATGGCTGATATAGCAGTTAACGTAGCAAATATAGGGCCTTGCTCGAGCCTAATGAAAATAACAATGGGCCCTGCTACAACTGGAAAAGCCCCTAGTAAACCTGCTATGCCAGCTCCCCACTTGCGACCTGCTAAGGTAATTAAGCCAATAAATATAGGGACTATAGTGAGTTTCAGAATAAGTAGCACCACTAATTATAAGTAGAAATGGTTTCGGGCTGTTCTTAACGGTCGAGATTCAAAGGTCAGCATCAAGTTTGATAGGTGTCCAAGATAACTCCTTGGGTTTGAAGGCTCAAATTATGAATTAACATTAACTTAAAATTTGACCGCATAATATTTAAACTTTAAGGCGTAATAAAAAAGGTTGACCAAAAATAATGAGTGCCATTATTGAAGCTCAAGTCATGAATAAGGAAGCCTTTGCTCCGTATGGGGAGCTGATCGAGTGTGATGGTGCTATTACCTATGACTGTAATCAAGGTAGAGCTATTCGCTATCACGATCTTCTCAAGAATCTAGATGTCACTGACAAGTTGGGAAAAGTAGGTTTGAGTATTTACAAGAGCGTTCCATCACCGATTCCGTTTGAAGTCGAAGTGATGGAACGACATCCATTAGGCACTCAGGCTTTTATCCCAATGACAAAGGATCATCAGTCTCGATATTTGGTTGCAGTCGCACCTGGTGGCGATCTTAACCCCGCATTAATTGCTGCCTTCATTGTTAAAGGCCAGGTTGGCATCAATTATAAAAAAGGGATATGGCATTTACCGATCGTTGCATTGGATAGCGATATGGATTTCTTAGTAATTGATCGTATAGGCCCAGAAATAAATTGCGATGAGCTGACATTTTCTCCTGGCCATCTTCTCATTACCTAGCTGAACCCATAGAACACAGATGAAGTGCTGGTGTATCAGACGAGATTCAAGCTCGTGACCAACAGTTATAAAGACTTAAGATTTGCGCGTAAGAGCTTTCAAAATATTAAGCTAAATCTGTCTGGAGAGTGGTGTTACGTATGTATTTTTATTTCTATAAGATTAGAATTTGCAATTCAATTGAGTTGCAAGGTCATTAAGATCTTTGGCGTGATAATTGGTAAATTCTTCCCGATGTAAGTCTTTTCTTGAGAAATTGGGTCCAAACTCTAGCGGTCTTTCGATGAAAGCGGTTTGAAGTCCACAGGCTTTTGCTGCTAGTAGATCATCCTTGTGAGCCGCCACAAGCATTACTTGTTCAGGGCGAACATTGAAGGTCTCTGCAACGCCTAGATACGTTTCTGGATCAGGCTTGTAGTGCCGAAAAACTTCTGCTGAAAGAATTAAATCCCAAGGAAGTCCTGCATTTTTAGCCATATCTGCAAGCAGTCCAAGATTGCCATTGGATAGGGTAACGATAGTAAATTGACTTTTTAATCTTGTCAGGCCCTCGACTGTATCCATCCAGGGATGCAGGCGATGCCAAACGCGATTCAATTCGTGCACTTGCGATTCAGACAACGAAGTAATATTGAAATCCCTCAAGATCTCATCGAGAATCATTCGATGTAAATCATCTATCTTTGTCCATGGCAGACTTCCAGAGCGAACCCTAGCCATTGCTGGTTTATAGCCGTCTCGCCATGCGGTAGCGAATTCATTGGAATCAACTGGGAGGCTGAGTTTTTTAACTTCGACCGCGATTGATCCATGCCAGTCAACTACTGTGCCAAAGACATCAAATGCTAGTATTTTTGGATCGATACTCATTTTATAAAGTTCTTTTGTTAGGGGTGATGTTTAGGAAAAAGTGTGCTCAGAAGCTGGGATCCGAACGATCTTCCCATCAACCATGGTGACGATTGCGGTGTTCGTTTGAATGGCTAAGTCAATTGCTGCTTGCCCAGCACGTTGCATGGCGTAATAAGATCCAACAATATCGGGATCAGGCGAATTGAGGATCTGTTCAACAGTGGTGTAACCAACGCTTTTGTGTGGCGGTTTATTTTTTTCCATAAGCAGCATCATGATCTGGTTCAATTAATAAAACCCTTAGGAAATGATCTTCTCTGAAGCCAATTCCCCGGATTGATTTGCTAACTCGAAATGAGTAGAGTGCATCAATACCTTTTGGTGCAGGATTGCTATGAATCTTTTCCCACTTCAATCCCTTGTCGCGGTAAACCTGGTTCCAGGTCAATTGCGTGATTTTCTCAAAAGTGGCAAAGGCTTTCTCTTGCTCGGTTGGCTCCAGGCTCTCCCAGGTAGATTGGAAGATAGGGCTATTCAGATCAAGCTCAACTAAGGACTCAGGCTTTGCGTTTCGCGCCATGAGCTTTAGCCATTTTTAGTTTAGAAAGGTCAGTTGCTTTGGCCGGCGTTTTTTGTGCCCAGGCCAAGGCTGCTGATAAGTCCTTTTTAATGGCTGGCGTATGTACCCAACGCTCATTGTCGGGAATAACTGTGGCGGTACGAATCACCCAAACGCCAGGTTCAGGCGTTTCCACTAATACCTGACGTCCCGCATGCTCTTTGCCAAGCGAGATCTGCCCGCTGGATCCAATGGATTTAATAACTTGATGATCTATCACTGCGCTCATGGCATTCTCCTATATTCATGCAGCATGAATGCATTATAGCATGATATTAAAACAAGATGCTAGTTAAGGTTTCAATAGAGAAGGGACAATGCTAATTAAGCTGATTGGTAAAGGTGTAAACCATGTGGTCGGTACCGGACGTAAAGCATGTGTCCGGTACGGACCTTTGTATAACTGGTGGGTCGGGCGAGATTCGAACTCGCGACCAACGGATTAAAAGATTTCAAATTGTGTTCGAACAGTTTTTAAGATGTTGATCTAAACCTACCAATAAAGTGCTGTGGTCT
>CANGEC010000056.1 GCA_947452625.1 Burkholderiaceae bacterium
CAACTCCAGAAGAGCGTAAAGAATACTGGCATAAGATGCGCGATCAAATGAAGGCTTTAAGCCCTGAAGATCGCAAGTTGGTTCACGAGAAAATGAAGGCTCAATGGCAATCAATTACCCCTGAGCAAAAAGAGAAAATGAAAGCAGAGAGAAAAGCTTTCTTTGATCAATTAACACCTGAGGAGCAAGCTGAAATGAAAGCTCGCAAAGCCAAATGGGAAAATATGAGTCCAGAAGAAAAACAGAAGTGGCATAAGCAGTCTAGCTAGGGTTAGCATCCCAGGCCCTGGTCGATTCCGCCCCGGGCCACCAAGAAATACCAAAACCACCTTCGGGTGGTTTTGGTATTTCTTGGTAATATTGGGAAATTCTCTTGGGAGCCCTAAATGTTATTAATCACCGCAATCATCGCCTCTGTACTAACCATCATCTTTATTAAGCTCTCATTTGCTGTGATTGGTCTCAGAAGAAAAAACAAAGTTGGTTTAGGTAGCGGTGGTCACGAAGATCTGGAGCGGGCGATTCGTGCCCAAGGAAACTTTGCCGAATATGTTCCATTTGGAATTATCTTGATTGCTTGCTTAGAGTTGAATGGCGCACCTTGGTGGCTAGTAGCTATTCCTGGTATTACGCTCACTATCGGCCGCTTGATCCATGCCAAGGGAATCAATATGCCCCCACCCGATTTCAGCAAAAGAGTGCTTGGCATGAAATTTACATTTAATACATTAATTTCTCTGGTTGTATTGAATTTAGGTTGGTTGCTATATAAATTATTTATTTAGGGTCAGATACCCTAGAGCCTGGTTGATTCCATTGCGGGCTGATAAGAAAAACTAAAACTGCCTTCGGGCGGTTTTGTATTTAGCCCTCAGACTGTGTGGGGTTATACAAGAATTTCCAAAATTACCTAAGATGTTGATATGAGTAATTTCTTGGATCCAGCAATTCTCTTCTTTGTTTTTGGTGCTTTTGCTGGCGCCGTGAAATCCAATTTAGAAATTCCTCAGCCCATAGCTAGATTTTTATCCCTATATCTATTGATGGCTTTGGGTTTGAAGGGTGGCTTTGCCCTTCATAAATCAGGCTTTACGCTTGAGATTGGTTTGGCGCTTGGGTTGGCAGTATTTCTGGCAATTATTATTCCATTGATGGGCTATTTGGTACTCAGAACCAAGCTCAATAATTATGATGCTGCCGCCATTGCTGCTACTTATGGCTCAGTGAGTGCAGTTACTTTCATTACCGCAACACAAGCGCTTGACCAATACGGTATTGTGTTCGGCGGACACATGGCTGCCGCAATGGCTTTGATGGAGTCTCCCGCAATTATTCTGGCAATTTTATTGGCAAACAAAGCGAGAGCATCGGCGATAAATTCAAAACAGCCTACAAGTATGTCAAAGATTCTTCATGAATCATTTACTGATGGCGCACAACTTCTTTTGTTGGGCTCAATGATCATTGGTTTGTTGAGTGGCGATGCTGGCCAAAAAATAATGGCCCCTTTTTCAATTGATTTATTTAAAGGAATGCTTGCCTTCTTTTTGCTTGATATGGGTTTGATGGCCGCTAAGAACTTTGAGGGATTAAAAGGTAAGCCCCCAATCACTCTGTTTTATGCAATTGGAGCCCCTTTGTTTCATGCTTCTATCGCATTGGGGCTGTGTAAGCTGCTAGGCTTGCCTTTGGGTGATACCGTTTTGTTGATGGTGCTAGCTGCTAGCGCCTCCTACATTGCGGTCCCGGCGGTCTTAAGGCACGCACTTCCTGAGGTAAATCCCACTTTATATATGGGGATGTCATTGGGCATTGCCTTCCCTTTCAATATCATCTTAGGAATTCCGCTGTACGCTTATGTTGCTGGATTAACTTATTAGTTGGGGTTCGAATCCTCGGCCCTGGTCGATTCCGCTCCGATTTGTTAAGAAACGCTAAAACCACCTTTGGGTGGTTTTTTCATTTATAAGGTGCTTGTGATGATCTCGTTCAAAACGATCAAAATAAGGAAGGAATTTTTACCCCCTTATTTTAGCCAGCCTAGCTCTTAAATAGATTTGCTAAGAACGCATCAATTTCGCGGGTTGCCTTCTGTGTAGCATATTCATCTTTGCCAACATGGGGATTTAACTCAACGCAAGCATCAGAATATTTGAACTCTTGATTTGTTTGAGTATTAATCAGATTGCCTGCCGTCTTTTCAACAATCCTACAAGACCTAACGGTTTGAGCATCTTTTGAAACTACAGGGGGAACGGTGCCCAGTGGTGAGTCAAAAGCGTGAGGACCTACTTCATATTCAAGCAGCTCTACATTTTGGTTGGCTGCTTTTAATTTGCCTACATATTCTCTACAGGCAGTTATAGGGTTGTAGTCATCTGTAATGCCATGGTGAAGTTGAATAGGTTTGCCAGTGGTTTTGGTGTCGCCAATATAGCTTGTCACGCAGTCGGCATAAAACGGAATGTGTGCCGCAAAAACGGTGCCGCTCTTATTCCACAACTTATTAAATCTCTCTACGCTGGCAAATAGAGTTGCTTGCCCACCCCTTGAAAAGCCCATCATGACAAACTTATTGGAATCTAGGCGTGGGTGCTTGGCTAAAACTTCCATCGCCCTGTAGCTATCAAGTGCAAGATTCAGTCTACCTAGTAGGGCCTGGTTGGGGCCCACAACAGTGAGGCCTCTCCCAGTAAATCCATCCATGCTAAATGTGGCATAGCCCTGTCCTAAAAAATGATTAGACCAATAGTCGACATTTGCCCCTATTCCGCTTGAGCCATGTACTAAGAAAATGACTGAAATTTTTTGGCTGACGGGCTTGGGAGGAAAGCGAAGAATGCCATTGACGGTTACTTCTTTACCATTCTTATCCCCCAGCAAAAACTGTTTGTCGGAGATTGTTAGGCTCGGGATGGAATAGATTTCTGAGCGTGGTGGATACACGATGTCCGTGTCAGCCAGCGAGCATAAAGATATAGTCGCCAAAAAAGCCATGAGTAAATACTTCATTTGATTGTGCCCCCAATATTTTTTTATAAATCTGTATTGCTAAAAATGGTAGCAGAATCTATAGCGCGGATCCTTAATAGAAGCCCTATGGAGACTGAATATTGACATCCTCGGCCCTAGTCGAGTTTGGCCTGCGAAATCAAAATTACCTTTGGGTGGCTTTTTATGTGCGGAATCTGATATAAATTAATGAATCATTAACGGAGCCGCCATGACCCAATCTTCCCGCCGTAACTTTTTAAAGACTTCCGCTGTAAGTGTTGCGGCTGCAACCAGCACCCAGGCTTTTGCTCAAGGCCAAACTCTTTCCAAGAAAACCATCGCCGAGGCAGAAGAATTGGTTGCCAAGCAAGATATTGAGTCAACGGCAAGTTGGAATGATGGCTTAGTGCATCAAGCTCCTTATAAGAACCCATTTGCCCAAGGCAAAGAGCGTGGCCTAGCTTTAGGCGGCGGCGGTATGCCATTGATTGCTTGGTATGCGGGTTATGCGACGGCTCTTAAAAAGAATGGGGTTGATTTGAGCAAGGCAGATGTTGCGGTTGGCACATCGGCCGGATCGATTTTTGGTGCGATGCTGATGGCGGGGCATTTATGGCGCCTTGCCGACGAGATTGATTTATTTTCAGAATTCCCTAAGTTACTTGCGCAAATGATGCCTGCAGTAAAGTTCAATCCATCTCAAACAAGAGCAATGAGGGCGGAATTAACTGCTCGTGATGCATCTCCAGCCACGCTTCAGCATATTGGTAAGGCTGCTATGGCATCCCTTAATCCCGATGGCACTTCTAAACATTACAAGGTGATTGAAAAGTTACTCACGTCAACAGCCTGGCCATCTGAGGGGATGTTTACTGCGGCGATCGACTGCTTTACTGGGCAGCGAATTGTAGTGTCAAGGGCAAATAATGTACCGATTAATGTTGCATGCGCAGCAAGCTCATCAGTGCCAGGACAGGTCGGGCCTACTTTTGTAAAAGATAGGCTTTGTATGGATGGCGGTATTAGCCAAAGCAGTACGCACTGCGATGTCATAGCTGGTGTGAGGCGGGCGCTGGTAATCTCTTTGGGTGATGGGACCATTAATGAGCAGAAACAGGGTTTACGAATTTCCAGTTTGCCTAATACCCTCAATCAGGAAGTAAAAGATTTACAGGCTGGAGGGGCAAAAACAAAGCATGTTGTTGTTGGATTGCCACCAGGCATTGCTAAGGTAGAAAACTTGCTTGATCCTAAATGGATTGAGCCATTTATGAAGTTTGGTAATGACAGGGGCATTGCCGATGTGGCAGCGATGAAAGCATTTTGGTCTTGATGGGATTGAATTAGACTTTCTCATTTACCAATAAGCATTAAAACCACTTTCGGGTGGTTTTTGTTTTTTTGACGAATCGTTAGCAAACCATTCGGGGGCTTTAGGTGCGATTGGTCACCCCAATGAATGCCGCTGCACTAACCATCATTTTTGTGCGGCGCAGTTCACGGCGCTTAATTTAAGCCTTTACAGCTTTTTCTAGAGCCTGACTTAAGTTGGAAAAATACTTATGGGCTTTCTTGGTTAGCTCGATTTGCTTAACGCGGCCATCATCGGCTGGTTTCAGCTTGAGATATCCATCGGCAATTAATGCATGTAGTCGCTTATGCAGCGTTGCTTGAGAACCGAGTTGTTTGAGGATCAGAATATCGCCCACCACAAACTTTCCTTCGTTTAGGATAATGTTTTTACTAATGTGCTCAAGAATTTCTTTGCTCAAACCATCTAAGGGTTTTTCACCAGAGTTGATAAGTGTGTCTGCGAGTCGCAAGAATCGTAAGTAAGAATTTGTCATCCAGTGTTGTCCCTTAGTATTTTTAAGTATGATGAGTCTGTGCTCATATTGCCTAGAAATCAACCGCAAGCGTCAATTATCCTCCTAAAAATTGGCGTGCCGTTTTGCCTCTATTTTTTAACACTTTATCTGGTTAAATTCTTTCCCATCCTAGAAAATCACTCCGAATTGAGTTATTTCGTTTATTTGCCGGCGGGTGTCAAGGTACTTTCGGTATTAATTTTTGGCTGGATGGCGGCCATCGGCATCGGTCTAGCCGTGTTCATTAGGCTAGTATTACTCCAACCTCAGCAAACCTGGGTTGTATGGCTGATGGTGGCCCTCATTGGCAGCATTGTTTTGGTGCTGGCAGTCAATTTAACGCTGAGAGGCCTAGGGGTTGCGCGAGATCTCCATAATCTGAAATATCGTGATGTTGTGACCCTGGCCTTATTTGCTAGCATCGCCCACGGCTTTACTTATACCTATGTGATCTTTGCTATTCACCAATACTCTTTTGATAATTTTGTTCGTGAAAGCATGATTATTGTGATGGGAGGCTTTTTTGGAAATATGCTTGTGATTGGCCTCTTAACCTATGTCGCCCAGCATAGCCGGTGGGTGCAAAAGCAAATTAAGAGGCTCAATGAGAGCGAGTATGAGGATAGCGGTTTTAATCAGCTTTGATTTTGTTATCGCTAATTAACTTGGCGTAACGAGTAGTTTCAGAAGCTAAATACGCTTTAAATTCATCCGGAGTTGTAGCTTGCGCTTGCACTCCCATGCCCTCAAATCTTTCTTTAATTTCTGGGTCGCTCATGATTTTTACGAGGGCGGCGTAATACTTGTCTTGAATATCCTTAGGTGTGCCAGTTGGCAAAAATACCCCCCACCAAGATAAAGCCACAAAGCCCGGTAAACCTGCCTCTGAGAAGGTGGGCACGCCTGGCACCAAGGGTGTTCTGGCGCTACTCGTAATAGCCAGGGGACGTAACTTCCCGGATTTAATATGCTCCGCCGCAGGCAGTGCATCGGAAACAATAAAGTCAATTTGTCCGGCCATGAGATCGACTAAGGCTAAGCCACCACCTTTATAGGGAACGTGCACCATTTTTACATTTGCTTCACGCATGATCATTTCTGTTGCTATGTGTGACATGCTGCCCGATCCACTGGTACCAAAATTGAGCGAATTGGGCTTTGCTTTGGCTGCAGCCAATAAGTCACGTAAAGATTTATAAGGTGAGTTTGCTGGCACCACTAGGACATTGGGTCCCGAGGCTGTAAGGGCTATGGGAATAAAGTCTTTGTCCATGTTGTAGGTCACTTTGCTCATCAGCGGATTTACTAAAGCAGGGCCAAAGTTTCCCAAGACAAATGCATAACCGTCAGCTGGTTGGCGCGCAGCATAGTCCATACCTATTGATCCAGCTGCACCACCTTTATTTTCAACAATAATCGGCTGTCCCCAAATATCGCTCAATTTTTTGGCCATCAGCCTGCCCATTAAATCAGAGCTCCCGCCGGCTGGATAGGTGACAATTAACCTGATGGGTTTTGATGGAAAGTTTTGCGCAAATACTCCAAAGGAAGATAAAGCTAAAAAGCTAGCGAAAAAAAAGTAAAGAAACTTTCTGAGTTCAAATCGATAAGTCATATTCATTTAGCCGTCTCCTAGATTTATTTTTTAGTACCGCTTTTATATTGTTGCTAATCTAATCATAAATAGAATTCTTTGCATTGCCGTAAACCCCTAGCTAATAGGATATATAAGGGTGCACACTCTATTCGTTACCAGGATTGCAACTGATGGGCGCCCTGTTACCATAAGGATCATTTATTTATTCGGAGCAAAATAATGGTCTTCCCAAAATGGTTGGCAGCCATCAGTTGTTGTGCGCCCTTTTTATTGTGTGCCCAAACAAATCAGGCCCCCAGCGTAAATACTTCACCATTACCACCTTCATTTAGGGCTGTTGACGTTAATAAGGATGGCTATATCACTCGTGAAGAGGCTCAAAAAGCCGGAGTATCTAATGTGAACTTTGATGCCGCCGATAAAAATAAAGATGGGAAATTAAATTTGAGCGAGTGGACTTTGATTAAGTTTGATTAAGCCGCACTCGGGCACGAGAAGGCTGTCCAGTGGCGGGATCCAATCTGTCGCTTAAATACCTACAGAAAATAGGGCCTTGCAATTAGTACGAACTCGTACTAAAATAGTACGCATACAGACTATAGGAACACTTCTGCTCATGAATTTCATGTCTTTAATGAAAGAATTGGCCTCTACCTACCAGGCATTTGAGGGTTATTCAGCTAGCCATGTCAAGCAGCTAGGCTTAACGACGACCCAATTTGATATCTTGGCAACGCTAGGCAACCAGCCACCAATGACATGTACAGAGCTGGGGGAAAGGACTTTGATCTTAAAAGGAACTATGACGGGTGTTTTAGAAAGAATGGAGGCCAAAGGACTCATTAAAAAAATACCCAATCAAGCAGATGGGCGAAGTTACATGATTGGTCTTACCAAATCTGGCGATAAATTATTCAAGAAAATCTTTCCAGAACACCTGCAATATTTAGAGCTGGCATTTAGCAGGCTTAGTAAGAAAGAAATCGAGCAGGCAGTCAAGGCATTACGCGAAGTAAAAGCAGTTTTTAATTAATCACACTACTAAAAGGAAACATCCATGAACACATCTCAAAACGCGTTAAATCTGATTGGACGCATACTGATTGCAGTTTTATTTATTCCAGCTGGCCTGTCAAAGCTGACAGGATTTGAAGGCACCGTAGGTTATTTCACTTCCTTGGGCATGATCACTCCAACCCTGGGCGTAGTAGTTGCCATCATCGTTGAGTTGCTGGGCGGAATTGCCTTATTGGTAGGCTATCAAACAAGAGTGGTTGCCATCGTCGTGGCGGTCTTTACTTTTGCCGCAACCTTAATTGGACATGCATATTGGGCCGTACCAGCTGAGCAAGCTTTTATTGTAAAACTCATGTTCTTTAAAAATATGGCTGTTATCGGCGGCCTCCTGGTATTGGCTTCTGCTGGTGCAGGTAAATTGAGCATTGATGGCGTTAAGGAAAAACAATCAGCCACTCATTGAGCGGCGGTGTAATTAAGGCGGGAGCAAGCATGAAAAAAGTGATTGGAGTTCAGGGCAACGATCGTGGCCATTGGGTTGGCGATGGTTTTCCAGTGCGCACATTATTTTTCTATCAAAACTTGGGAAAACAAATGAGCCCATTTTTGATGTTCGATTATGCTGGCCCCGCCACATTTCCATCAACTACTGAGCGCAAGGGGGTTGGCTCTCATCCGCACCGTGGCTTTGAAACTGTCACGATTGTTTATGAGGGTGAGGTCTCACATAAAGACTCTACAGGTGAGGGCGGTACGATAGGCCCTGGTGATGTGCAATGGATGACAGCTGGCGCAGGAATATTGCATGAAGAATTTCATTCAGAGCGCTTTGCTAAAGAAGGCGGTGTATTAAATATGGTGCAGCTGTGGGTGAACTTGCCCGCTAAAGACAAAATGACTAGACCGGCCTATCAAGCCATTTTAGAAAAACAAATACCCTGCGTTGAGTTATCAAATTTAGCTGGCGAGGCCAAAGTCATTGCTGGAAATTTTTCTGGACAGCAGGGCCCTGCAAAAACATTTACCCCAATGAATGTGATTAATCTTAAATTGCGTAAAGGGGCGGAGCTTAAGATTCCAGCCCCTGATGGCTGGAATACCTCATTAGTTGTTTTAAAGGGCGCAATAGAAGCGGGGGAGGGCTCAGTAGCAACAGATGCGCAAATGTTGATGTTTGGTCTTGCTGGAGAGGACATTCAAATCAAGGCGCTAGAGGATTCGATTGCTCTACTATTATGTGGTGAGCCAATCAATGAGCCAATCGTGGGTTATGGCCCATTCGTCATGAATACCGAAGCAGAAATATCGCAGGCGATTGAAGATTTTAATGGTGGCCGCTTTGGCGCCATTCATTAATGAAGTGCTATATAGGCATCAGAAAGGCCGGAGTACAGAATGTATAAGTTAATTGCGTTTGATGCCTATGGCACTTTGTTTGATGTGTACTCTGTGGGGCAGCTAGCAGATGAATTATTTCCTGGCCATGGTCAGGCGCTCGTTCTCATGTGGCGTGAAAGACAAATTGAATATACCCGCCTAGTAACAATGAGCGATCCCAATCCGGCAGGGAGCAAATACTACCTCTCATTTTGGGACTTAACGGTGCGCTCTTTGCGTTATGTCTGTAAGCGCATGCATTTGAACTTAAGCAGTGAATCTGAAAATCGCCTAATGAGTCAGTATGCCAAGCTGACTGCTTTTGATGATGGTGAAACGGTATTAAAGACAATTAAGGATCGGGGTTTAGCCACCGCCATTTTATCGAATGGCGATCGGGAGATGTTGGCTAAAGTGGTGGATAGCAGTGGCTTAAAGCCTTATCTAGATAAGCTGGTCACCATAGAAGAAGTGAGATTATTTAAAACGGCCCCGCAGGCCTACGAGCTTTTGCTTAAAGCTTTTCCGGTGCAAAAAAAGGAAATTCTGTTCGTCTCAAGCAATGCGTGGGATGCTCTAGCTGCCAAATGGTATGGCTTTGATGTATTTTGGGTAAATCGCCTAGGCCATCCATTTGAAGAAATTGGTGATCAGCCAGACTATCAAGGTGCGTCACTAAGTGAGGTGCTAAAGGCACTCTAATAAGCAGATTTAAAATGACATTGAAATTTCATACCAATCCAATACTATTGAGGAATGGATGAACTCATTGAAAACCCCGAATTAGACTCAGCAGAAAAACAGCAAGCCGCCAAGAAAAGTACTTTAGTGAGCGTGGCGGTAAATCTGGGCTTAACCACTAGCCAGATCTTTGCGGGAGTGATATCAGGCTCTCAAGGATTGATTGCAGATGGTATTCACTCTTTATCGGATCTGGTTGCCGATTTTGTGGTGCTCTTTGCTAATCACCATAGCGGTAAAGGCGCTGACGACGATCATCACTATGGCCATCAGCGGTATGAAACCGCCGCCTCGCTTTTTTTAGGGGTATCGCTGTTAGTGGTGGGTCTTGGAATGCTTTGGTCTGCGGGGCATAAGATTATTAACCCAGCCGCTCCAGGGCAGATTCAGCTACTGGCGCTGTATGTTGCTGTGGGCGCCTTGTTGGTAAAAGAGCTTTTATTTAGATATATGCTCTCTGTCGCCGAGCGCGTGAGATCAAGCATGTTGGTAGCGAATGCTTGGCACGCTAGATCTGATGCCGCATCTTCTTTAGTGGTGTCTGTTGGTATTGTTGGGGCGCTGCTGGGCTATCCCATACTGGATTCAGTTGGCGCCTTGGTTGTGGGATTGATGGTCGCTAAAGCGGGTTGGGCTTTTAGCTGGGATGCGCTACATGACCTCATGGATCGGGCGGCATCAGTTGAGGAACATCAAAAAATTGAGGAGATTATCAATGCCACCGAAGGTGTCAGAGGGTGCCATGATTTGAGAACACGAAAAATGGGCGACATGCTGTTGGTGGATGTACATATTGAGGTAGACGCCAATGCCTCAGTAAAAGTTGGGCATGACATTGCCTTTGCGGCGGCAAAAAAAGTGACCGATACCATGCCAGTGCTGAATGTCATGACGCATATTGATCCTGTTTAATGAACATTGGGTGGCCATAGAAATAGCATCCTTAAAAGAGATATTCGTTATAGTGATGACATGAAAAAACTCACAAACTTATTTGCAATCGCATTTTTAGTGCTTTTGGCCGGCTGTCAGTCAACCGGTAAAGATGGCAAGCCGCTAACCCCTGTTGAGATTTCTCAGAAAAGGGACGCCACGATCAAGATGGCCACTACGGGGTTGGATGCTTTGCTGAAACAAAAGCCATCCATCAAGGCTGAGATTGATGCAGCTGCAGGTTATGCTGTTTTTAGTACGACAAATATTAATGTCGTATTGATTGTGGTTGCGAGAGGTGAAGGCGTTCTATATGACAAGCGTCGCAAAGAGCCGGTCTTCATGGAAGCACTAAAAACAGGTGAAGGTTTAGGCGCTGGCTATCAAGATCAGTACCAAATCATTATCTTTAAGTCTCCCAAAGCAATTGATCAGTTTTTATTAACTTCAATTGATGGTCAAAAAGGCGGCATTGATATTGATGCTAACTTTTCTGCGGGATCGGGTGGTGTAATACGTTCGTTCAATCCTGAAATTACTTTCTATACGGTTGGTCTTTCAGGATATGACTTACAAGCAAACTATGGCGGTACGCTGTATTTGGTGGACCAACAGTTAAATGATGCGGCAACGATAAACGGTTTGCCGAAGAAGCAGTAAGTAATAGACCACCTTCGGGTGGTTTTTTATTGCCG
>CANGEC010000057.1 GCA_947452625.1 Burkholderiaceae bacterium
ACTCATTCAAGAAATTGACTTGGTAATAAAACCAAATCTTTTTACTGTCTATGAGTACTATTTATTTACATCTGTCCCGAAGGACTGGATGCTTTCACTTAGTACCCACAATTATCGGTTCACTAATTTTTAAAGAGGGCTGACTTGTTTCGTATTTCTTAAAAACATTCAGCAGAGAGGTGAGACTATATCCCACTTATTTGGGGTCGTCAACACCTTTCGTAGTCTTTTTCTTAAAAAAGAGGCATTTTTTTCTGATTTTAAAATTTAGTTCAATAAAATCAATTAGATAAGATATAAAAAAATTTTCATCTTTTTTTAAGATTTTTTACTTTTGGGGCGATTTTTCTGTTCCGACTGCGTTTTAACCTTCGGTTTTTTGGCTGTTTTGCCACAGATTAGGGAAAACCCTGTAATTTTTGCTATTTCCTGCTACCATGTTGCTATGCACAATAAGTTATCGCCCTACCAGCCGACCTTAAGGCCTTCAAATTCAAGGGCTCTGGTGCCTGTGCGCGAACTTCATGCTGGTCATAGAGGGTCCATTCTGCGGCACTTTCTCCAACTCAATGCTGATGATCGCCACCTGCGCTTCGGCACTCAAACACCTGATGAAGTCATTGAACGATATGTTGATGGCCTTGATTTCAGTCATGACACCATCTTTGGTATCTTTGATTCTCAACTGAATATTGTTGGCTTAGCCCACTTAGCCTACTTACCAAGCTTTAAAAGCAATGCTCGAGCTGCGGAGTTTGGTGTTTCTGTTTTGCCAGAAGGGCGGGGCAAAGGCTTCGGCACAGCGCTCCTGGGCCGAGCCGCTGTTCACGCCCGCAATACCAGAGTAGAAACTTTATTTGTTCACTGCCTGGCAAACAACAAAGCCATGATGCGTTTGGCCAAAAAAGCCGGAATGAGCGTGGAGTTTGCCTATGGTGATGCAGATGCCTATCTCAAGCTTCCTCCCGCCAATCCCAGTACGATTGTTGAAGAAGCAGCTAATGTCCAGTGGGCGGATTTTGATTACGCCCTCAAAGAAAACCTCAAACGCTCTAACGATGCGTGGTCTTGGTTTCTAGGCAAGTCATTTATCACGCGCTAATGATTGCTGCTGGGGGCGCCTCTCAGTATCCACGCAGTCAACACCACTAAATCTCCATTACTTAGCTTGTGATTGGCGGGCATAGGGACAACACCCCAAGATCCAGATCCGCCTTTCTGAATTTTGTTTTGAATGAAGATCTGCGCATTTGGTGTGCCCTGATATTTCATAGCAACACTTTTAAAACTTGGGCCAACAATTTTTTTATCAATTGCATGACAGCCTAAGCATGCATTTTGCTTGGCAAGCATCAAGGCCTGACTATTAACGTCTACAGCTTGTGCGCCTTGCATGAAAACTGCCAAGCAAAAATTTAGGAAGCAAGTAGCAACCCTAAGAGGCGCAGTCAAAAACAGCAAGCCAAAAAATTAAACTTTATTTAGCTGGAGTATTGGGCTGGCTCTCGTCGGCTTTGCCTGCTTTTTCTAAACGTAATTTTTCTGCGTCAGAAATAATGTCGAAGTAAACAAAAACTTCCTTAACGCCCGTAACATTGCTTGTCACTTTTTTAGCAATCTCGGCCTCCCTCTGAGTCAAGATGCCCATTAGATAAACACTGCTACCTTCAGCAACAATGGCCATTGAGTTCGAAGGCAATTGATCAGTAAAGATCATTTGGGTTTTTATTTTTGATTCGAGATAAGAATCATTGGCACGCGCGGTATAGGTGCTATTCGGTCCAACTACCAATTCGTTAAATACTGTGCGCGCATTCTTCATAGCCTTGACGTAAGCACCTGCTTCGCCTTTGATATCGGTATCTTTCGCTTCACCCGTAATCAATACTTTTTGATTAAAGGAAGTGATGTTGATGTGCGCATTGTCGCCAAAGCGTTTTGCCAAAGCATTGCCAGCCTCAAGTTCAATTCCCTTATCGATCGCCTGTACAGCCGGCAAGCGTCGATCAGCCATCACGCTTGCCCCCGCAACCACTCCACCAATAGCCAGTACACCACATGCTGAAAGCAAAGAGGCGGTGACTAAAGCAATCAATAATTTTCCAACGAAATGAATTTTCATCTGGGTACTTTCTAAATTTTTAATGTGCTCTCAATCAAGCAAAACGTGATCAACGCCATCACATAAAGCGTGCAACATAACTAAATGGGTTTCTTGAATTCGTGCAGTACGTGTTGAAGGTGCGCATAAATGAATATCGTCCTTATCTAAGAGCGTAGCAATTTTTCCACCGCCATTACCTGTAAGGGCAATAATTTTGATGCCCATCTTTTTTGCGGCCTCGATTGCCCGCACAACATTCTTAGAATTACCAGAAGTAGAGATGCCTAACAAAATGTCGCCTTTTTTTCCAAGGCCGCGAACTTGCTTGCTAAAAATTTCATCGTAACTGTAATCATTTCCAACCGCAGTCAAAATAGAAGTGTCGGTAGTCAATGCAATCGCTGCCAATTCTTGTCGCTCACGTTCAAAGCGGCCAATTAACTCAGCTGCAAAATGTTGCGCATCGGCTGCAGATCCGCCGTTTCCACAAGCCATCACTTTGCCACCAGCGTGCAAACATTCAACCATTGCTAGCACACCATGAGCCAGTGGTTCTGGTAAAACTTTCTCAGCATCTTGCTTCACAGCAATGCTGTCTAAAAAATGTTGGGATGCGCGTTTACGCAAACGTTCAATCGTGTTTTTTTCCATGTCATTATTATGCGCTAAAGCAGGGTGAATTTCCGTCTCCCACCCAGCAATCTAAAAGCAACGTATGCTCATGCTATTGACCACACCAATACCAAATTAAAAATATGGACATGAGCTCATTTGACTTTCTCAAACAGCAGGAATTGCCTGCTGGGGCTCTTTATATGGTTGCCACCCCCATTGGGAACCTTGGCGACATCACTATGCGCGCCCTCTATATTCTGAATACGGTTGATGGCATCGCTTGTGAAGACACTCGACATAGCGCAGCCTTGCTACAACAATTCGGGATTCATAAAAAATGTATGGCGCTCCACGCACACAATGAAATGGGTGGCGCACACAGTGTTATTGAGCGCTTGGCACAAAATGAGCGCTGGGCTTATATCTCTGATGCTGGAACCCCTGGAGTCTCTGACCCTGGCGCAAAGCTTGTACAGGAGGTTCAAAAAGCGGGCTTTCGTATCATTCCCGTTCCGGGAGCAAGCGCAGTATCTTCGGCAGTCTCGATAGGGGGCTCAGTACTGGTGAACTCAGAAGGCCGTTTTCAATTCTTAGGGTTCTGGCCCAACAAAAGTAAGGAGCGGAATCGTTGCATAGAGGAAGTAAAGGCTAGTCCCAAAACAAGTATCTTTTTTGAATCCCCCCATCACATTAAAGAAACGCTGCTGACACTTGGACAATCGCTTGAAGCTGATCGACAAATAGTAGTAGGGCGGGAGCTCACAAAAAAGTTTGAGCAAGTTATTACCCTGACGGCTGGCCATATTCCGCAATGGCTTGAAAAAGCAGAAAGCCTTAAAGGTGAATTTATTATTTTGGTGGCGGGGCGCCCAACCAATGCTGATGAGGCTCCAGCGCATGCAACACTTATGATGTGGGCGCATGCCTTGGCGCCTTATTTGGGCAGCAAAGAAATTGCTGCAGTGCTTTCACAAGTACTCGGTCTTTCGAAAAAAGAAGCCTATCAACTTGCCCTAAACGCAAAGGGCGATCAAAACACAGGGCAATAAAAAAGCTGGCACACGGCCAGCTTTTTAACATTCAAGCAAAAACTTATTTTGCGGCAGGTGCGGCGGCAGGCGCCTTAGGCTCAGGAAACTTTCCTCCCGCTGAACCAGTTAAATACACTACAGCCCGACCCAACTCATAATCACTAATATCTGCAGGATTAGATCCGCCACGCGCAGGCATTGCACCTTTACCTTTTAATACCGAGGTCATCAGGCTGTCATAACCTTTACCTAGGCGTGCAGACCATGCTGCAGTATCTCCAAACTTAGGCGCGCCAGCGGCACCTGTAGCATGACAAGAAGAACAAACTGCTTTGTAAACCTGCTCACCGGTTTGAATCTCACGTGGTGCGCTGGCATCTTTGAAGTTCAGTTGCGCAACCGGTTTAATTAACTGCTCAGCAGATTTAGCTGCATCAGCGGTACCAGCACCTTCGCGCTTACCGCTATTAACAAATACCATCAATAGCAAAATGATGATTAGGGGCACAAAAAAGCTTGCGAACACCATAATGATCAATTGTTTAGGGGACTTAATTAGGTTTCCGTGCTCGTTGCTCATAGGACTTTTATCGTTTGACGGGTTTTAGGGGATATTTGCGCTGATTATAACGAGAGCCAAAGCTTGTGCGCACTTACAATAGCGAGAAGATTGTTTTTTGCTATTGGCGCCCGTAGCTCAGTGGATAGAGTATTGGCCTCCGAAGCCAAGGGTCGCAGGTTCGATTCCTGCCGGGCGCGCCAAAACCATAGGGGTTTTTGACTTACATCATGCGCTAAATGTCGAAAACGGCTATCATTTGCATCTAACTTATTGATTCTTATCGTGTCCAATCATCTAAATCCATCCCTTTCAGAGCCGTCCATTACCAACCCTTTGGCACCAGATGCGCCGCTGCCTCATAGAAAAATCATCCGCAGCTGGCTCATTCCCATGGCCCAAGGGCAAACGGGCAGGGCATTATTCCTGCTAGCCATCGATGCCGCACTATGGCTTGGATGCATTGCCGGCACTGTATTCGTTGAAAATATCTTGCTGAAGATCTTGTTTGGCCTGGTTGCAGGCTTTGTGACGGGTCGCATCTTTATTCTGGGCCATGATGCTTGTCATCAAAGCTTTACCCCCAACCGCGAACTGAATAAAGTTCTGGGGCGGATTGCTTTTTTACCCTCTTTAACGCCCTATAGCCTTTGGGATGTTGGCCATAACGTGGTTCACCATGGCCAAACTAATCTCAAGGGCTTTGACTTCGTCTGGGCGCCTCTATCTAAGGCTGAGTTTGATGCCTTACCAGCATGGCGCAAAGGCCTAGAGCGGCTCTATCGTAGCGGCTGGGGGCCAGTTTTCTATTACTTGATCGAAATTTGGTGGCGTCGCGAATATTTTCCAAACGCCAAAAATAAACCGGGTGATCGTCCCATTTTCCTCAAGGACAACTTGTTGGTTACCGGTTTTGCGATTATTTGGATTGCCTGCTTGGTTGCTGGTGCCATCGCTACTGGGCAGTCGATCTGGATCGGATTGATTACCGGATTTGCAGTGCCATTCTTATTTTGGAATGGCATGATTGGCTTTGTGGTCTATGTTCACCATACCCACCCGTCCGTGTCTTGGTATGACAAGAAATCCGAGTGGTTACGGGCTCAACCGTTTGTTTCCACAACGGTTCACTTAACCTTTAACTGGATCTGGGGCTCTTTGATGCACCACATCATGGAACATACTGCCCACCACGTAGATATGAGCGTGCCGCTTTATCGCCTTCAAGAGGCCCAAAATACCCTGGAAACGATTCTTCCTGAGCGTATTTTTATTCAAAAATTCTCTTGGTCGTGGTATTTTGATACTGCCCGTAAATGCAAACTCTATGACTTTGAAAATAAAGCATGGCTTGATTTCGATGGCAATAAAACGGCTGATTCTGTAAGAGTTCTCCTAACTCCAGCCCCAGCGGGACAAAACGGGTAAAATAGATCCTCTGTATAGATTTGGCTTACCCGGATTGCCCATGACTACCTCGACTCCAGCTGCTACCCAAGATACTTCTCAGAGCCTTAAATTTTGCTCTTCTTGCAGTCGCGAAAAGCGTCTGGAAGGGGGCACATGGATTCCGACTAGTAACCGCAAACAACGCTGGATCTGCGCTAGCTGTCTTTACAACCGCACACATCGCACTGGCTCAGCCAAAACCTAATTTGTTTTTTAAAGCTTGATCTTATTCAAGCCTTGTCGCCAACATATGGGTTTGATTGGCGCTCTGCACCAAAAGTAGACATTGGTCCGTGCCCCGGCACAAATTGCACATCATCTCCTAGTGGCCAAAGCTTAGTCTTAATGGCATTAATTAAATCGGCATGATTTCCACGTGGAAAATCAGTCCGACCAATTGAGCCCGCAAACAGCACATCGCCTACTAAAGCCAAACGATCCGCTCTATCAAAAAATACAACATGTCCTGGGGTGTGGCCAGGGCAATGCAACACCTCTAAATCTACATTACCCACCTGCACATGATCGCCATCATTTAACCAGCGCGTAGGCTCAAAAACTTTTGCATGCCCAAAACCAAAGCGCACTGTTTGCTCTGGTAATTGATCAATCCAAAAACGCTCGTCGACTTGTGGCCCCTCAATAGGCACATTTAATTGATCAGCTAAATCCTTGGCTGCCGCACAATGATCTAAGTGCCCATGAGTCAATAAAATTTTCTTTACTGTGCCGCCCATTTGCTTCACACCATCTAGAATTTTTTCTATATCGCCGCCAGGATCAACTACGGCAGCATCTCCCGTTTCCTCGCAAACCAGAATGGAACAATTCTGCTCAAATGGGGTTACAGGGACAATTCCTAATTTAATCGACATAAATGAAAACTCTTCAGTAGGTACCAGGCTAGTTTAGGACAGTGCAGATAAAATGTCCTTAAAGGATAAAACATGAACTCTGAAGATACATTTAAATTTGCAGAAACCCATGAATGGGCTGATTTAGAAGATGACAACCTGGTCTGGGTTGGGATCAGCAACCATGCTCAAGAAGCATTGGGGGATGTTATGTTCTTTCAGGCACCAAAAATTGGCCAAGCCGTAAAACAGGGCGAGGCCATTGCTGTCATTGAATCCGTCAAAGCAGCAAGTGATATTCATGCGCCTGTTAGTGGAGAAATTGTGGCGCTCAATGAATCACTCGAGGCAAACCCTGAATTAGTTAATGAGCGCCCTTACGCAATCTGGCTTTTTAAAATCAAGCCAACGTCACAGGCCGAGCTTCAGGCGGATCTCAATAACCTGATGAGCTTCAATATCTACACTACAACTGCAGGGGCTTAATCCTTAAATAGCGATTGGGTCTCGCTCAATCAACCAACGTATACGCGATGTTTTACTAATGCGGCCTTGCGAATCTCCGCGCAAGTCCCGATCAATTATTTCCAAAACTTCTTGAAGTAATTTTCGACTTTCAGACTCGATTACCAATTGCGCACGTTCAGAGCCTGCCACACGCATAACTGCTTTGGGTACTGGATCATAAACCCGCAATGCTTTACTAAGTAGCCCCTGATTTTTTAATCGGCCTTTCAGCCCACCAAGAAACTGCAGCGCCTTATCTAAAGTCTTCCCTTCAGCATGTATCAAGCTTTGATAAGAGTAGGGCGGGAGTAAGGCCTCCTCCCTCTCCCTTGCGGTGTGAGCCAAAAACCCATCAATGTCGTGACGTAACAAATACTGGTAAACGGCCGCCTCTGGATATTGGGTCTCTATATAGATATTCCCGCCACTATCACCAGCACCACCCGCTCTACCTGCGCGACCAGCCACCTGAACCAACTGAGCAAAGAGTCTTTCTGCCGCCCTAAAATCCGGCGAATACAATCGACTGTCAGCATCGAGCACAGCTACCAATCCAATGTTTTGATAATCATGGCCCTTCGCAATCATTTGGGTGCCAACGACAATGTCTACATTGCCATCATGAATCTCCCGAAACAATACTTCAGCGCCTTTGCTTTTTCTGCTTGAGTCAGTATCCACACGCAATACATTTGCATCCGGCCACATCTCCTCAATCACGTCCTCGAGTTTTTGTGTTCCTTGTCCAAGCATCTTTAAGTCGGCATTGCCACACTCTGGACAGAAGGATGGGATTGGGTTAACCAACCCGCAGTGATGACAACTTAAGACGGCTTTCTTGCCAAGAGCGCCAGCTTTATGCATCACCGTATGCGATGAGCATTGCGTGCAAGCGGATAGCCAGGTGCAAGCCCCACAACTCAGAACCGGCGAATACCCTCTGCGATTAATCAGAATTAAAGTTTGTTTGCGTTCTTGTAAATTTTGCGTAATGGCATTTGCCAAAGTTTTACTAATAAGGCTTTTTTTCTGTGGACTGTTTTTGTCGCCCGGACTAAATTGATTTTGCGGGTCACGCGTATTAATCAGATGAACTTTTGGTAATTGAGCGCCTTGCGCGCGCTGATCAAGCCGAATGTACTCATAGCGAGCCGTCTTAGCAGCCAACCAAGTTTCTAACGATGGCGTTGCTGAAGATAGGACAACGGGGATTTTTTGATCATGCGCTCGCCATACCGCCAAGTCTCTTGCCGAATAGCGTGTCCCCTCTTGCTGCTTATAAGACGGGTCGTTTTCTTCATCGACCACAATGGCACGTAAATTTGGAATGGGCGTTAATGCTGCTAGACGCGTACCTAAAATAATTTGGGCTTTGCCTGTCATTGCCTCATACCAAGCAACCCCTCTTTGTTTTTCACTAACGCCACTATGCAAGACTGCCAATGTTTTGTCTGGGAAATAGGCTCGTACGCGCCTTTCTAATTGTGGCGTTAAATTGATTTCTGGCACTAGTAGCAATACTTGTGCGGCCTCTTCTTTTAGAACGGTTGCCAACCAATTTAGAAAAACGGCGGTCTTGCCGCTGCCAGTTTGTCCCTGCAATAAAATTGCTGAAAAATTTCGATCACTAGATAAATCCACCAATGCCTTCAGTCCGGCCGCTTGTTCAGCATTAAGTTGCTCCACGCTGATATAACCCTCAATAGCCTCTACATTAATTTCTTTGGCTTTTTTATTCGCCGCAGCCTGTAGCTTCTTTGGAATTTTTTCCCAATCCGCTGACTTACGCCACATTTGCGGGATGGTTGGCACAATAGTTTCACCCAAGGCATGGATGTAATACTGGCTTGCAAAGTTCATTAACCTTAATAGGCTGCTATCGAATGGCGGGAGAGGGGCTACTCCCTTTACGTTCTTTAATTTATCTATAGAATATTGAGAGTGATTGCTTACTCCAATTACTATTCCGACGTCTATTGCGCGTCCAAAAGGCACTTCAACAATATGCCCAACTTTAGGTGACTGCCCCAGCTCCTCAGTACTCCAGATGTAGTCGAAGCTCTGCGATAAAGGTTTATCAAGAACCACCTGGACCACAATTATTTCTGACATTCGCTTTACTTATATTCTTTGTGTATCTGTGGATAAGTCTGTGGATATCATTGGATCATTTTGATTTCTAAGTTAATTTAACAGCATCTGTTGATTGCTTAATTTTTAAGCAGTTACTTAAAAAATGAATAAAATCAATAACTTACAATAATTTATAAATGTTAAATATGATCTTTATTCTCAATCTCACTGAATTTCAGTGAATGCCCATATCTGTGCATAACTTTTGGCTAAGCCCCCATGAAGTTAGCAGTTACTTTGCTCTATTTATTCGATCTTAGGGCTTTAGATACTTGGATTACTGTCTCAGCTAAAGCAGTGACGCTCTCAGGCGGTGTAAATTGCGAGATCCCATGGCCCAAATTAAAGATATGGCCATCAAGCGGATGGAGCGAACTCTTCAAGGCGGGGGCGCCAGCAAGATCTTCAAGCAAAGAAGTTGCAGCAGCCTGAATTTTTTGTGGCTCTGAAAATAAGATCAAAGGATCCAAGTTACCCTGAAGCGCCAAGGGCTTATTAATATCCAATAATTGTTTGCGAGCGCGACTTAAAGAAATGGTCCAGTCCAAAGCAATCACATCGGCGCCAACTTGAGCCATGTCGTTAAGCCAGATTCCACCGCCCTTGGTAAACATAATGACAGGAATTTTTTTACCTTCATGCTCGCGAGGTAGGAGGGCAATTACTTTTTGCATCGCAGCTAAAGACATTTTTTGATACCAGCCGTCGGGCAATAATCCACCCCAAGTATCAAAAATCATTAGCGCTTGAGCGCCGGCCTTTACTTGCTCGCTCAAATAGGCGGCAACGGATTGAATATTAATATCCAAAATATGTTGCAGCAACTCTGGGCGGCTAAACATCATTGTTTTGGCGTGACGGAAATCATCCGAGCCAGAGCCATCAATCATGTAACAAGCTAAAGTCCAAGGACTGCCCGAAAAACCAATCAGCGGAACACGCTGCTTGCCATCCTGAATAAGTGCTTTACGGATTTCTGAAACGGCATCAAAGACATAGCGCAGCTCGTCCATGTCAGCAACGCGCAATTTTTTAACGGCATCCTCAGTACGCAAGGGATGTTCAAAACTCGGCCCCTCGCCTGCAGTGAACTTCAAACCCAAGCCCATTGCGTCGGGAATGGTCAAAATATCCGAAAATAGAATGGCCGCATCCAAAGGATAGCGATCCAAAGGTTGCAAGGTTACTTCAGTTGCATAAGCTGGATTTTTTGCAAGGCCTAAAAAACTTCCTGCACGAGCTCTGGTGGCATTGTATTCAGGAAGATAACGGCCCGCTTGACGCATGAGCCAAAGCGGCGTTCTATCTACCGCTTCACCCAAACAAGCCTTTAAAAACCGATCATTTAATAGCAAAAAATGTACCGGTACTTATTTTTTACGACGGAATCTTGCAATCGCTGCCAATTGAGCAGCGGCAACAGCAAACTCTGATTGAGCTAAGGCTAAATCAAAATCACTGCCACGATTTTGCATCGCCTCTTCAGCGCGCTTCTTGGCTTCGGTTGCTTTTGCTTCATCCAGATCATGGCCGCGAATGGCTGTATCAGCCAATACAGTGACACGATCGGGCTGAACTTCTAAATAGCCACCCGCAACGAAAACAAACTCTTCATCGCCATCTGCTTTTTCAATACGAACCGAGCCTGGACGAATGCGTGTTATCAGTGGTGTGTGGCCGCGCAAAATACCAAGCTCTCCACTCTCGCCAGGAAGGGCTACAAACTTAGCCTCCCCGCTAAAAATAGATTGCTCAGAACTGACTACATCGACGCGTATGGTTGACATAATTTCCCTAGATGAATTCGATTAAAGCTTCTTAGCTTTCTCGATGGCCTCATCAATTGAACCCACCA
>CANGEC010000058.1 GCA_947452625.1 Burkholderiaceae bacterium
AAAACTCAAGGGGTAATCACGGTGGAAACATTTAAATCAGGTAGCGATGCATTATTCATCTTGCTTGGCGCCATTATGGTCTTAGCGATGCATGCTGGCTTTGCCTTTTTGGAGCTCGGCACTGTTCGCAAAAAGAATCAAGTGAACGCGCTTGTCAAAATTCTGGTGGATTTTGCGGTGTCTACTATTGCCTATTTCTTTATTGGGTACAGCATCGCCTATGGCGTGAACTTTTTTTCAGGCGCAGAAGTACTTGCTGAAAAGAATGGCTACGAGTTAGTAAAGTTTTTCTTCCTACTCACTTTTGCTGCCGCAATTCCAGCCATTATTTCTGGGGGTATTGCTGAGCGCGCCAAATTCAATCCGCAATTGATTGCCACCTTTGTACTGGTCGGCTTTGTGTACCCCTTCTTTGAGGGGATTACTTGGAATCAGCACTATGGTATTCAGGCTTGGATCAAGGCGTTAACTGGTGAAGAGTTCCATGATTTTGCTGGATCGGTTGTGGTTCATGCGGTAGGCGGCTGGATTGCCTTACCGGCGGTTCTATTGCTGGGTGCTCGTCGTGGCCGCTACAACAAAGATGGCAATATTTCTGCGCATCCACCTTCAAGTATTCCCTTTTTAGCCTTGGGTGCGTGGATCTTGGCGGTAGGTTGGTTTGGTTTTAATGTGATGAGCGCGCAAACCATCGATAAGATTAGTGGCCTGGTTGCACTTAATTCACTGATGGCAATGGTTGGGGGCACTCTGGCAGCCTGGGTAGTTGGTCGTAATGATCCTGGTTTTACTTACAACGGCCCATTGGCCGGCTTGGTGGCGGTTTGTGCTGGCTCCGATCTAATGCATCCCTTGGGCGCCCTTATTGTTGGGCTTGTAGCAGGCGGTCTATTTGTCTACATGTTTACCTTGGTTCAAAATCGTTGGAAGATTGACGACGTTCTGGGCGTATGGCCTTTGCATGGTCTTTGTGGTCTCTGGGGTGGTTTAGCCGCAGGAATCTTTGGCCTTAAAGCGTTGGGTGGTATTGGTGGTGTGACCTTTACTGGTCAGTTGATTGGCAGTGCGCTGGGCGTGAGTATTGCCTTGGTGGGTGGCATTTTGGTCTACGGCACTTTGAAAATGGTGCTGGGCATCCGGATGTCCCAGGAAGAGGAATATGAGGGCGCGGATTTAAGTGTGCACCGTATTTCTTCAAGCCCAGATCGTGAACCAAACTGGTAGTAATGCTGGTTTAGTCGTTCGACCAAATCCTACCTATAATGCCTTATGGCTATATTTGAACTAGACGGAATGGCCCCTCAATTAGATGAGGGTGCTTGGGTTGCCGAGAGCGCAGAAGTGATCGGCAAAGTGCACTTGCATCGGAATGCCAGTGTTTGGCCTAATGTCATAGTGCGCGGCGACAATGATTTGATCCAGATTGGCGAGGATAGTAATATCCAAGATGCCTCTGTATTGCACACGGATCCCGGGTACGAATTAATTATTGGCAAACGTGTCACGGTTGGCCACCAAGTGATGTTGCACGGCTGTCAAATTGGCGATGGCAGTTTGATCGGTATTGGTGCAGTGATTTTGAATGGCGCGAAAATTGGTAAGCATTGCTTGGTTGGCGCTGGCGCTCTAGTAACCGAAGGAAAAGAATTTCCGGACGGCTCGATGATTTTGGGATCACCTGCTAAAGCGGTAAAAAATCTTGAACCTGAGCAAATCAAAAAGATCGAAGATATCGCTGGTCGCTATGTAAAAAATGCGCAGCGTTACAGCAAGACCCTCAAAAGAATTTCATAAAAATTGCTCTACGTTTTTAATGTAGTTTTACCAGTATTTGCCTTAATTCTGGTTGGATATCTTTGTGGCAGAACAGGCAAATTAGGCGAGAACGCTTCGGTAGAATTGAATCGTTTTGTAGTTTGGTTAGCCTTGCCAGCCCAGCTATTTAATTTCTGTGCCAATAGCACTTGGCAATCGCTTTGGCAGCCCGGTTTTATTCTTGCCTTTACTGTGAGTTGTTTGGCAGTTTACTGTTTGATGTTTTTTCTGAGTTGGTATCGCCAACGAGATTTGTCATTAGCGAGTTTTGCTGGTTTAAGCGCTTCCTATTCAAATACTGGCTATATGGGAATACCGCTTTGTATTCTGGCGCTCGGTCAAGATGGCTTTGCGCCAGCGGTCATTTCTACCTTGATTGTGATTGCACTCTTTGGCTTAACAACAGTCTTGGTCGAGGTTGGTACACAGTCCCATAAGCAAGTTCATCAGATTGCCTGGCATGTGATCAAATCCTTGGGTTCAAACCCATTATTGATTGCTCCTATTGCAGGCTTTTTTTGGTCTTCGACACAATTAAGCTTGTTTGATCCTGTGCAGCAATTCATCTCATTTTTGTCTGCTGCTGCGAGCCCCTGCGCTTTGGTTTCAATTGGGCTGTTTTTAATTCAAAAGCAACACACTAAAGTGCGTGATGCTTGGAGCTTGAGTTTTGCTAAGCTGATTATTCAGCCCATCATGGCTTGGGTCATTGCTGGCCCTATTTTGGAATTGCCAGACCTCTGGGTAAAAGCCGCGGTGATTTTGAGTGCCTTACCTACCGGCACCGGACCCTTTATGTTGGCGCAGTATTACAGCGCCGATGGCCGAACAATCTCGCGCGTGGTGTTATTAACGACAGTGGGTTCTCTGTTAACCCTTTCATTATTTCTTTGGTGGAATGGCGCAGTTTAGTCGGGCTATTAAAAGTGTTTTAGACTGATTCCTATGGAAGAAATTCATTTTTGGATTGGCGTGATCGCTACGATCGCTTTTGCCATCACTGGTGTACTGGCGATTGCAGATCGCGGGGTCGATATTTTTGGGGTCCTGGTGCTTGGCGTGATTACCGCTATCGGCGGGGGCACAGTGCGCGACATTATTTTAGAAACCCCGACTTTTTGGTCTGAGTCGCAAATGTATATTTGGCTTGCACTTGGCGCTAGCGTTTTGACTTTTGTGGCGGAATCATTTTTTACACAGCCGCAGATTTATCGCTGGATGCTCTATATCGATGGCTTGGGTGCTGCTCTTTTTGGCATTGCGGGCGCAGACAAAGCCTGGAATATGGATTTTGGTTTGCCTTTAGGGCCAGTCATACTGGGGGTGGTGACGGCAATTGGTGGAGGTTTGCTGCGAGATATTTTGGCGGGCAGAAAAACCTTGCTCATGTCGCATGAACTGTATGCCATTCCGGTGACCTTGGCTTGTTGTGCCTATGTACTGATCTTAAATTTTTCCCCACAATACACCATTGAAGGTTCGATGATCTGTATGTTGGGTAGTTTTGGATTACGCGCAGCCGCTATTTATTGGGATCTGCGCGTGCCCAAAATATTTATTACTAAAACGCGCTAACGGCTCCATCGCTACGAGGATCCCAGCCGCCTCGCAAAGCGCCGCTCGGATCACGAATGATGCAACCGGCATGGCCAACAGTCTCATCAAAAGCATCGAGCATCTCAATCTCATGGCCAAGGGCATATAGCTCTTTTGCAACCCAAGGACTAAATCGTGACTCTAGTTTCAAGCTATCACTTGTTTGTCCCCAGGTCCGACCGAGGAGCCAGCGAGGTCGACTGATGGCATCCTGAGGATCAAGCCCATAAGTTGCAGTTCTTGTGAATACCGCGCATTGTGTTTGGGGTTGACCATCGCCACCCATCGTCCCGTAAACCATTTGGCGACCATCATTTAATAAAGCCAATGCTGGGTTAAGCGTATGAAATGGTTTGCGGTAAGGTTCTAGATGGTTGAGGGCTTTGGGATCCAAGGAAAAGCTGCAGCCACGGTTTTGCCAATTGACGCCTGACTTCGGTAAGACAATGCCTGCGCCGAACTCGTGATAAATACTTTGAATGAAGGAGACGGAGTTGCCTTGCCTATCAATCACGCCCATCCAAATAGTGTCTGCTGGACCTTTGCCTTGACCCCACGGTAGCGCTTTTTCAGGATCAATATTCTTGGCCAGTTTTTTTAAGAATGCGGGCGCTAAGAAAGACTGCGCATTTTTCATCATATAGGCCGGATCGGTGATGAAGCGGTCCCGAATTTTGAAGGCTTGTTTGGTTGCCTCAACACAATGATGAACATACTGCGCGCTATCTACTTTGAAGCGTTTCAGATTGAGTTGATCCAAGATGCCAATAATCATTAAGGACACTGCGCCTTGAGTGGGTGGCGTCATGTTGTAGATCTTCCCGAGACTGTGTTTTAGTTCTAGTGGGTCAATCAGTTTTGCCTGATGGCGGTGTAGATCGTTTAATCTTAGAGGGCTACCAATCTCCGTTAATTCTGCTGCGAGTAGATTGGCTAAATCTCCGCGGTAGTAATCATCCGTTCCTTTTCTGGCAATTTGCTTGAGTGTTTTTGCTAGCCGCTCTTGTTTAAAAATGCTACCAACTGCCGGGGCCTTGCCATCAACCAAAAAGGTTTTGGCAAATCCGGGAATGGGACTTAATTCTTCACGCTTCTTATTTGTCAGATTCGATTGACTGAGGGTGACTGGCACGCCATGTTCAGCATAGTGAATGGCGTCTGCTAGTAATCGCGAGAGAGGTATTTTTCCTCTAAGCGCTTGCTTGGAGAGATTGTGGGCTGCACCCCAGCCAGAAATCGTGCCTGCAACAGTATTGGCGGCGATAGCTCCGCGAAATGGAATGGCTTTCGTGATGCCGCGCTCTGCATACCATTGTTTCGTAGCTAATCCAGCCGCTGCTCCGCATGCATCAATACCACCCATAGCCTTGCCTGGTGAATGAATGACCCAAAAAGAATCACCACCGATTGAGTTCATATGCGGATAAACCACGGCGATGGTTGCTGCTGCTGCAACCATTGCCTCTAGCGCATTGCCACCTTCTCTTAAAACTGCCAAGGCTGATTCTGATGCTAGCGAGTGCGGCGCTACCGCCATTCCCCGAATACCCCATTTTTGCTGCATAGATCTCTCTCCGAATGTTCTGTTGCTATTTGCACTCATCTGATTGTAGAACTCGGGAAAACCCCGACCAAATACGATGAGTAGTTACCCTGAGTAATGGATTTCTAGCGAAATTTTCACCGCATAATTGGCTCGTTGTTTAATTTCTACAAAAAACAGTTAGGAGCTACTGATGTCAACATCAACTAAAGCAGCCCCAATGACCGCCGAAGAACGCAAGGTTATTTTTGCCTCATCTTTGGGTACGGTTTTTGAGTGGTATGACTTTTATCTTTACGGTTCACTTGCCGCAATTATTGCTAAGCAATTCTTCTCAGGCCTAGATGCAGGCTCAGCCTTCATTTTCGCTTTATTGGCTTTTGCCGCCGGCTTTATTGTGCGCCCTTTTGGTGCGCTGGTATTTGGTCGCTTAGGTGATTTGATTGGTCGTAAGTACACCTTCTTGGTGACTATTTTGATCATGGGTGGCGCTACCTTCATCGTGGGTATTCTGCCTAACTACGCCAGTATCGGTGTAGCTGCCCCGGTAATCCTGATCGGTTTGCGGATGCTTCAAGGCTTGGCTTTGGGTGGTGAGTATGGTGGTGCTGCTACTTATGTAGCTGAGCATGCTCCACACGGTAAGCGTGGTGCTTATACCGCTTGGATTCAGACAACTGCAACTTTGGGTCTGTTTCTGTCTTTACTTGTGATTTTGTTTACTCGTGAATTTACGGGCGCAGACTTTGATGTTTGGGGTTGGCGTGTGCCGTTCATCGTTTCAATCGCACTCCTAGGTATTTCTGTGTGGATTCGTTTGTCGATGAATGAATCTCCAGCCTTCAAGAAGATGAAAGAAGAAGGCAAATTATCCAAGGCACCTTTGACAGAATCATTTGGTCAATGGAAAAACTTGAAGATTGTGATCTTGGCACTCTTCGGTTTGGTGGCTGGTCAAGCAGTCGTTTGGTATACGGGTCAGTTTTACGCTTTGTTCTACCTCACCCAGGTATTGAAGGTAGATGCTAAGACAGCCAACCTATTAATCGCTGCTTCCTTGGTGGTAGGTACTCCATTCTTCGTCGTATTTGGTAGCTTGTCAGACAAGATTGGCCGTAAGGTCATCATCATGGGTGGCTTGTTATTGGCTGTGATTACATACATTCCAAACACACCAGTTTCAGTGTTTAATGCCTTAACTCACTTTGCCAACCCTGCGTTGGAAAAAGCGATGGCAACTGCACCAGCAACGATTACTGCTGATGTGAATGAATGTACTTTCCAGTTCAACCCAACAGGTACAGCTAAGTTCACTAGCTCTTGCGATATTGCTAAACAGGTGATGGCGACAAACTCTGCTAGCTATAGCACTGTAGCGGCTCCAGCCGGTTCAGTGGCAGTGGTAAAGATTGGCGATATTGAGATTCCTGGTTACTCAGCAAAAGGTTTGGATGCTGCTGATGCTAAAGCGAAAGATGCTGAATTTAAGAAGGCTATTCGTGAAGCATTGAATAAAGAGGGATATCCAACGAAGGCTGATCCAGCTGCAATTAACTATGTTGCCGTATTCTTCTTGTTGCTCTACCTCGTGATCTTGGTAACAATGGTGTATGGCCCAATCGCGGCAATGCTAGTTGAAATGTTCCCAACTCGTATTCGTTACACCTCTATGTCTTTGCCTTATCACATTGGTAACGGTTGGTTCGGTGGCTTGTTGCCAACCATCTCCTTTGCCTTGGTGGCACAGAACGGAAACATCTACTACGGTCTCTGGTATCCAATCATCATTGCTGCAATGACTTTGGTAATCGGTGTACTCTTCGTTCGCGAAACGAAAGATGTTGATATCTACGCGCGTGACTAAGAAGTTTTAGTTTAGAAGAACTTAAAACCCAACCATTCGTGGTTGGGTTTTTTTATTCCCACAAATTTTGTTGATTGTTGCGATTGAGTAGGGCGATGTTTTGAGCGGCGATCGACGTTTCTTGTGGGCCTGCGACATGCTCAATCGAGGCACCTGCCGTCAAATGGCCGCCTTGATTAACACGTAAGTACCAGCCACTAAATCCAGATTGCAGCATGGCTTTTGCTGCACCCTTATAGTTCAGCGCAGCATTAAACTTAAAGCACGGTTCACGTAACTTAACTACGGAGAATTGGAGATCTCCGATGATGAGTTGATCCCCGACAAAAACATGGGTTTCTAGTAGACCGGTAGTGGTGAAATTTTCTCCGAGCGCTCCTGGTTGAAGTGTTGCTGGTTTTTTCAGCTCACGAGTCAGTAAGTCATTCCAAAATGCATAGTGTTCTGCGGGATAAACATAGATGGCTTTTTCTATTCCGCCATGCACTGACAAATCTGCTTGCTCGTCTCCTTGAACACCAAGTTTTGTAATTTCAACCACATTCGGATTGGTAAGGCTACTAATCGATTTTTTATGAATTGCCGAAGCGACTGTTTTGTAGTTTGGATGATGGTCACCAAATAAGGGACTTACTTTTCCTGCTGAAATCGATATCAGTCGCATGGTTTGTTTTCGAGTAGTATGAAATAAAAAAAGAGGTGTAAATAATGAAAAGAAGAGACTTTTTAGGTAGTGCAGGCCTAGTCCCGCTTAGTGTATTGATGCCAACTGCTTTTGCGCAAGCACAAAATACTATTTTGAGTCCCGAGATGCTTGCATTGAGCAATTACATGGGGTCGGCGCAGAATCAGCCATTACCACCCGAAGTATTGGAGCAAACAAAGTTACACGTGATCGATACATTTGCGGCAATTGTGTCTGGCTCTGAACTGTTGCCAGGACAAGCTGCGCTCAAGTACATTAAATTACATGGGAGTAAAGGCAAGCAGACAGTCATGGCTTCGCAATTGACGTCTGGGCCAGCAGATGCGGCTATGGCCAATGGTGTGATGGGCCATGCTGATGAAACCGACGACTCTCACGGACGCTCCCGCTCTCACCCTGGATGCGCCGTAATCCCTGCTTCTTTTGCCGTGGGTGAAGAGTTGGATATTAGTGGACAGCATTTTCTGCGGGCAGTTGCTTTAGGTTATGACGTTGGCACTCGTTTGTTGATGGCTATGGGCGGACCCCGATTTAGCTACGATAGCCACAAAAGTTCTCACAGCATTGCGGGTATGTTTGGTGCCGCAGCTGCTGCTGGTTGTGCTGCAGGATTGAATGCCCAACAAATGCGCTGGTTGTTGGATTACACGGCGCAGCAGTCTTCTGGCATTGCTTCCTGGGGTAGAGATACGGATCACATCGAGAAGGCCTTTGTTTTTGGTGGCATGCCAGCGAAAAACGGAGTGATCTCCGCTTTGTTGGTCCATACCGGGTGGAATGGTGTGAATGATGTTTTTTCTGGCCCCGATAATTATTTTTTAGCGACTGCACCAAATGCTGATCGAGCTTTGCTGGTTGAGAAATTGGGCGAACGCTATGAGATTACCCAAACAGATATTAAGAAGTGGTCGGTGGGTTCGCCCATTCAGGGGCCTCTTGATGCGATTGAGATTATTCGCAGGCAGCATCCATTTGAGCTTGAGCAATTGGCGGCAGTACGCGTCCGACTGGATCCTTCTGTCGCAAAGGTTATTGATAACCGTGACATGCCTGATATTTGTTTGCAATACATGGTTGCTGTGATGTTGTTGGATAAGACGGCATCATTTAAGGCGGCGCACGATATCGCTAGAATGCAAAATCCTGCGGTGCTCAATATGCGGGCAAAAGTTCAGCTAATCCCTGATCCAGCGCTTTCGCAATACTTGCCGGTGAGGGTGGCCATTGTTGAGATTGAATTAAAAGATGGCACAGTATTTACTGAGCGAGTGGATGCTGTGCGCGGTACGCCCCGTAACCCAATGCGGAGAGACGAGGTAGTGGCGAAATGCCAAGATTTGATGGATCCCGTTCTCGGTAAGCGTCAATCCAAGGCTTTAATTGAGGCGACTTTAATGTTGGAGAACCAGAGGAGCCTGAAAGCCCTTAGTCCATTATTAAAGAGGCGGGTTTAGGGCTGGTGCCATATCGGGCTGATTTTGATACAATCGTACGTTCGGCGAATTAGCTCAGCTGGTTAGAGCGACGGAATCATAATCCGCAGGTCCGGGGTTCAAATCCCTGATTCGCCACCAAATCTAAAGGCCATTGCCAAGCGGCAGTGGCCTTTTTTATTAGGCACTTCAATACTGTTGTTATGGCTAAATTTTGGAATTTTTTTCTATTTCAATTGGGTTGGTTTGCATGCGTTTGGGGTGCCGCTAACCAGCAAGTGCTGTGGGCGGTCGTAGGCACGGGCATATATCTTTTATTTCATGTTGCTCGGTCATGCTCCCCTAAATTAGAGCTCTCTCTTCTATTTAAAGCCGTTATATACGGAGTGAGTGCTGACACACTTTTAATATATTCAGGTTTATTGGACTTCAAAGATGCTTGGCCAAGCCTTTATATCTCACCAGTTTGGATGTGGGTACTGTGGGCTTTAGTGGCAAGCACCATCAATGGCCCCCTCTCTTGGTTAAGGGGTAAGCCTGTATTGGGCGCCTTTTTGGGTGGGATATGTGGGCCAATGTCCTATGAAGCTGGAATACGGATGGGGGCAGGCTCTTGGGCTGGAAATATAGTTTTAGGTTGGGTGGTAGTCGGGGTGATATGGGCAATAGCAATACCCTTAATGTTTTATTGGGACCGCACCCCTTTGGAGCAAGGTTTAGTGAAAAATCCGTAATTTCCGTAAAAAAGTTGCTTGCAAAGGATACTGTTTTTATATACAGTAACTTCTGAGTTGTTAGACAGTGTACAAAATTCGGAAAAAAGCCCAATACATAGCGAAAAGGAATAAAAAATGGCCTTGGATGATAAGAAAAAATCTGCCTCATCAGAATTTGAAGGAATGAGTGGAGACAAGCAAAAGGCATTAACAGCAGCCTTAGCACAAATTGAGAAACAGTTTGGTAAGGGCTCGATCATGAGATTGGGCGATGCTGAAATCAGTCAAGATATTCAGGTGGTATCAAGTGGTTCATTGGGATTGGATATTGCGCTTGGTGTAGGTGGCTTGGCACGAGGACGTGTGATTGAAATTTACGGCCCAGAATCATCAGGTAAGACAACCTTAACTTTGCACGCAATTGCAGAGATGCAAAAGTTGGGAGGCACTTGTGCCTTTATCGATGCAGAGCATGCCTTGGATGTTCAATATGCTTCTCGCTTAGGGGTTGATGTCAACAATCTGTTGATTTCTCAGCCAGATACAGGTGAGCAAGCGTTAGAGATTGCTGATGCCTTAGTACGCTCCGGTTCGATCGATTTAATTGTGATTGACTCTGTTGCAGCTTTGGTTCCACGGGCAGAGATTGAAGGCGACATGGGTGACTCCTTGCCGGGCCTGCAGGCGCGCCTGATGAGTCAAGCCTTGAGAAAGTTAACGGGAGCTATTAAGCGTACCAATACTACTGTGATCTTTATTAATCAGATTCGCATGAAGATTGGCGTGATGTTTGGCTCGCCTGAGACAACTACTGGCGGTAACGCTTTGAAGTTCTACGCCTCTATGCGCCTGGATATTCGTCGTATTGGTAGTATCAAAAAGGGTGATGAGGTTGTTGGTAATGAAACCCGTGTCAAAGTAGTCAAGAACAAGGTATCGCCACCATTCCGCGAAGCAATTTTTGACATTATGTATGGCGCCGGCATCTCTCGTGAGGGTGAAATTATTGATATGGGTGTAGAGGCCGATCTCGTAGAAAAGTCAGGTTCTTGGTACAGCTATAACGGTGATCGTATCGGTCAGGGTAAGGATAATGTTCGCGAGTTCTTGAAAGAGAATCCAGCGATTGCCAAAGACATTGAAGCAAAAATACGCGAGAAGTTGGGTGTGAAATCAGGATCCGCCGTGGTTACTGACGTATTAAGTGAAGAAGAGGAAGTCGAATAAGTCGATGTCAGAATTAGGCGGTATAACCAAACAAGGCCCGAGTCTCAAAGCTCGGGCTTTGCGCCTTTTGTCTCTGCGTGAATACAGTCGCAAGGGTTTGGCAGCTAAGTTGCAAGAATCTGCTGAGAGGTATGCAAAGATGCCTACAAAACAAGCAGAGCCAGAAATCACTCCGCCTGGTAAATCTATCACCGTGCAAATTGAAG
>CANGEC010000059.1 GCA_947452625.1 Burkholderiaceae bacterium
GAAAACAGCACAAGAACTCCGCGTTGGTAACGTAGTGATGATCGGCACAGATGCCATGGTCGTTTTGAAAGCCGAATACAGCCGCTCAGGTCGCAACTCCTCTGTTGTGAAAATGAAATTCAAAAATTTATTATCTGGCGCGCCAAATGAAGGCGTTTACAAAGCCGATGACAAATTTGATGTTGTGATCCTTGATAAGAAAGATTGCACTTACTCTTATTTTGCTGATCCAATGTATGTGTTCATGGATTCCGAATACAACCAGTATGAAGTTGAAGCTGAATTTATGGGTGATGCGCTTAACTACCTCGAAGAAGGTATGCCTTGCGAAGTTGTTTTCTACGAAGGCAAAGCACTTTCAGTAGCCATGCCAAATTCCTTGGTTCGTGAAATCATTTACACCGAGCCAGCCGTTAAAGGCGATACCAGCTCCGGCAAGGTTTTGAAGAATGCGAAATTAGCAACTGGCTATGAGCTACAGGTACCTTTGTTCTGCAACACTGGTGACAAGATTGAGATTGATACCCGCACTGGCGAATATCGCAGCCGCGCTAACTAATCCATCGGCACTCAAGATAAAGCCCGGTACGCCGGGCTTTTTTCTTACTCGAACAACCTGTTCATTACCTACTGAATTAAGGTCAACTGCTTTAAGAGTGCGCGCGCATGTTGATACTGCGCCTCTGCCTGCAAGGCATTCCAAGTAAGCGCTGGAGTTTGAGGCATTAAACGATTTAAGCGCACAGCAGACTCGACTTGCTTTGCTTTTGATACCTTCAAATTAAGAAGGAGTTGATCTGCCAGATCCGGGCGATTACAGATGAGCACCGCATCACAGCCTGCAGATAAGGCTAGCTCTGCACCTTTCACAACCGATCCTGCAACACTGGCACCCTCCATCGAAAGGTCATCGCTAAAAATGACTCCTTCAAATCCTAATTCTTGACGTAGAACAGAATGTAGCCAGATATTAGAAAATCCCGCGGGCAACTCATCTATCTGCGGATAGATAACATGGGCTGGCATTACAGCTGCCAAACTCAAATCTAACCACTCGTAGGGCTTAGCATCTTCATTCAAAATCTCGGCCAAAGATCGCTCGTCCACTGGAATAGCAACATGGGAATCTGCCTCAGCCCAACCATGGCCAGGAAAGTGTTTACCGCAGTTAGCCATACCAGCTAAACGCAAACCCTCATTCAAACTTTTTGCCAGAGCAAAAACAATCTGTGGATCTCGATTAAAAGAGCGATCGCCAATCACACCACTGCGGCCAAAATCCAGATCCAAAACGGGTGTAAAACTAAAGTCCACCCCGCAAGCGCGCAACTCGGTAGCCAAGACATAGCCGCAAGCAGTGGCTGCCGCCATTGCCAGCGCAGCCGATTCTGCGGGATGGGACGAAGTATTTTTCATACCCCATAGTTCGCCCAGCTTACGCATAGCTGGCAAGTGTGTAAACCCATCCGTGCGACAGCGCTGCACCCTCCCACCTTCATGATCAATGGAGATCAAGACATCTGGGCGTAATTTTCTAATTTCAGCTGTGAGCTTGGTAAGTTGTTGGCGATTAGCAAAATTTCGGCCAAATAGAATCACGCCACCCGTTAATGGATGTTTTATACGGCGTCGATCGTCGGCATTTAGCTGCAGTCCAACGACATCCAAAGTAATAGGGCCGGGCTTCATCGTCAACTTGCTCATGTATTCCTTATGATTGATTGCATCAGATGATTTTTGTGTCACGATGACATGGGCAATCGCCATATCTTGTTCGTCACTCACAGTCACTTGCGCCTCCCAATTGCGCTCAGCCATAAATTGAGCGAGCGCACCTAAATAAGAGGTTACCGGCTTCCCACTAGGCTCATTTAAAGTCTGGAGAGAACGCCATGTCATCGGCATGCGCATACCAAGCCCAATCGCTTTAGAGAAGGCCTCTTTCGCGGCAAACCGGGTGGCTAAAAAAGCGATGCCACGCTTGTGATTTCTGGCAAGTCGCTGCTGAAATATCAACATCTCATCAGGACCCAAGACCTTCTCAGCCAAACGTCCTTGCGTACGATCATAGGCCGCTTGCAAGCGCTCGATTTGCAAGATGTCGGTACCAATTCCGATAATCACTTGGAATGCCTACCTTCAAGCATCAGGGCTTTCATATCCACAATGGCTTTTTGCCACCCCTTAAAGAGCGCTTCAGCGACAACCGCATGACCGATATTTAACTCCGATAATTCAGCAATGGCGGCAATTGGCTTGACATTACCTTCATGCAAACCATGCCCTGCATTTACCCTTAAACCCAAACTTGCACCAAATTGGGCGGCCTTACGAATGCGCTCCAACTCTTGCACTTGTGCCTCACCCGCAAGATCAGCGTACCGTCCGGTATGCAATTCAATCACGGCGGCACCCACATCCCTAGCCGCCTGAATTTGATGCTCCTCCGGATCTATAAATAGAGATACCCGAATACCGGCATTTTTTAATTGAGTAGTCGCATTTTTCACCGCCTCATAGTGACCCAATACATCTAGACCACCCTCAGTAGTCACTTCCTCACGCTTTTCAGGAACCAGACAAACATCATGCGGCTTAACCTGACAGGCAATTTTCAACATCTCGGGAGTAACGGCGCACTCTAAATTCATACGCGTTTGAATCAGTGGTCGCAAAGCCAATAAATCAGCATCCTTAATATGGCGACGATCCTCGCGTAAATGCAACGTAATTAAATCCGCTCCAGCCGCCTCCGCCAATTGGGCAGCTCTAATGGGGTCGGGATAGACCGTGCCCCGCGCATTGCGCAAGGTTGCAACATGGTCAATATTGATCCCAAGTTCAAGGACAGGAGGATGGCTCATGGAAATAGATTACTAGATTTTCTTTAGATCAATCAAAATCTGGCGAGTAGTCAAGATCTGATCCTGTAAATGCAAGCTCAACAGAAAGCGCATTAGTTGCTTACTCTCAGATAGAGTCTCTGCAGCAGAAAAGTCACCAGCCGCTATCGCCAATAAAGACTTACCACTTAAAATAGGCCAATGCCCTGGATCATCACCCTGCACCGGCCTGACACCGCGCTCTGGCTGATAAACATATTTCTCTTGGGCTACCGGTGCAGCATTGGTCTCGACACAACGATCTAAAGCGGCGGCATATCCAGTCTCTTGCAATAACACCAACTCAAAAGGCCGCAAAATCTCTTCTAAACCTTTAGATTCAAACTCCAAATTGGATAAGGCCGAGATGGTTTCGGTGTAGTGGTCATAGAGTTTTTCATAATCGTCTTCGCGCGCCAAAAACTTGACGAGCAACTCATTGAGATAAAAACCACAAAGCAAAGCATCGCCAACCAAAGCGGGTGTGCCACCAACCCATTCTGACTTCGTTAGGGTGCGCAATTCCGACTTACCGCTCCACGACACTAACAAAGGCTGAAATCTTTGTAAAACTGGGCGCAAAGTCGAATGGGGGCGCTTAGCACCCTTGGCAATCAAAGCCATCCGACCATACTGCCTGGTAAACACATCCAGAATTAAGCTGGTCTCTTTATAGGGGATGCTATGCAAAACAAAAGCAGGTTCGTCAACAACACGAATCGAGGCCATGAGATTTACTCCAGACCCTGAGCCCGCAGTTCCGCACGATCATCGGCCCAGCCACGTTTGACCTTAACCCAAGTCTCTAAAAAGACTTTGCCATCAAACAGCTTTTCCATATCAATGCGGGCATCGGTAGAAATCTTTTTCAGGCGCTCGCCCTTTTGACCAATGATCATAGCCTTATGGCTATCCCGATCAACCAGGATCGTAGCGGCAATGCGGCGCATTTTGCCATCCATCTTGAACTGATCGATCACTACGGTGCTGGTATAAGGCAACTCTTCACCCGTAAAACGAAAGACTTTCTCACGTAAAATTTCAGCGGCTAAAAAGCGCTCACTTCGATCTGTCAGAGTATCGGGATCATAGACAGCCTCGCCTTCAGGCAAATACCCCTCAATCACATCCAAGAGGCGCTGAACATCACCAGGACTCTTAGCACTCATCGGCACAATTTCTGCAAACTCGCAGGCGCTTTGATCTTCATGACCGCCAAGCTCGCTCCACGGCAAAGCCATTTGCTTAATGAAATCCAATAATGCTTGATCACGCTCTGAAGGCGTCTGAAAACGACTATTGAATAAATCCAATTTATTCAGCACCAAGATCACCGGCAAATTATCGGGCAAGAGCTTGAGTACTTTTTTATCGTCCTCGCCAAAATATCCGGCCTCCACCACAAAACAAGCCACATTGACGTCTTGCAATGCGGTAGTAACTGTTCTATTGAGCGCCTTATTCAAAGTATTCATGAGGCGCGTCTGAAAACCTGGCGTATCAATAAAAATAAATTGGGCCTCTGGGCGATTCTGAATGCCCAAAATACGATGACGGGTCGTTTGAGCCTTACGAGAAGTAATGCTGATCTTCTGACCAACTAAGGCGTTGAGCAAGGTTGATTTGCCCATATTGGGACGCCCGACAATGGCGATAGTGCCGCATCTAAACACAATTAGCCCTTCAGCTTAAGATTTAACTGCTCTTCAGTAGACTCTTTCTTGGCTGCTTTTTTCTTAGCAGAGCGAGTTTTCTTAGGTTTACGAGTCTCTTGCGGCAGGGCCTTGAGTGCCGCTAGCAGCGCAAGCTTAGCCGCAGCCTGCTCGGCAGCACGTCGTGACGCACCCTCACCCTTAAGTGCAATCTTCAAATTTGGAATCAAACACTCCACTTCAAATTGCTGGTTATGTGCCGCGCCCGTAGTACCGGTAACGTTATAGGCTGGTAAAGGCAACTGATAGCTTTGCAAATACTCTTGCAACAGCGTCTTGTCATCTTTACCTAAAGTTTTCGGATCGACACTCGATAAAATAACGAGATAGAGTTTTCGCAAGCATGCTTTAGCGGCATCAAAACCACCATCTAGAAAGATTGCGCCAGTAACCGCCTCAAGCGTATCTGCCAGAATAGATGGTCTACGGAATCCGCCACTCTTTAACTCACCTTCACCCAGTCGCAAATAATCCGACAGTGAAAGCGTTTGTGCAATCTCATACAAAGCCTGTTGCTTTACCAAATTTGCTCTGACTCTAGATAAATCACCCTCATCTAAATCGGAGTAGCGCTCATACAGCATTTCAGCGACAACGCAATTGAGAATCGAATCACCCAAAAACTCGAGGCGCTCATTATTTTTCTTACTATGACTACGATGCGTTAAGGCTTGATTTAATAGCTCCGGCTTCTTGAAGGCATACCCCAGCCGTTCCTGCAATGGGGTAGTTTCAATGACGGCGCGCGCATTCATGATTTATTGAAATCCACCAATGCGGCCCAAGGAGCCCAAGTTCAGCCAAACAAAGAAAGCGCGGCCAACAATATTTTGGTCGGGCACAAAACCCCAAAAACGTGAGTCAGCACTGTTATCGCGGTTATCGCCCATTGCAAAATAGTGGCCAGCAGGAATTTTGCAAGTTAGGCCAGCATTTTGGTATTGGCAATTCTCAAAACCCGGGAAACGCTCAGCTGGAAAGCTTCCCGTTGGACGATCAGGATTATTGAGAATTTGATGATGATTGCCGCCCAAGTCCGTTGGAAAAGTTTCCGTAAATTCCTTGGCATAACGCATGCTTTCGGGATCGAGGTAGGGCTCTCCCCCGCTATAACCCAAAGGCTGGCCATTGATCGTAAGACGTTTATCCTGGTACTCGATCACATCCCCAGGCAAACCCACAATACGCTTGATGTAATCAACCGACTCATCACGCGGATAACGGAATACGACCACATCACCACGCTTAGGGGAACCTAGCTCAAGAACCTTTTTATTGATCACTGGCAAACGAATACCGTAGGTAAATTTATTAACCAAAATAAAGTCACCAATTTGCAGGGTCGGAATCATGGATCCGGAAGGAATTTTGAAAGGTTCGACAATGAAGGAGCGCAATACAAAGACCGCGCAGATCACCGGAAAAAAACTCGCTGAATACTCGAGCCATAAAGGCATCCGCTCAATACCGGCGGCACGCCGTTGTGGCGCGAAATACAATTTATCACCCACCCAGGCGATACCCGAAACGATGACCAGAATAAAAAGGATCAGAGCAAAATTCATTAATCTTCTACCTGCAAAATAGCTAAGAAAGCTTCTTGTGGAATCTCCACGTTACCAACCTGTTTCATGCGCTTCTTACCCTCTTTTTGCTTTTCTAAAAGCTTGCGTTTACGAGAGATGTCGCCGCCATAGCATTTGGCCAATACGTTTTTACGTAAAGCTTTGACGTTTTCGCGAGCCACAATATTGCTACCAATGGCCGCCTGAATCGCTACATCAAACATCTGGCGCGGAATAATGTCGCGCATTTTGGCAACCACTTCACGCCCGCGATGCTGGCTATTACTCCGGTGCACAATTACCGAGAGAGCATCGACACGTTCACCGTTAATCAAAATATCCACCTTCACCACATCGGCAGGACGATATTCTTTAAATTCATAATCCATCGAGGCATAACCACGAGAGATCGATTTCATTCTGTCAAAAAAATCGAGCACTATCTCAGCCATCGGCAATTCATAGGTTAACTTCACCTGACGACCAAGGTAATTCATATCCGTCTGAATGCCGCGCTTGCCAACACACAAGGTAATGATCGATCCCACATACTCTTGCGGCATGTAGAGATTGACTGTCACAATCGGTTCAAAAATCGTTGCGATCTTGCTCGGCTCAGGCATCTTTGATGGGTTATCCACCATCAACATGGTTCCGTCTGATTGCTCCACCTGATACACCACCGTAGGCGCTGTTGTAATCAGGTTCATGCCGTACTGACGCTCTAAACGCTCTTGCACAATCTCCATGTGCAACAAGCCCAAGAAGCCACAGCGAAAACCAAAACCTAAAGCTTGGGATACTTCTGGCTCATATAACAGGGACGCATCATTGAGTTTTAATTTTTCAAGCGATTCACGCAACTGATCGTATTCGCTCGCCTCTACCGGGTAGAGACCAGCAAAGACTTGCGACTTCACCTCCTTAAAACCTGGCAATGGTGAAGATGCAGGCGTACGCCCTTGCTGACCAGGAGCATGGGTCACGGTATCGCCAACTTTGGCTGCCTTCAACTCTTTAATGCCGGCAATCACAAAACCCACTTGACCAGCAGATAGTTCAGGACGATCCACTGACTTAGGACTAAATACCCCGACATGCTCGACCAGATGAGTTGAACCATTGGCCATTAATAAAATTTTATCTTTCGGTTTTAGGGTGCCATTCACAACGCGAATCAACATCACAACACCGACGTAGTTATCAAACCAAGAATCAATAATTAATGCCTGGAGCGGTTCACTAGCACTGCCCTTTGGCGGCGGAATGCGACGAATCATTTCTTCGATCACATCCTCGACACCCAAACCCGTTTTGGCCGAACAAGTGATCGCATCACTTGCATCAATTCCAATCACATCCTCAATCTCTTGCTTAGCGCGCTCTGGATCAGCTTGTGGCAAATCAATCTTGTTTAGTACTGGCACCACCTCAACACCCAACTCAATCGCGGTGTAACAGTTCGCTACAGTTTGCGCCTCTACCCCTTGACTCGCATCCACTACCAATAAAGCTCCCTCGCAAGCAGAAAGTGAGCGACTCACTTCATACGAGAAATCAACGTGCCCAGGAGTGTCAATTAAATTAATGTTGTAAACCTTGCCGTCTTTTGCTTTGTAATTTAACGCTGCAGTTTGGGCCTTAATCGTGATACCTCGTTCACGCTCGATATCCATGGAATCGAGCACCTGGGCTTCCATTTCGCGATCTGAGAGGCCGCCGCACAACTGAATAATGCGATCTGCCAAGGTAGATTTACCGTGATCGATGTGGGCGATGATAGAAAAATTGCGGATTAAATCCATAGCGTCTTATTTGGTCATTCAAAAAACGCCTTGTCAGAACGCACCACAATGATGCGCTGCAAAAAGTCGTCTTATGGGGATTGTAATGGGTGGCGCCGGATGACGCCAAACCCGCTTTTTTGACCTAATTGGCCCTATTTTCAGCTTATTTTGGCTTGATCGGGATCACTAGGGTGCCATCAGCCCTACGCACAAAGACTGGCACGACCTTATTGATGTCCAAGCCCTTTATTAAGGCCTCAAATTGCTTTACGCCAGCAATATCAGAGTCACCAATTCGGATAATCACGTCCCCAGGACGGATTCCAGAACGCGCCAAAGGACCATCATTTAGGCCGGTTACTTCGACGCCGCCGCGGATATTGAGCTCTTTTTTCTTGGCATCAGAGACCTCGGCAACTACTGCACCTAAGACATTACTGGCGCTACCTCCAGGGTTTGAAGCTTCAGGCTTTTTAGCTCCCACTACAGAAGCCTCGCCATCGGTCACTACCACCGTTAAATCTTTGGTAACCCCTTTACGCCAAACCTGCACGGTCGCACTAGTGCCCGGCTTCGTTTCACCAACAATTCTGGGTAAATCCGTCGATTTACTGATCTCACGCCCATTGAAATTGAGAATGACATCACCAGATTCAATACCGCCATTTGCCGCTGGTCCACCCTGCTCGACATTGCGCACATAAGCACCACGCGGCTTGCCTAGACCCAAGCTCTCGGCAACCTCTTTGGTCATTTCACCTAAAGCTACACCTATTCGACCCCGCACCATTTTTCCGTTGGTACGCAACTGATCAGCCACGCGCATTGCCTCATCAATCGGAATCGCAAAAGAGATGCCCATATAGCCTCCCGAGCGACTAAAAATTTGTGAGTTAATACCGATCACCTGGCCAGCCGTGTTGAGTAAGGGGCCACCAGAGTTACCGGGATTTACGGCAACATCCGTCTGAATGAAAGGCAAGTAGTCGCCAGTATCGCGACTCTTAGCGGAAACGATTCCAGCAGTCACGGTATTTTCAAGACCAAAGGGAGAGCCGATTGCTAGCACCCACTCACCTACTCTGACGCGCGACGAGTCGCCCAGAGGCAACTTGGGTAAATCACGCGCCTCAATCTTGACAACCGCAACATCGGTACGTTTATCCATGCCCAATAATTTGGCCTTGAACTCCCGCTTATCCGTCAGAGTGACATAGATCGTGGTGGCACCTTCGACGACATGGGCGTTAGTCAAAATCAGGCCATTGGACTCAATGATGAATCCCGAGCCTACGCCACGATCTGCCTCTTGTGGTTTACCGGGGCTTGGCTGAGCCTGTTTTGGGCCATTAGGCATACCTGGAATGGGCACCCCAAAGAAACGGCGGAAGAATTCAGCTTGATCCTCAGGTACCCCAGGAATACCGCCCTGAGACTGCTGAGCCATCACCTTTTCAGTCGTGCGAATGTTTACCACGGCAGGGCTGGCGCGCTCAACCAAGTCAGCAAAGTCAGGGATGCTAACGCGAGGATTTTGCGCGGCGGCAAGCGGCACAAAAGAAATCGACCCAAGACTGAATACAGCCATGAGCACAAGAAAGTACTTTTTCATATTGCTATCAACCTACTTGGTAAAAACCAATGAATGGGTTATTCGAAGAAACTAATAGGAATATTAGGTCAATTTACCAAAAATCAAGGTGCCGTTAGTGCCCCCAAAACCAAAATTGTTTTTGACGGCATGGTCAATCTTCACATCCCTAGCAGTATTGGCGCAGTAGTCCAAATCACACTCTGGATCTTGATTGAAGATATTGATAGTTGGTGGAGATTTCTGGTTATGTAAAGCCAGAATAGTGAAAACAGACTCTAGACCACCCGCACCGCCCAAAAGGTGGCCAGTCATCGATTTTGTCGAGTTAATCAGCACTTTTTTCGCGTGATCACCCAAAGCAGCCTTAATAGCACCAGTTTCATTCTTATCACCCAAAGGCGTAGAAGTACCATGCGCATTGACATACTGAATTTGATCCGGATTGAGACCGGCATCGCGCATGGCATTAACCATACAGCGGCGTGGTCCATCCATATTTGGAGCAGTCATGTGATATGCATCGCCACTCATACCGAAGCCCAAAAGCTCGCAGTAAATTTTGGCACCACGAGCTTTAGCATGCTCATATTCTTCAATCACAATCACACCCGCACCCTCGCCCAGCACAAAACCATCACGGTCTTTATCCCAAGGACGTGAAGCAGTAGCAGGGTCATCATTACGGGTTGACAACGCTCTTGCAGAAGCAAAGCCACCGACTCCCAAAGCGGAGATGGTTGATTCAGCACCGCCAGCAATCATGACATCTGCATCACCATATTGAATTAAGCGAGCAGCCAAGCCAATACTATGTAATCCAGTAGTACAGGCAGTGACTGCAGCCACATTCGGGCCTTTTAAGCCAAACAAGATGCTTAGATGCCCAGAAATCATATTAATAATTGAGCCGGGCACAAAGAAAGGAGAGATGCGACGAGGGCCGCGCGCCAATAACTCAGCACTGGTGTCTTCAATCATTGGCAAGCCGCCAATGCCTGAACCTACCATCACACCAATACGTTCAGCATTCTCTTCGGTTACCTGTAGACCGCTATCGCGAATTGCTTGTGTGCCAGCAGCGATACCGTAATGGATAAAAGTATCCATATGGCGCGCTTCTTTGGCAGAAACATATTCCTCAACATTGAAATCTTTCACCTCGCCAGCAAAATGCACGCTGAGCGGAGAGTGGTCAAATTTGGTGATCGTAGCAATACCCGATTTGCCCGCAAGCAAATTGGACCACGCTACATCAACCGAATTGCCGACTGGTGAGATGAGACCTAGGCCGGTAACAACAACCCGGCGTCGGCCATTTGATGCTGACACAGTAATAACTGAGTATTAGCTAAGCTAGGGGAATTAACCCTGAGCTTTAGATTTAGCGAAGTCGATCGCGAGCTGAACGGTGGTGATTTTTTCAGCTTCCTCATCAGGAATTTCGATGCCAAATTCATCTTCCAAAGCCATTACAAGCTCAACAGTGTCAAGAGAGTCAGCGCCTAGGTC
>CANGEC010000060.1 GCA_947452625.1 Burkholderiaceae bacterium
TAAGTCGCTGAATTTGCTAGTAAGGTATAGCCATCAGGACTTGCATTGATGACTGCATTAATACCAATAGAGCCGCCAGCCCCCGGCTTATTTTCAATGATGACCGCTTGATTCCAGGTCTTCGCCAATTGCTTAGACAAAAATCGCGCAGTTAAATCCGTTCCGGAGCCTGCGCCAGGAGCAATAATTCTGACGGTTTTTTGAGGATACCCAGTGGCTGATTGAGCAAACGTATAGCCCAAGCCAGCAACCAGATATAACAAGAAGATCCGCGATACGACCCTCATCAAATACCGATCATCTCTGACAAAATATCCGGTCAGTAGCGATAACGCGCACCACCATCTACCGAGATAACCTCTCCACTAATGTATTTGCCGCTATCTGAAGCCAAAAATACTGCCAAGTCTGCTATCTCAGAAGGCTCACCCATGCGTCCATAAGGTAGCTTACCAACCAAAGTTTCATAAGCACGACGATCAACTTCATTTTTAGGGTGCAGAATGCTCTCAGTTCTTCCAGTACGAATTAAACCAGGGCTGATACCGTTAATACGAATATTATGATCAACGCTCTCCGATCCGATCGCCTTAGTAAAAGCAACCAGTGCGGCATTAGCTGTACTAGTACCAATAGATTTAGCGTTTAGGCGCTCTGCAGCGATTCCAATAATATTAATAATGCTGCCGCCAGTATTTTTCTTTTGCAGTAAAGGAAATAACATTCTGGTTAGGAATATGGTGGACATCACCTTCCCTTCCCATGCATCACGAAACTGCACTGGATCAATCTCTAAAAGGCTCCCTCGACCCATTGCACCAGCCGAATTAATCAAAATGTCAGTTTGCTCAAGAAATGGAAGTACGCGATCTAAATCTCGTTCATGCGATAGATTGGTCGCTAGCACGGCAACTGGCACTGAAAACTCTTGAGTCAACTGCGCCTTTGCTTGCTCTAATGACGAAGGGTCTCGAGCCACCAATTGAATGGGGCAGCCTTGTGCTGCAAAAGCCCTTGCTATACCAAATCCAATACCTTTTGACCCGCCAGTAATGGTTACTGTGCGACCTTTAAGCTCTAAATAATTTGCCATTCACTTCCCTATGATTTAATAAATTGAAAATAATCTATTCAGGCTTGATACCCAACACCTTGATACGCTCACCCCAAGCCAAACTCTCTGAATTAATAAATTTTGCAAACTGCACAGGATTGTCATCTCTGGTCTCAGCACCAATACTTTCTAAACGCTTGCGCATACCAGGGCTAGACATAATTTTGACAATCTCACTATTCAATAAATTGACTATTGGAGTTGGAGTCTTTGCAGGTAAAAATAAAGCATACCATTCATAGGTCACGACGCTTGGGTAGCCTGACTCTGCGATAGTAGGGAGATCAGCAAAAACACTCGGCCTCTTAGCGCCGGTTGTTGCCAATGCCCGTAAATTTCCGGACTTAACATAAGGCATCGTAGCGGTTGGGCTATTCATAAACACTTGAAAATTACCCGCAAGCAAATCGTTTAATGCTGGCCCGCCACCCTTATAGGGAACACTTAATACTTCGATTCCGGCTTGTTTTTTTAGATACTCCATTGTGAGATGTCCGGAAGACAGGCCGCCAGGCTGACCATAGGCTAGAGCCGTAGGGTTTGCTTTCGCATACGCAATTAATTCACCAAATGTTTTCACGGGAACACTTGGATGAACAGTCAACAGCCCAGGCATGATGCCTACCATAGCTAAAGGTATGAAATCCTTTTCGGAGTCATATGGCAAATTTTTAGTGATAAATGGATTGATGACATGAGAGCTAATCAACATAGCCATGGTGTACCCATCAGGAGCAGACTTTGCCAACTCGCTTGTACCAATAATCTGATTGGCACCAGGCTTATTTTCAACAATCACCGTTTGCCCCAATGCAGTACCCAATTCAAGCGCCAAGGATCTCGCTAAAAAATCATTTGTCGCACCAGGCGCTACGGGCACAATGATCCGCAGGGGTTTATTTGGAAATGGTTCAGCCGCATACGAGCTTAATGCAAAAAATTGAATACAACAGGCAACCAAGACACTGAGTTTCATTAATGCGGCCTTTAACAAAAGAATTAAACCAAAAAATACTAGACTGAAAAATCAGCGCAGCAGTCTTCAGAAGCGCCTGTCATTTATAACAAATGATTACAAAAAGCTCCATACAATTTAAGTTACATAAAACCGGATATTTAAGTGAAATAGTAAATTTTGGGAGCCGTAAGAAATGCGCCCTAACTATGCAATGCTAATCAGCGCCTAATCTAAGTAGATATTGTTTTCTCTCACAATTTGCTCGTACCTCTTTAATTCTGATTTCACAAAGTCAGCAAACTCTATTTGAGACAGCGGATTGATCGAGACCCCTTTTGATTTGGCCAATTCACGAAACTCTACGCCCTGGATAATCTTATTGATCTCGGTATTCAATTTTCTGATGATATTTGGCGGGGTGCTAGCTGGAGCAAAGATACCCTGCCATCCATCAGCATTAAATCCCGGATACAACTGAGTAATTGGCTGGACGGTTGGTAGCACTTCAGCCGTCTTAGGGCCTCCCATAGCAATCGCTTTCAACTTACCAGCCCTAAGCAATTCCAAAGTAGCCGTTGTAGTATCAAACGCCATTTGTATTTCATTGGCCATTAATGCAGTTAGCATCTGCCCCGAGCCTCTGTACTGCACATGCGTCACCTCAATCCCGGCAGCCTTTTGCAGCATCGCCATTGCCAAATGCGGTCCAGACCCATTGCCATAAGATCCATAATTTAACTTCTTAGGATTCTTGCGTACATATTCAACAAACTCACTTAAATTGCTCGCCGGAAAATTTGGCGCAGTCAGCAAAAGATAGCTGATAGATAGGGTTTGCGCCACCGGAACGAGATCTTTTTCAGTACTAAATGACATCTTTTGTACAAAAGGATTTATCACGATTTGAGACGCAGTATTGAGTAGCGCATAACCATCTCCGGGAGCATGAACGACTGACTCAGCAGCAACGGTACCAGCAGCCCCTACTTTATTTTCAACAATAAATCCCTGCTTAAAACTATCTTGCAGTTTTGAACTAATTGCTCGCGTATATAGATCTACTGAAGATCCAGCCGGATAACCTACAATCATTTTGACTGCATGATTTGGATATTCCTGCGAATAACTGCTGCCAGAAAATCCAATAGCTAAAACTAATAATAGGCTCTTGAGCAACATCCTTAATGACTCCTCTAAGCAAACAATTTATCCAGCCAGGTCAATCGTAGCTACTTTATAGCAATTTTCTCTTGGTAAATACTGCCTCAAGCAGTAAAAAACTCAAATTGTTTCTGTATATGAATGCAATCGCAGATGACAGCCTCGGGAACTTGAGCATCTAGTAAGATAATCAGCAAGCATTAATTTAGAAAAATAATGGTCTCTCAAAGCCATAGCAATCAAATGGAGATGAAATTGAATCAATCAACACAAAAATTTTTACTATTACTCACCAATCTTTTGATATGTAGTGGTGTTTTCGCTCAGCCAAAATTGCCGCCTTTAAATGTGGTGGACATAGGCTCTTTTCATGTCGGTGGACGCCTAGTCGAGGTTTCTGGCAAACCCATTAAGGAAGTGGTGTTTAGTCCAGGTAGTGCCCCGGCAAAAATTGATCCCAATGGCAATTACTTGGTTGAGCAAATGTATGTCCAGTACTTCATTCCTAAAGATGTAAAAGGTAAGTTGCCGATCTTACTTTGGCATGGTGGTGGCTTAACGGGCGTTACTTACGAAACCACCCCAGATGGTCGTGAAGGATGGCAACAATTTTTTATTCGGCAAGGTTGGAAAACTTATGTATCGGATGCGGTTGAAAGAGGTCGATCAGGTTGGGCATCACCCGATATTTGGCCTACCGAGCCCCAATACTTGACGGTAGATAACCCCTGGGCCCGCTTTCGCATAGGTTCTGGCAACTGGAATGACAACCCTGAAAAGAGGACTCAGTTTCCTGGCAGTCAATTTCCGGCTGAAGGCTATCTTAATTTCATGCGTCAAGTGGTGCCTCGTTGGACCACTACCGATGCAGCTACCATTGCAGCCTATACCGAGTTGGTTGATAAGGTTTGTCCTTGTGTGGTTCTAGTCCATAGTCAAGGTGGTCAATTTGGGCAAAGAGTGGCGCAAGCACGGCCAGATAAAGTCAAGGCCTTGATCTTGGTTGAGCCTGCAGGCTTTGGCGATCCCGAAAAAGCCAGCGCACTCAAGAACACACCTATCCTGACTATATATGGTGACTATATTGATCGCGACTCTCGTTGGCCGACTATCCGAAAAACACAGTTGGCATTAAATCAAAAATATATTGATGCGGGCGGCAGTGTTGATGTTATCAATTTGCCAGACATTGGAATCAAAGGTAACTCACACATGATGATGATGGATCGCAATAATCTACAGATTGCTCAATTGATAGAAGACTGGCTAAAGAAAAAAGGCTTCACCAAATAAGCTTAGGTTGGCATTGATGCTCACCACACAGACTATTTTCCGGTTAGGCGTTTTGCATATGAGTCAGCATAAGCTGGCGACCTGAACAAAAGCACAGGATCATTCGTTGGGGCAACACCTTGAGCCATGACGAGCGGATCAAAATTGATCTTTTCACAAGCGCCACCCTGCTGAGCGCTAGCCGAAGTCAGCGTTAAGACACCCGCTTTGATTTGCTTGCGATCAGCCGGCCAATACACCGTTGGGTTGGTCTGCTCATCTGATGAATCCCCGATGGTCAGAACCATATCCCAGCGTACCGGGCCTGATTTGGTTTTAGCCATGATGTCATCATCTAAAAATCTGGCCGGTGCAGTTTTTAGCTCCTCATCACTCAAACGCTTAATGCCGTCTTGCGGCACAAAGCGCCATTTCACTAAGGTGGTCTGATTCTTTTTGTTGATGAACTTAAAGGTATGAACACTATAAAAGTCACTATTGGCATAACTGGCTACGGGATTATTTTTGGCTAAATATTCCGCGAGGGCCTGCGCATCTGGATGACTCGCTTTAAATGCCGCCTGTTTTTCGGGGTCTGGTTTGCCAGTTGCAGGATCTGGAGTATTGGCAACTACCCCATCATAAAAAGAATTAGGCGTGGCAGACCCAAATACCGGAACATTCAGCATCGTGAAATGCTGTACCCGCCTCTGGGGAAGTTCAAACTCCAATGCCATCCCCCGTGGATTTCTGGCAGTATCGGGAATTTTTAGACTACCGCCAGCTAGAGAAAATCTCCCAATCACTGGTATAGATTTCCCAGAAAACAAAGGTGATGCTGTATACGCTTGAATGGATTTATCACCGATAAATGATCCAGCGACACAAACACCATTAATGTGATTACGTCTCTGACCTGGGGTTGTCCCAAACTGCTTTTCAATAGCGCCAACTACCTGAGCAGCAGTGACAGAATCTTGGGCAAATGTAGAGGTTGTCACCAATAATGTCATTAATAAAAATAATTTGCTGCAACGCATACCAATCTCCTCGATGAATACCACCTAGTTAAGCACAAATCATCAATTCTTGCCTTGCCAGCAAATCTCAGCGTTTATTCTTACACTCAAGATATTCACTCTTAAAACCCTTACTATCGGTAAAACCATATGCCTCAAGAAGTAGCTCTCAATGTTTTAGGTCAGCCGCTCGTACCTTGTTCATTTGATCCCCCTACCGGATTCTTTCGAGACGGTTGTTGTAAAACCGATGATGACGATCTTGGCAGGCATCTAGTGTGTGCGATCATGACTCGTGCGTTTTTGCAATTTAGCCTAGAAAAAGGCAATGATCTCATCACACCTCGGCCTGAATACGCTTTTCCGGGACTGGTACCAGGTGACCAGTGGTGCTTATGTATTAACCGCTGGACTGAGGCGTTAGAAGCTAACTGTGCACCTCATATTAAGCTGGAGAGTACCCATATTCATGCGCTTAAGATCGTGAGCTTAAAAACCCTTGAGCAATACGCCATTGCGCAGTGAAAGCGTTTTATACCGACCACTTTGTACTGCCATTACCTGATGGCCACCGTTTTCCGATGGAAAAGTACGCACACCTACGGGATCTAGTAGGAACACTGGCAGAAGTTGAGCTGATTGAAGCGCCCATAGCCAGTGATACTCAAATCTTATATGCCCATGATCCCAGCTATTTAATGAAAGTGATTGAGGGCAAACTCAATCCTCAAGAGCTTAAAGAAATCGGCTTTCCTTGGAGCGAGAAAATGGTTGAGCGCTCTCGCCGGTCTGCAGGTGCCACTGTTGCTGCTAGTAAAACCGCCCTTGAGGAAGGCGTCGCCGCCAATCTTGCCGGCGGCACACATCACGCTTACCGAAATCGCGGTAGTGGCTTTTGCGTATTTAATGATTCTGCGATTGCTGCTCGAGCCTTGCAAAGAGAAATTAATCCCAAATTACACATTGCCATTATTGATTTGGATGTTCATCAAGGCAATGGTACTGCGGCCATTTTAGAGCACGATTCATCGATTTTTACGCTATCACTCCATGGAGAAAATAACTTTCCCTTTAAGAAAGAATACAGCGATCTTGATATAGGCTTGGCGGATGACTGCGATGACGCGGACTATTTGCAATCACTCGCAACTGCACTGGAGCAGCTCAATGAGCGCTTTTCAGCCAATGCCATCATTTATCTCGCCGGTGCAGATCCACATCAGGATGATCGACTTGGAAGGTTGAAACTTAGCAAAAAAGGTTTGCTGCAAAGAGACCAAATGGTCTTTCAGTATGCGCTAGATCGCCAAATTCCTATTGCCTTCTCAATGGCTGGAGGCTATGGCAAAGATATTGAATCAACAGTACAAATTCATTTTCAGACAATCCAGTTAGCTGCTCAATTTCAGCAACGCTACTAGCTTCAGAGCAAATGTCCTGTCTTCACAAAAATGGTGCAACCTTCCTTGCTAAAAGGCTTATGTAGACTCATGTGAGGACTTCTAATCCAAGAGCCTGTCGGGTAGCGACCATGCTCATCCTCAAATACTCCATCCACTACAAAAATCTCCTCTCCACCGTAATGCTTATGGGGATTAAAGTAAGTCTCAGGCGCCCACCGCACTAAAGTAGAGCCGCTACCCTGCTGCATGAGCGGCATCACACTCAGTCCTGGCACCATACCCTGATACCAAGAAGCTGTTTTTGCATTGATTACTTCTCGCTCAACTTGATCAGAACCGAGGTGTCGCAATTTCACAAACAGGGTGCAACCCGATTCACTAAATGGCGCGTGAGTAGATCCCGGTGGATTCATGATGTATGTCCCCGCAGGATAGTCACCCAACTCATCACTAAAGACGCCATCTAGCACAAAGATCTCCTCCCCAAATTCATGGGTATGAGATTGAAAATGAGATCCAGGTTGATATCGAACGATTGAGGTCGCTTTTGCCACTTCATCACCTAGACGATCAAGTATTCGTCTCTCAACCCCTGTCTGTGGACTCATGACCCAAGGTAAATCATGGTGGTTAATGACGACTCTCTTAGCGTAATCGGAGTTGATATTCATAGAATACATTGTAGATCCAGGCGGGTGCAAAGACATATGCAATCCCCTGGGATTGCAAAAGATAAAACCAGTAATTTATGGATCGTTAAAAAATATCTGGTTCAGGAACCGGTCTACCAAAGCTGGTTTCTAAAAAATCAAAGTCGCAGCCATCCTCTGCTTGCAAGATGTGTCGACTAAACATCCAACCATAACCGCGTTCATACTTAGGTGCAGGCGCCGTCCATTGGGCCTTTCTTTGAGCCAACTCTTCATCGTTAATTTCAAGATGAATTTTGCGATTGGGTACGTCGACGGTAATTAGGTCGCCAGTTTTAACGAAGGCTAAAGGCCCGCCAATATAGGACTCTGGCGAAGCATGCAAAATGCAAGCCCCATAACTGGTGCCACTCATGCGTGCATCAGATAAGCGCAACATATCGCGTACACCTTGTTTGACTAACTTTACCGGAATTGGCAACATCCCCCACTCCGGCATTCCAGGGCCACCCTTCGGACCAGCGTTTCTTAAAACGAGAATGTGGTTTTCAGTAACGTCAAGATTTTCATCTTCAACGGCTTTTTTCATTTCCGGATAACTATCAAAAACTAAGGCTGGGCCGGTATGCTTTAAGAATTTTTCAGCACAAGCACTAGGCTTAATCACTGCACCACCAGGGGCAATATTGCCCCTGAGGACTGCTAGTGCACCTTCTTGGTAGATCGCATGATTCAATGATCTGATGACATCTTCATTGTGCACTTCAGCGTTCTGAATGTTCTCGCCAATGGTTCTTCCTGTAACCGTCATCGCGCTAGGATCAAGATGAGAGCCCATTTGTTTGAGCATTGCCGGCATACCACCAGCATAATAAAAGTCTTCCATGAGGTACTGATCACCACTTGGCCGAATATTAGCTATTACCGGAACTTTTCTGCTAGCCAAATCAAAATCTTCTAGGGTAACAGTGCATTCACTGCCTGCACGCCGAGACATAGCTATCAAATGAATAATGGCATTGGTACTACAGCCCATTGCCATTGCCGCATTAATTGCGTTTAAGAAACTCGTTTTATTCAGAATACGCGCCGGGGTAAGGTCTTCCCAAACCATCTCTACGATTCTTCTTCCACAAGCAGCAGCCATTCTTGGATGACTAGCGTCTGCCGCAGGAATACTTGATGCGCCGGGTAATGTCAGACCCAATGCTTCTGTGATTCCCATCATGGTCGCAGCGGTCCCCATAGTCATACAAGTACCATGACTGCGTGCTATACCGCCTTCTACTTCCAGCCATTGTGCTTCAGACATATTGCCGGCACGGCGTTCATCCCAATACTTCCAAGCATCAGATCCAGAACCGAGAACCTTACCTTTCCAATTACCCCGCAACATTGGACCTGCAGGCAAATAAATACATGGCAAACCTGCAGATAATGCACCCATAACCAAACCGGGCGTTGTTTTATCGCAGCCACCCATCAGCACTGCACCATCGACTGGATGAGAGCGAATGAGCTCTTCCGTTTCCATGGCAAGCATATTGCGATAAAGCATTGTTGTGGGCTTTACATATTGTTCCGCCAAAGAAATTGCCGGCAGCTCAAGCGGAAAACCACCGGCCTGCAAAATGCCACGCTTTACATCTTCAACCCGTTGCTTGAAGTGGGTATGGCAAGGATTAATGTCCGACCAAGTATTAATAATGGCAATAACTGGCTTACCAGACCAATCTTCCGGACCATAGCCCATTTGCATTGCGCGCGAGCGGTGTCCAAATGATCGCAAATCATCAGGCTCGAACCAACGGGCGCTACGCAGGGATTCTTTGGTCTTTTTTGACATAGTTTTAGGTGCAAGTATGAACACCCCTATATTAATGCTTGAGATTGGGGAAAGGGTATACCTGCACTTGTTTTCTGGAGACCAATTAATTACCCTTATTTCTTAGTACCGCATGGGTATTCATTGATAAGGATTGATACATGACTAGGCATTCCTCCCTGCTTAAGGCGGTTCTGATCTGCGCCCTATTTTGCGTAAGTCAGCTACCAGCAATAGCCCAATCAGATTATCCGAACAAGCCCGTCAAAATTATTGTGCCCTTCCCACCAGGAGGAACTACCGATCTCATGGCGCGTATTTCCGCTGAGCAACTCACTAAAATCTTCAAGCAAGCTTTTGTCATTGAAAATATCGGGGGTAGCGGCGGCGTCATTGGGGCCGAGCGAGCCGCTGCTGCACAGCCTGATGGTTACACTCTAGTAATGACTGGTGTTGGACAAAATGCGGTTGCTCATGGCTTGGATCCGAACATCAAATATGATTCGATAAAAGATTTTGCCCATATTTCTTTAATTGATTTGGGCCCCAATGTATTGGTGGTTCATCCAGATCGGCCTTTCAAGACTTTAAAAGATATTGTGGATTTTGCTCGTGCAAACCCCGGCAAGCTGGACTATGGCTATACCTACGCTTCATCAGGCCATATGGCAATGGAACTACTACGCCAAGCCACTGCGACTTGCGCAGACATGAAGAAAAAAAACAATTGCAATCCACTGCCTATCGTTGGCATTCCTTATCGTGGGGGTGGGCCTCTGATGAACGCCATTCTCGCCAATGAAATTCCGATGGAGTTTATTAATCAAGATGCGGCATTGCCTTATGTACAGGCAGGCAAATTACGTCCTATTGCTGTAAGTAGTTTGCAGCGCAACCCTCTCTATCCTACGGTGCCAACTGTGGCTGAAAGTGGCTATCCTGGATTTCAGGCACTCTCTTGGGCCGGCATTAGCGCTCCTAAAGGAACGCCTAAGCCAGTTCTAGATAAGTTAGAAGCCGCTATGATTCAGGCATTGCAAACACCAGAAGTTAAGCAAAGAATCGAGTCTGTTGGCTTTGTCATACCACCCCTAGGTGCTAGCGCTTATAACAATTTTTTAAAGTCTGAAATCGATCTGTGGACTTCCCTAATTAAGAAGTCAGGGATTAAACCGGAGTAGCCCGTCTTGATCAGTTTCACATATCCGCAAGGACACCAAAACAAAACCCACACCATTACTGATTATGGTTTCCCTTTCTGGCGGGCACAATAGAAAAATGACTTAGGAATTTCTCCCTAAGTCATTGGCATTGCTGGTGGGCCCACCAGGACTTGAACCTGGGACCAAAGGATTCCGGTTTGTGTAATTTTCATTACTCCCTGGACTATGCCTTCATCATATCGATTGCTCGACTTAGATGGGTGCCGTCTA
>CANGEC010000061.1 GCA_947452625.1 Burkholderiaceae bacterium
ACCCACAACATAGCGCACCTGATCATTGCCGTCCGCATCCGGAAACGGCAGGTCCACAATCAGCCCTTTGCTTTGAGGTGCTAAACCTCCCGTCTGCAGATCGCCTTGTTCAGCTTTGAGTATTTTGTAGTTAATGAGTTCTTCAATCGTATATTTGAGTTGCGGCTCACCATCTGCAAGGGTTTTCGCTTGAGCTAAACCACTTTCTTGTACTGGAAAATAAATCGGCATACCGGGTTGCCAGCCATGTTTTTTCATGAAGTTTGCGACGCTTGCGATGGCGTCTTTGGGGCTTTGGCGCAGATCAATATGGCGATCCCCATCTCCGTCTACTGCGAAGTTACGAATGCTGCTGGGCATAAATTGGGGTAAGCCGATTGCGCCCGCATAAGAGCTTTGTTGATTTAGGCAAGCGTTAAAGCGCGAAGGGGCAAGGCTACCCAGTTTGTTTTGAGCGGGTAAATTCCCGCCAGCATCAGACCAACACAGCAAAATGAGCTCTCTGAGTTGGTCTTTAAACAGCTGCTCACGACTTGTTTTATTGGGGGTATCGGGATAATCAAAGGCCAGGGTGGAAAGAACATCCTTGACCCTGAAGGTGCCAGTTTGTCTGCCATAAATGGTCTCGATGCCAATAATGGCTGTAATGATCTCGGCTGGAACCCCAGTTTCCTGCTGTATTTGACTCAGAAAAGCTTGATTCTGCTCAAAAAACGCTCTGCCAGCTTTTAGTCTAATTGGCTCGATAAAGCGCTTGCGATAGGCAACCCAGTTTTTCTTAAAGGTGCCGGATGGGGGTAATACCAATTTGCGGATGGTGGGAATCGTCTTAGCATCAAGGAATCCTGTTTCAAGGACTGGTAAGGGTATTTCTTGGCTTTGCGCAACTTGGGCCAAGAGTTCGTGAATATTTTGAGAAAAGAGCGTCTCGGAAGTCGCATTATCGGTTTGGTTTACGATAGGTTGGCTTGGAGTGCTGGGGGGTGTTTGGGTGCTTGAGCAGGCCCCTAATACGAGCGTTAGCAAGATGCTGGAAACATTAAGAATGCGATTAAAGCGTATTTGACTGTGAGTGAATGGCACGTTGATTAAATGATAAAAAATTGCAATTTCGTTATTGAAAGTTTCAAGTAATGACTACAGGATACATAACTCATCCAGATTTTTTAAAACATGAGATGGGTAACCACCATCCCGAGTGCCCGGAGCGGATACAGGCGATTAACGATCAGTTAATTAGAAGTGGTTTAGACCCCTTCCTTCATCATTTAGATGCGCCTTTAGCTACTGAAGATCAACTGGAATTAGTCCACAGCGCGGAACATATTGCTTTTGTGAGAGACCGGGCTCCTGAAAGCGGCTATTTTATGCTCGATGGCGACACCATTATGAATCCGCACACTTGGCGCGCTGCTTTGCGAGCGGCTGGTGCAGCAATTGCTGGTGTCGATGCAGTCATGAAAGGTGAAGTGAGTAATGTCTTTTGTGCTGTGAGGCCACCAGGTCATCACGCTGAGCCAACCCGTTCTATGGGGTTTTGTCTTTTTGATAATGTGGCGATTGCAGCTCGTTATGCAGTAGAGCAATATGGTATTGAACGTATCGCCATTATTGATTTTGATGTGCATCACGGTAATGGCACTGAGGCTGCATTTATTAATGATCCCAATGTCTTAATGTGTAGTTTTTTCCAGCACCCGTTTTATCCCTATAGCGGTTTAGATGCTGCTCAAAACATGGTGAATGTCCCGTTACCCGCTTCAACCCGAGGTGATGTGGTCCGATCTATCGTTGAAGAGCAATGGTTGCCTCGCTTGCGGGACTTTGAACCAGAACTCATCATTATTTCTGCAGGCTTTGATGCGCATCGTGAGGATGATTTAGGGCAGATGGGTTTAGTTGAAGATGATTATGTTTGGATTACCAGACAATTAAAAGTGATTGCCGATCAATCGGCGCAAGGTCGGATTGTCAGTTGTCTTGAGGGCGGTTATAACTTATCTGCATTGGGACGCAGTGTGGTTGCCCATATCAAGGCGTTAGCAGATCTTTAAGAGAAAACATCAATATCAAAGGCGTCAATATGGCAAATATTTTTGAGCAAGGATTAGAGCGTAATGCGGCGAACTTTACCCCCATTACCCCGCTCTTATTTATCGAGCGCTCAGCGCAGATTTACCCAAATCGTTTGGCAGTAATTCATGGAAAGCTGCGTCAAACTTGGCAACAAACCTATGAGCGTTGCCGTCGTTTAGCGAGCGCTTTGAGCAAACATGGTATCGGCCTTGGGGATACGGTTGCTGTCATGCTACCCAATACCCCGCCGATGGTAGAGGCACACTTTGGTATCCCGATGGTTGGGGCGGTATTGAATGCCTTAAATACCCGCTTGGATCCTGAGTCAATCGCTTTTATGTTAAATCATGGTGAGGCTAAGGTGGTTATTGTTGATCCGGAATTTTCTGGAACGATGAAGAAAGCGCTTGAAATCGCCAAACAAGAAAGTGGCCGTGAGTTTTTGGTGATCGATGTTGAGGAAAATGAATTTGACGTTCCTGGTGAGCGACTTGGCAAATTAACTTATGAACAGTTATTGGCCGAGGGTGATCCGGAGTTTGCATGGCAGGTACCAGAAGATGAGTGGCAGGCGATTTGCCTCAATTACACCTCTGGGACAACTGGTAACCCTAAGGGGGTCGTGTACCACCACCGTGGCGCGGCAATTAATGCGGTTTCTAATATATTGGATTGGGATATTAATAAGCATCCCGTCTATTTATGGACTCTGCCCATGTTCCATTGCAATGGTTGGTGTTTTCCATGGACGATTGCGGCACGCGCTGGTATTAATGTTTGTTTGCGTCGGGTTGATGCCCAACATATTTTTGCTGCGATTAAAGAACATGGAGTGACCCATTACTGTGCGGCTCCGATTGTTCATAACTTATTGGTGAATGCTCCCGATGCAATGAAACTTGGTGTACCTGCTGGGGTGAAAGGTTTGATTGCGGGCGCGGCTCCTCCAGCTTCCATTATTGAAGGGATGGAGAAGCTTGGTTTTGATCTCACTCACGTGTACGGCTTGACTGAGGTTTATGGTCCTGCCGCTGTTTGCGTGAAGCAGGATGAGTGGAATGATTTGGATATTGGTGAGCGTGCCCGATTAAATGCGCGCCAAGGTGTGCGTTATCACATGCAGCAGGCGATTACCGTTCTGAACCCTGAAACAATGGAGCCGGTTCCAGCCGATGGTGAGACCATGGGCGAGATTATGTTTAAGGGCAATATTGCCATGAAGGGTTATCTCAAAAATGAGAAGGCGACCAAAGAGGCATTTGAGGGCGGCTGGTTTCATTCAGGCGACCTTGCGGTGATGAGTCCAGATGGTTACGTCAAGATTAAGGATCGCAGCAAGGACATCATCATTTCTGGTGGTGAAAATATCTCCTCCATTGAAGTGGAAGATGTCTTATTTAGGCATCCTGCCGTGATCGCGGCAGCCGTTGTGGCAATGCCAGATCCCAAATGGGGTGAGACACCATGCGCCTTCTTGGAAATTAAGCCTGATGCTCAGGTGACAGTCGAGGATATTGTGGCCCATTGTAAAAAGCATTTGGCAGGCTTTAAGGTCCCAAGGGCAGTCGTTTTTGGGGAGTTACCCAAAACCTCTACTGGCAAAATTCAGAAATTTGAATTACGTAAAAAGGCTGGATCTACTAGCGCGATCGACGTTTAGCCGTGAAGCTCGTAAGGCGGATAAAATAGCCAATTACCCCGATTTTTGATAAACAAACAGCGTTTTTGTAGAGATTGAGAAGACAAGATGAAGATCTTAGTAGCAGTAAAGCGAGTGGTTGATTACAACGTTAAGGTGCGCGTCAAATCCGATAATTCTGGTGTGGATATCGCCAATGTCAAGATGAGCATGAATCCCTTTGATGAGATTGCAGTTGAAGAGGCGGTTCGCTTAAAAGAGGCTGGTGTTGCGACGGAAGTTGTAGTGGTTTCTGCAGGTCCAACCCAGTGCCAGGAAACGCTGCGTACTGCTTTGGCTATTGGCGCTGATCGCGCGATTTTGGTGGAGTCAGATGCTGAGTTGCAGCCATTGGCGGTTGCCAAAATTCTGAAAGCCCTTTGTGAAAAAGAGCAAGCGCAAATCACGATTCTCGGTAAACAAGCGATTGATGACGACAGTAATCAGACTGGTCAAATGTTGGCCAGTCTTTTGGATATTCCACAAGCAACCTTTGCATCTAAGGTGGTGATTGCTGATGGCAAGGCTAGCGTGACCCGTGAGGTTGATGGTGGATTGGAAACGATCGCATTAAGCTTGCCTGCTGTGATCACAACCGATTTACGTTTGAATGAGCCGCGCTATGTGACTTTGCCAAACATTATGAAGGCCAAGAAGAAGCCTTTAGAGATTGTGAAGCCCGAGGATTTGGGCGTGGATATTGCGCCACGTCTAAAAACACTAAAGGTAGAAGAGCCACCTAAGCGTACTGCTGGGGTGATGGTTGCCGATGTGGCAGCCTTGGTTGAGAAACTTAAAAATGAAGCGAAGGTGATTTAAATGGCTGCTCTTGTAATTGCTGAACACGATAATGCGTCGCTGAAAGCGGCTACCTTAAATGCGATTGCCGCAGCCTTGCAGTGCGCACCTGAGGTTGATGTCTTGGTTGCTGGCAATGCAGCTGATGCCGCAGCCGCAGCTGCTGCTCAAATTCCTGGCGTGCGTAAAGTGATTCAAGTCGAGGCATCTGCCTTGGCGGATCAATTGGCTGAGCCTTTAGCGGCGCAGATTCTGGCGCTAGCGAGTGCTTATAGTCATATCTTGGCACCTGCGACAGCGAATGGTAAAAACGTGCTCCCAAGGGTAGCCGCTAAGCTTGATGTAGCGCAGTTATCGGATATTACTAAGGTAGTTTCTCCTGATACCTTTGAGCGTCCTATCTATGCGGGTAATGCGATCGCAACCGTACAATCTGCTGATGCAGTCAAAGTGATTACCGTGCGTACTACGGGTTTTGATCCTGTTGCAGGTAGTGGTGGTTCAGCTGTGATTGAAAAGCAGGCTGCTATAGCGGATGCGGGCAAATCGACCTTTGTAGGTCGAGAACTCACAAAGTCTGATCGTCCAGAATTGACTGCAGCCAAAATTATTGTTTCTGGCGGACGCGGTCTAGGCTCCGGTGAAAAATACCAAGAGATTGTCACGCCTTTGGCTGATAAATTGGGTGCTGCACTGGGAGCATCGCGTGCTGCGGTTGATGCTGGTTATGTCCCCAATGATTATCAAGTAGGTCAAACTGGCAAGATTGTTGCTCCACAACTGTATGTTGCTGTTGGCATCTCTGGCGCTATTCAGCATTTGGCAGGCATGAAAGATTCTAAAGTGATCGTTGCAATTAATAGGGATCCTGAAGCGCCCATTTTTAGCGTCGCTGATTACGGCTTAGTGGCAGATTTATTTACCGCTGTTCCAGAGTTAACCAAAGCACTTGGTTAAGCGATGAGTGAATTTCATAAGTGATGTAGTTTGAACAAAGAGGAGTTGTAATGCCATACATAGCCCCGGTAAAAGATATGCTGTTTGTGATGAACGAATTAGCGGGGCTATCAGATGTGGTTGCTTACCCTCAATATGCCGAGGCGGGCGCTGATGTTGATTTGGCGCCAGCTATTCTGGAAGAGGCGGCTAAATTTAATCAAGATGTTGTTGCGCCACTCAATTGGCCTGGAGATCAGAATCCGAGTGCTTTACGTGATGGCGAGGTGTATACAACTCCAGGTTTTAAAGAGGCTTTTGAGCAATTTGCCGCTGCCGGTTGGCAGGGTGTAATTCATCCGGCTGAATTTGGCGGCCAAGGACTTCCTAAATTAATTGCTAGCGCCTGTTTTGAGATGGTGCACTCTGCCAGCCTTTCTTTTGCTTTATGTCCAATGCTCACGGATGGTGCGATCGAAGCGCTGTTGACAGCAGCAAGTCCTGAGTTGCAGGAACGTTTTGTGCCAAAGATGATTTCTGGAGAGTGGACTGGCACCATGAATTTGACAGAACCCCAGGCAGGTTCAGATTTATCAATGGTACGATCGCGTGCCGTTCCTCAAGGTGATGGCACTTATCGAATTTTTGGCACCAAGATTTTTATTACCTATGGCGAGCACGATATGGCAAGCAATATTGTCCATCTCGTTTTGGCCAGAACTCCCGATGCTCCTGAGGGGGTGAAGGGGATCTCTTTATTTGTTGCGCCAAAGTTTATGGTGAACGCTGACGGTTCGCTAGGTGAGCGTAATGATATTCAATGTGTCTCTTTGGAGCACAAGCTTGGCATTAAGGCGAGTCCTACTGCAGTCCTGCAGTTCGGCGATCATGGTGGCGCCATTGGCTATCTGGTAGGTGAAGAAAATCGTGGCCTGGAGTATATGTTTGTCATGATGAATGCCGCACGCTTCTCCGTAGGCATGCAGGGTATTGCAGTGGCAGAGCGAGCCTATCAAAAGGCAGTGCAGTACGCTAAAGATCGCGTGCAAAGTCGTGATCTTGCCGGGTCGCCAGGTCCGGTCGCGATTATTCAGCAACCTGATGTAAAGCGGATGTTGATGACAATGCGTGCCTATGTCGAGTCCTCAAGGGCTTTGGCTTATTACGCGGCGGCAGAATGTGATGTGCAACATGCATCGCCTGATGAGGCGGCGCGTAAAGTGAGCCAGTCGCTTTATGAATTTCTGGTTCCGATTGTCAAAGGCTTTTCTACAGAGATGTCGATTGATGTAGCGAGCCTTGGTGTGCAAGTGCATGGTGGCATGGGTTTCATTGAAGAGACTGGCGCTGCGCAACATTATCGTGATGCACGTATTCTGACGATTTATGAAGGCACTACCGCAATTCAGGCAAATGATTTGATTGGTAGAAAAACAGTACGTGATGGCGGCGCTGCTGCTCAACTGCTCGCTGAAAAAATCAAGGTTACCGAAAAAGCCTTGGCGGCAGATGCAAGCCCTGCTGCGCAAGCAGTACTCAAACAACTTACTCCTGCGCGTGAAGCTTTTGAGGCATCGGTAGCCTATATTTTGGCAAATGCAAAAACTGATATCAAGGCGGTGTATGCCGGTAGCTTTGCTTATTTACGTTTGTGCGGCTTAGTCTTGGGTGCGTGGCAAATGGCTCGCGCATTGCTAGCGGCAGAGCGTTTGCGCGAAGGTGATCCAAGTTTTTATGATGCAAAAATAGCGACCGCGCGTTTCTTCGCTGAAAACATTTTGCCGCAGACGCAAGCTTTAGCCACCTCTATTTTAGAGGGCGGTCACTCTACTAATGCATTGGCGGTGGAGCAGTTCTAAGTCGCAGTATTTCTAATAAATAAAGCGATGCGTAATTACTGGGATAGCTTTCTGGCCTCTTGAATCTGCGAGATGAAAAATTGTTCAAAAGACACAGCCAGAAAAGTCATCATCACCCCGGCACCAAAGACTAAAGAAAAAATAACAGTCAGTATCACAGGCCAGCCAGATTGCGTTTTGCCTTGAGAATTAAATTGGGCATCCCATTTTTCATCGGCGCGCAATCCAAGCGCAATCGTTGTGAGCCAGCTTGCTTCGATCGCAATAAATCCCAGCGTGATTAATACCCAACCAGGGGCGGAATGAAAGTGGGCTTCCTTAAGGATAAGCCAGCCAAGAATCCCGCCAACCAAGGAAAAGAGTTGGGCCCATGCCCAGAAGGATTTAATGCCTTGCAGGTAAAAGCAATTCAATCCAGTGCCAGGAAAAAATAAGCCCAACGCGCAAAAAATCAGTTTGGAGTTTTTCATGTATACCTTATTTATTTCTTATTGATATCGCGTTGTGCAAAACTCAAGACTTCACGATCACGGCCGATGAAAAGGAGGCGATCCCCATCGCGCACTATTGTGCGATAGTCATTGAGTTCGTAGAGGAAATCGTTTTCCAGTTCCATGCGTTGGGGGCTGCAAGCCATTTTGGTGCTAGCGATCTTTTCTAGGGTAAATCCTCGTTCATCTTCACTAATCTGGGCGGTGAAGCGATTGCATCCAGTTGAACCACTGAGGCGCTCACCATTGGCATCAAAACTGATTTGGATGGGGTTGCTGCTTTCGCCCTGAGGAATTTGGCGACTACGTACTTCACCGTTTGCATTGGGCGCTAGGTTCCAACGAATTAACTCCCATTTGGTATTTTTTAGCTCTCGACTTGGAGGGCTGATTTTGGCATTACAGGGTGGGATGACGTTGGCGCATGCGGTTAATAGACTTAAGCAGGCACAGGAAATGGCTAAAAATAACCTATTTTTGCCCTTTAAAAACAGGGTGGAAGGGCTGATTTTTTCGCTCATATTTTTGTAAACCATTGTATTTAAATAAATTTTTAGCAATTGAAGTTGGCTATTCTACTGATTTAATGTGTGAAATAGGTGGATCAAATAGGGGTTTTCGTCTAGAATATGAGGTTTTCCGCTATACCGTGCATTTTGTTTTGCATCTTGCCCAGTTAGTTGGAGCCCAATATTTTGTAGAAATTTCATTGGGTTGTAATCAACCTGTTTTTAATTTTAGATTTTAAGGAATAACTATGGTCGTCATTCGACTGGCACGCGGCGGTTCTAAGAAGCGCCCTTTTTATAGCATCGTTGCTACTGACAAGCGCAATCGTCGCGACTCGAACTTCATCGAGCGTATTGGTTATTTCAATCCTAAGGCAGCTGAGTCTGAGCAGGCAATGCGTATTGCTCAAGACCGTTTGACTTATTGGACTGGTGTTGGTGCGCAAGTTTCTCCAACCGTTGTTCGTTTGATTAAAAATAATCCTGCTGTCTAAGGATTGTTTATCTGGCTGCCCTGTCAATAAGACAGGGCTCCAAGTAGCACTTATCTGTAGTTTTATTTTGGGATTAAAGGTGGCTTCGTAATGAGTACACCAGCCCTCAATGATCTAATTGAGCTTGGCGCTATCGCAGAGGCTCAAGGTTTACAAGGTCAAGTTAAGGTTCGCCCCCACTCATCAGACCCTGTAGCACTTTTATCTAGTAAAGAAATTTGGCTCTCTCTTATTCCTCGTAAAGAGGCAGGGGTTGCGGCGGCTATCGAGGCAGCTTCTTTGCGATCTTATCGGGTGAAGCAGGCCAAAATGCATAGCGGTACGGTTGTGCTGGCTTTGGAGGGTGTGACCGATCGTGATCAGGCATTGGCTCTAAAAGGTGCTCGAATTCTAGTAGGGCGCGATGCTTTTCCTAAGGCCGAAAAAGATTCTTATTACTGGGTAGATTTGATTGGCTGCTACGCTAAAAATCTGCAGGGCGAGGATTTGGGTCAGGTGCTCGATGTTACCGAGAACGGTGCTCATGGCGTGATTGCCTTGGGTGATCATATGGGTGGTACGGTTAGGCAATTAGTGCCCTTCGTGAAAGAGGTAGTTCAAGCAGTAGATTTGCCCAGCAAAGCGATTACCCTCGATTGGCAATTGGACTGGTAAAACCAGTTTTTTATGCGTTTTGACACAATCACCCTTTTTCCTGAAATGTTCTCAGCCTTAACGCAGTGGGGTGTTACTGGACGAGCCTGTGAGCAAGGTCTGGCAGAGGTGAATCTTTGGAATCCACGAAATTATTGTGCCGATGCTCGCAAAACGGTTGATGATCGTGCTTACGGTGGTGGCCCTGGCATGGTGATGATGGTTAAGCCGCTTGAAGATACGGTAAATGCTGTTAAAGCAGCACATCATGCGAAAAATCTGACATCAGGCCCGATCTGTCTCTTGGCGCCTCAAGGGGAGGTTTTTTCTCAGAAGATAGCGACAGATATCCTCAGTTATCGAAACATAAGCTTTATTTGTGGACGTTATGAGGGTGTTGATCAGCGTTTTGTCGATCGAAACGTCGATTTACAGCTTTCGATTGGTGATTTTGTTCTTTCGGGTGGTGAAATTGCGGCTATGGCCATCATGGATGCGGTGATTCGCTTGATTCCCGGAGCCTTGGGGGATGCTGAATCAGCCGTGCAGGACAGCTTTGTGAATGGCCTTTTGGACTATCCGCACTACACCCGACCTGAAATATATGAAAATTTATCTGTCCCAGACGTGCTTTTGGGCGGACATCACGCTAAAATAGCGGATTGGCGTCGGCGTAAGTCTTTAGAGCTGACATCAAGGTTAAGGCCGGACTTAATTGAATTGGCCCGCACCAAAGGGTTGCTAACCCGAGAAGATGAGCAATTTCTTCGCACGCTGTGAGTGATCTCAGGGTTGATTAAAAGCTTGTGTTTTGGTTTAGTGAAATTGTTTTAACTGCATCCTCTGTCTGGTCCGTTGATAAATATCTCGGGATTAAACGCTGACAAGATGTTTAAGGATTAAAAATGAATTTGATTGAAAAAATTGAGCAAGAAGAAATTGCTCGCTTAAGCGCCAATAAAACGCTTCCTAGTTTTGCTCCTGGCGACACAGTCGTTGTGGGTGTGAACGTAGTTGAAGGTACACGTAAGCGTACCCAGGCTTTTGAGGGCGTTGTGATTGCTAAACGCAATCGTGGTCTGAACTCTAGCTTTATCGTTCGTAAGATTTCTTCTGGCGAAGGCGTAGAGCGTACATTCCAAACTTACTCACCATTGATCGCTAGCATTGAAGTGAAGCGCCGCGGTGACGTACGTCGTGCTAAGTTGTATTACTTGCGCGATCGTTCTGGTAAGTCTGCCCGTATTAAAGAGAAGTTGCCTGCTCGTAAGGCGGCCGCTCCAGCTAAAGCCGCTGAATAA
>CANGEC010000062.1 GCA_947452625.1 Burkholderiaceae bacterium
CCATAGGCGATGCTGTACCCAATAAAGAAATAGGCAATAGTAGACACCGCAAAATCCACCAGAATTTTGACAATCGCGTTCACTTGATTCTTTTTGCGAACAGTGCCGAGCTCCAAAAAGGCAAAGCCAGCATGCATCGCTAAGACCATAATGGCGCCAAGCAAGATAAATAAAGCATCGCTACCCGATTTAAATGTTTCCACAGTAATTACCCCTTGAGTTTTTTGCATCATTATGGGGAATCATTAAATCCATTTAGGTGCAATTTGCACTTATTTAGTGCAAAAATACGATAAATATATGGTTTATGATTGATTCACATACATCTAAGGGAGAACCCATGAAGAAAGTCCTAGCCTTTTTAATCGCCTTTGGCGCGTTTTCTAGTCTTGTACAGGCTCAAGAAAAAATTCAAGTGCTGAGCACTCAAGAACTCGTGAATGTTTGCAAGTTTCCCGCAAGCCCTGATTCACGTAGTTACTGTATTGGCTACACCACTGCAATTTATGACACCTACTTGGCTACCCGTCACCCGCAACGCGCTAAACCATTTATCTGTGTAAAACAACCGGCCCCTACGCGTGATGATGTAATCGCCGATTTTGTGAAGTTTGCCCAAGGCAATCCTCAAGTTGCTGATAAACCAGCATCAGGCACTGTTTTAGGATTCTTAGCAATGCGCTTTCCTTGCGGAAAAAAATAATCCAGCCTAATCGCTCATTAAATAAATACATAGGATCGTTGAGATGAAAAAAATTATCGCTATCGCGGCAACAACCGTAGCTATCGCTGGTTGCTCCAATATGAACAATACTGAACAACGGACTTTATCTGGCGCCGGTATCGGTGCAGCAGTCGGCGCTGTTGGTACTGCCATTTTTCATGGCAACCCCATTTGGGGCGCAGTGGGTGGCGCAGCTGTTGGTGCCGCTTCTGGTTATGTATACGATGCTTACAAAAAAGAACAAGCTTCGGAATACAACGCTGGCTACAACGCTGGAAAAAATAATAAACCAGCAAACGCGCCTAACTAATCGGGTAGTTGATGTTTAAGCAGTATTGAAGGGTTTTAGTAATGCCTAACCCAGCTTGTACTAACTGACAAGCTGGGTTTTTATTTGGATCTCGCCACTTAAAGCTTTATGAATTGGGCATTTAGTTGCAATATCCAACAAACGCTCCCTTTGCTCAATATCTAAGTCACCCACCAATTGGATATCGCGTATAAAAGTCTCAACATCATGAGGCCGCTCAATATCTACCGTCACAATTGCATTCTCCAATTTCCAAGCTTTACGCTCGGCATACATCTTTAGAGTCATGCTGGTACAGGAAGCTAAAGCGGCTGCAAGATATTCGTGGGGAGATGGTCCAGTACCAGTGCCGCCACGACCTACCTCCGAGTCGGCCAGAAAATGCAAATCTCCGACTGTTAACGTTTGCTGTAAAGGGCCTGTGCCAAACCGGGACTGAACTTTTCTCATCATCGCCTTTATTGATTTAACAACAATTGATTAATACGCTTCACAAAAGCAGCAGGGTCATTTAACTGACCGCCTTCAGCCAATAAGGCCTGATCAAATAACACATTAGTCCATTCATCAAAGTGCTTATCTTCATACTTTAACTTTAAGAGTAGTGGATGCTCAGGATTAATTTCTAAGATAGGCTTCATGTCGGGAGCCTGCTGACCCGCAGCTTTCAACATTCGCAATAAATTACCCGAGAGCTCATTTTCATCAGCAACTAAACATGCTGGCGAGTCCGTTAGACGGAAAGTCACGCGCACATCCTTTGCCTTATCAACTAGAACTGCCTTCATTTTCTCCAGCAAATCTTTAAAGCCTTTTTCGGTTTCTTCTTGCTCCTGACGCTCCTTCTCATCACCTAGAGCGCCAAGATCAAGGCCACCCTTGGCGACTGAAGCTAATTGCTTGCCGTCAAATTCAGCAAAGAAAGAAAGCATCCACTCATCAACTCGATCAGATAACAATAAAACTTCCACGCCCTTTTTGCGGAAAATTTCTAGATGGGGACTGTTCTTTGCTGCATTAAAGGATTCGCCAGTCACGTAATAAATCTTGTCCTGACCCTCTTTCATACGGGCTATGTATTGGGCCAGAGAGACGATCTGTTCTGAAGAATCACTATGCGTACTTGCAAACCGCAAGAGTTTGAGAATGCGCTCTTGATTTGCCTGATCTTCGCCCACCCCCTCTTTAAGCACTTGTCCAAACTGGCTCCAGAAGGTTTGATATTTTTCCTTTTTGGCATCATCATCGGAGTTAGCCAACTCCTCGAGCATGCTTAAAACACGTTTTGTAGAACTCTCGCGAATCACCTTAACGTCACGCGATTCTTGCAAGATTTCCCGTGAGACATTTAAAGGCAAATCAACGGAATCGATTACGCCACTAACAAAACGCAGATACATTGGCATCAACTGCTCAGCATCCTCCATGATGAAGACACGCTTCACATATAACTTGATGCCCCCTCGCTTATTGCGATCCCATAAATCAAACGGCGCGCGCGCAGGAACATAAAGCAACTGGGTAAATTCACTGCGGCCTTCAACTCGGTTTAAGGAATAGCACAATGGATTTTCAAAATCATGCGAAAGATGCTTATAAAAATCGTTGTATTGGTCTTCAGTAATTTCAGACTTCGCTCTTGCCCACAAAGCGCTCGATTGATTGATGCTTTCAAGCTCAGCTTGAATAACCTGCTCTTTCTTTTCTTCATCCCACTCTTCTTTGTGCATCTGAATTGGCAAAGAAATATGATCTGAATATTTGCGGATGATAGATTTCAGCTTATAACTTGACAAGAAATCATCTTCACCTTCACGCAGGTGCATCGTAATGGCAGTACCCCGCTGTGGCCGGTCAATTGTCTCAACTGTAAACTCTCCAGAACCATCAGATTCCCAACGGACGCCATCTTGGGCAGGCAAGCCAGCACGCCGCGTTTCGACCGTAATACGATCAGCCACAATGAACGCAGAATAAAAGCCAACACCAAATTGACCGATTAAAGCAGCGTCTTTTTGCTGATCGCCTGAGAGCTTAGAAAAGAATTCTTTGGTGCCCGAGCGTGCAATCGTACCCAAATTAGCAATGACCTCATCACGACTCATGCCAATACCATTGTCGGCAATCGTGATCGTTCTCGCAGCTTTATCGAAAGTCACCTGAATTTTGAGGTCAGGATCATCACCATACCAATCCGGATGTGCAATACCTTCGAAGCGCAATTTATCCGATGCATCAGAAGCATTCGAAATTAATTCACGCAAGAAAATCTCTTTGTTGGAATACAAAGAATGGATCATTAATTGCAGAAGTTGCTTTACTTCGGCCTGAAATCCTAAGGTTTCTTTAGTAGCTGTGGTCATGCAAATTTCTCCTACTCTCTTATGGGGATAAAGTTATTAACCCCAGTTAAATGAGGCCTATTAATCAAATTTCAAGAGGAGGTATCCAATTGAAATTTAAGTCAAATGGGGCTTCCCTGGCTTCTCTACAGTCGGCAAATTGGCCTTCTTCCAGGCAACAAAGCCGCCCTCAAGATGGCTAACACCGGGCACCCCCATCTTTTGCAGGGTCTGGGTAGCCAAGGCAGAGCGCCAAGCAGATGCGCAATATAAGATTAAACGCTTACCCTCGCCAAAGATTGGTTTGTAATAGGGGCTATCAGGGTCAACCCAGAACTCCAGCATGCCCCGAGGTGCATGCAAGGCATTCGGAATCATGCCTTCGCGTTCAAGTTCACGCACATCCCTAATATCCACAAAAACAGTATTGGCATCACCTAGAAAGTCTTGGGCCTGATTTAAGGGCACTGTTTCAATTTCCTGCATTGCATGGGCGATCAACTCTTGATAGCCAATCTTTAATTTCATCAAATTCTCCAAAATTACTAATCCTGAAGCTGTCATTCCCAGCTGATAACATTCACTTATGAACTTTACTCCGACAGAACTTGGCGCCAGCATCATTTTTGCAATCGCGGTACTCCATACCTTTTCTACATCCTATTTTGAGAGTCTTGCAAAAAATTCTTCGAAGCATGCAGGGTTATGGCATTTATTAGGTGAGGTGGAGATCGTCTTTGGTTTTTGGGCTGCTGTCTTGATTATTTATATGTGGCTAGCCAACGATTTATCCACTGCTAAAAACTATGCCAATCAGCGTAACTTCACTGAGCCATTATTTGTCTTCGCCATTATGGTCGTAGCTGGCAGCAAGCCAATCTTAGGTATTTCAGGACAAATTTTGCACGCCCTAGGTAGGGGCGTTCAAGCCGTACTGCGGACTAAACAAGCGCCAACGCTCTATTTCTTAACCCTGAGCATTACACCGCTGCTGGGATCACTCATTACAGAACCAGCAGCCATGACTTTGGCAGCATTTTTATTGCGTGATTTGGTTTACCGCCACAAATGCTCTAACGCACTTCTCTTTGGCACACTAGGAGTTCTATTCGTCAATATCTCGATTGGTGGAACACTCACCAATTTTGCCGCACCGCCTGTACTCATGGTTGCATCAACCTGGGAGTGGACTAGTGCATTCATGTTTGCCAACTTTGGCCTGGAATCTTGTATCGCTATTTTTATCAACGCAATGGCATGTACTTTAATCTTCCATCGACAGTTGATTGAGCCCAAAAGCAATCTTGCTAGAGAGAAGATGCCAATAACCACAACCTTGGTGCATTTATTATTTTTGGCTGGCATTGTGGGTTGCGCTCATGACCCCGTTCTATTTATGTGGCTACTACTTTTCTTCATTGGTTACACCACAGCCTACCCAAAACACCAAAGCCCCTTAATTTTGCGTGAAGCCTTACTGGTTGGATTCTTCTTGGCTGGTCTAGTAGTGCTGGGTGGCCTGCAAGGTTGGTGGCTACAACCCATTCTTGAAAATCTGAGCCCTACTGCCGTCTTTTATGGCAGCCTAGTCCTCACTGCGATTACCGATAATGCCGCGCTCACCTATTTGGGATCACTAGTTAGCGGCACCTCCCCAGAATTCAAGCTGGCTCTTGTCGGTGGTGCGGTAGCTGGGGGCGGGCTAACAGTCATTGCCAACGCGCCCAATCCAGCCGGAATTGCCATTCTCAGAAGCCACTTCCCAAATGCAACCGTATCGGCTGGCTGGCTCCTGATTGCAGCTCTGCCGCCTACATTCGTCACCATTTTGGTATATCGCCTCCTCTAGGATTGTTTATCCCGTAAAATCAGTGCTTCGCCCCCAGCTATAAACCTGAGAACGGCACATGAAAAAGCTCTATATCAAAACCTTTGGTTGCCAAATGAACGAGTATGACTCGGACAAAATGGCAGACGTCCTTCACGCCAATGAGGGCATGGAATTAACCAATACCCCAGAAGATGCAGATGTTGTCCTCTTAAATACCTGCTCGATTCGTGAAAAAGCTGAAGACAAAGTGTTTTCAGATCTGGGGCGCTTGCGTGAACTCAAAAAAATAAAACCCGACTTATTAATTGGTGTGGGGGGTTGTGTCGCCAGTCAAGAAGGCCAACAGATTATTAGTCGTGCGCCGTATGTGGATGTCGTGTTTGGGCCCCAAACCTTGCATCGCCTGCCCGACCTCATTAGTCAACGTCGAGCAACTGGCGTTTCTCAGGTGGATATTTCCTTTCCTGAAATTGAAAAGTTTGATCACCTACCCGCTTCTAGACAAACACGCGGCTCAGCCTATGTCTCCATCATGGAGGGCTGTTCTAAATATTGCAGTTATTGCGTCGTTCCCTATACACGCGGCGAGGAAGTATCGCGTCCTTTTGATGATGTCCTGACAGAAGTCGCTGGACTTGCCTCGCAAGGGGTCAAAGAAATCGTTTTGTTAGGGCAAAATGTCAACGCCTATCTTGGCAAAATGGGTGGCACTGATGACATTGCTGACTTTGCCCTACTCATTGAGTATGTTGCCGATATTCCAGGAATTGAACGCATTCGTTTTACAACTAGTCACCCGAAGGAATTTACGCAACGCCTCATTGATGTCTATGCGAAGGTTCCCAAACTCGTCAGTAACTTGCATTTGCCAGTGCAGCACGCCTCAGACTCGGTTTTATCTGCAATGAAACGGGGCTACACCTCTCTAGAATACAAAAGCATCATTCGGAAGATGCGCGCAGTCCGGCCAGACCTGACTCTCTCGAGTGACTTTATCGTAGGCTTTCCGGGTGAGACGGATGCAGATTTTGAAAAACTTCTCAAAATGGTAGAAGAGCTGCAATTTGACAATAGCTTTTGCTTTATCTTCAGCCCGCGACCAGGAACCCCTGCCGCTAATTTGACCGACGATACGCCATACGAAGTAAAACTCAAACGCTTACAAGCTTTGCTGGCGCTCGTTGAATCTCAAGCTAGCCAGATTAGCCAAAAAATGCTTGGCAATACTGAGCGCGTCCTGATTGAAGGTTTAGCCAAAGACGGCATTAATCTTCAAGGGCGCTCGGCTAATAATCGGGTGATTCATTTGCAGATGCCTGATCATGATCTGGATCGTTGGGTTGGCAAGATGGTCGATGTACACATTACTGAAGTACTCAACTACACCCTGCGCGGTGAATTAATACAAACTCATGCCCAGCCAGCCTAAGCCAAGCTCTAAGCTCGCCATTGAGATTCAATGCGCTAGCCCAGCCCTTGAAAAATCTTTACATACCATTGCTTCGCCACTGCTTCTCAAAAAATGGGTGAAGGCGGCAACACATCATCATGGTTCTCTCACGCTGCGCTTTGTGAATGCGGTCGAGGGAAAAAAACTGAATCGCGCCTTTAGAAATAAAGATGCGCCAACCAATGTCCTGACCTTTCCCTATGAGCTCGGCAAACAAGCTCTTTGCGCAGACATTGTTTTTTGCTGGCCGGTAGTACAAAAAGAGGCGCGCGCCCAAGGTAAAACGGTAAAGGCCCATTTAGCCCATCTCGTGATTCACGGCTGCCTCCACGCCCAAGGCTATGACCACGAAGTAGATCGAGAAGCGCAAAAGATGGAAAGTCTCGAGATCAAACTGTTGAAAAAGCTTGGGATATCAAACCCCTACCTCGCCCCATAGAACTTTTTTTACCTCATTGCCGAAATGACTTATTTCTACGCTATTCTTGCACCATGCCAGACCCCAATAAATCCCTGCTAGAACGATTAACGGATTTTCTGACGCCTCAGCCAACCAGCGCGACTGAACGCCGTCAAGAACTCATTGATACCCTTCGGGAAGCGCAAAGCGATGGCTTGATTGATGCTGACGCCCTATCAATGATTGAGGGCGTGTTTCAAGTGGGACAACTCTGTGCTCGCGATATTTTGGTGCCGCGTGCCCAGATTGATTGGATTGATATCAACCAAGCCTTATCTGAGATTATTAAAAATGTAATCGCGGCAGCCCACTCTCGCTTTCCAGTATTTGAAGGCAGCAAAGATAATGTCATCGGCATCCTGCTAGCAAAAGATCTGCTGCGCCATGCTACAGAGTCTGATTTTCAGGTGCGCGATTGGTTGCGGCCCGCTGTTTTTATTCCCGAATCTAAACGCTTAAGTGTTTTGCTGCGAGACTTTAAAGACAATCGCAATCACCTTGCGGTTGTCGTTGATGAATATAGTGGCGTCGCTGGCATTATCACCATCGAAGATGTACTTGAACAAATCGTTGGAGATATCGAAGATGAGCACGATATTGATGAAGAGGCCGATAACATCATCGCCTTGGATAACGGTGACCTTAGAGTGAAAGGCATTACTGAGCTTGAGCAATTCAATGAAACTCTCGGCACACAGTTTGCAGATGAGCATATTGAAACGGTTGCTGGCCTGGTCATTCAACATCTCGGTCGAGTGCCTAAGGTTGGTGAAATGATCCAAATTGACAATGTTGAATTTGAAGTGCAACGCGCAGACCCTCGACAGGTTCACATCTTGGTTGCACGCCAAACTCCTAAGAAAGCAGATTGAGTACAGCCTTGTTTTTTAAGCAATCGTCATTAGTTCAAAACAGCATTAGATTTATTGTATTTTTCATACTTGGCGCAATCTTGGCTGCTGCGGCTGAGCTACCCTACGGTGGCTGGGCGCAGATTCCGCTCCTTAGCTTAGTGTGGTGGGGTTTTGAAAAATCACAAACCACCACCCTAAAACAATTTTTCCTCACTGGCGCAGCTTTAGGGCTAGGCTACTTTGTCCTAGGCTTGTGGTGGATCTACATCAGTTTGCATGACGTCGGGGGAATGAACTTCCTGCTTTCTTGCATGGCAGTCTTCTTACTGGCTGCATATAACGCCCTATTTTTTAGCATTGCCTGCCTACCACTCTTTTTTCTGAAAAGAGAATATTGCTTAGGCTTAATACTCGCAGCTACCTGGGTCTTAGCAGAATGGTTGCGAGGTTGGTTGTTTACCGGCTTTCCTTGGCTGGGACTTGCGGAGTCGCAAGTGAATGGGCCATTTGCCGCGGTAGCCCCTTACCTAGGTGGTCTGGCCTGTACATTTTTTGCGATTTGGAGTTCGTGGCTACTTTACCTACTCAGAAAAAATCTACGGCTTGGTGGCGCATCGCTTGCCTGCATCTTTCTGATCATGCCAGCCTTATCTTTGTGGCATTTCACAAAACCCCAAGGCGACCCTCTCAATGTCGAACTCATTCAGGGGAATTTTCCACAGAGCTTAAGCCTGAATCCCAATGGCGTATTCAAACAAATTCTGTTTTATGAGAATGCAATCAAGTCTTCACATGCCGATCTGATTGTGGGCCCCGAAACCGCCTTCTCTTGGCCGGAGACCAACCTACCCAGCGGCCTTCTAGACGGTTTACAAAAGTTTGCGCAGACTACGCAAAGCACCTTATTGTTTGGGATCATTGGCAGACATACCAACCCTCCAGATGGCAGAGAATATTCCAATCGAGCAATCGGCCTGAGCGCCAATGCACCACCTTATCGCTACGATAAATCACACCTTGTTCCCTTTGGCGAGTTCATCCCCCCTGGCTTTCATTGGTTTGTACAGGCGTTTAATGTTCCCTTAAGCGATTTTGCGCGTGGCGCCCTAGATCAACCACTGCTGGCGATTGCACGAAAAGATCAAGATCCGGTTTATGCCGCCATTACGATTTGCTACGAGGATGTCTTTGGTAGCGAGCTTGCAGACCGACTTCGCCATAGCGATAAACCAGCCAATCTCCTGATCAATATGACGAATTTAGCTTGGTTTGGAGCTTCTCAAGCCCCCACCCAACAGCTCCGCCTTTCACAACTGCGCTCTCTAGAAACCGGTCTACCAGGATTACGGGCGACCAATACTGGAATTACGGCCTCACTAGGATCGGATGGCAAAGTCTTGGCTCAATTACCTGAATTTACCCAGGGAGTGCTCAAGACCACGCTACAAGCCTATTCCGGGAAAACACCATACGTTCGCTGGGGAAACACCCCCATTGTGAGTATTTGCTGCCTGCTCTTTGTCTTAGGCTTTATTAGGCAAAAACAGTTTTAACGCACTGCTCGCATAGCCATGTAAAATCAATGGCTTAGCTAGGTTAATCATGCTTACTTTTCAGCAAATCATTCTCAAACTCCAAGATTACTGGGACCAACAAGGTTGCGCCCTATTGCAACCTATCGACCTTGAGGTTGGCGCAGGTACATCCCATACCGCTACCTTCTTGCGTGCCATTGGGCCAGAACCTTGGAAAGCAGCCTATGTTCAGCCTTCCCGCAGACCCAAAGATGGTCGCTATGGCGAGAACCCTAATCGCTTGCAACACTATTACCAATACCAAGTGGTGCTCAAGCCTGCTCCAGAAAATATTCTGGAGCTCTACTTAGGCTCTCTTGCCGCACTTGGTCTTGATCTCAAAGAAAACGATGTGCGTTTTGTCGAGGATGACTGGGAAAATCCTACCCTTGGTGCTTGGGGCTTAGGCTGGGAAGTGTGGCTCAACGGCATGGAAGTCACTCAATTCACTTACTTTCAACAAGTCGGTGGCTTAGATTGCAAACCCGTTTTAGGCGAAATTACTTATGGTATTGAACGCCTGGCGATGTACATTCAAAACTGCTCCAATGTCTATGACCTAGTTTGGGCCGATGGTATTTCTTATGGTGATGTGTATCACCAAAATGAAGTTGAGCAGTCTTGCTACAACTTCGAACACTCAAACACCGATTTATTGTTTGCAAACTTTACAAACTATGAGAGCGAAGCAAAACGCTTAATGGAAGTGCCTTTGGCATTGCCCGCTTATGAAATGGTATTAAAGGCAGCTCACACCTTCAATCTTTTGGATGCCCGTGGCGCTATCTCCGTGACGGAACGTGCCGCTTATATTGGCCGCATCCGCAATCTTTCTCGCGCCGTTGCACAAGCGTATTTTGAGTCCCGTGAAAAGTTGGGATTCCCGATGTGCCAACGCCAAGCTAAAGCATAAGTAACTCCTATTTATGAGTACATCCAATTCCCCTTCTCAATCAACGAATTTATTGATTGAAGTCTTTACAGAAGAGCTACCTCCTAAATCAC
>CANGEC010000063.1 GCA_947452625.1 Burkholderiaceae bacterium
ATATAGGTCAATAAAAAAATCTTTCGCGGCGATTTTTCGCTCACCGCCCGGACCCTGAATAATCATGGTGGCGTTCAGTGTCAGGCTACAAGCCGGCCATTCAGCAGCAGGATCTCCATAGGAGAGTGACCCGCCCCAAGTACCCATATTCCGAATCGCTCGGTGGGCGATGTGGGGGGCGGCCGCAGCCAACAAAGGCGCGTGCTTTGCCACCAATGCTGAGTCTTCAATCTCAGTATGGGTAGTAAGTGCACCAATTCGCAAATACTCACCTTCCAATCGAATGCCCTTGAGCTCGGGCAGATTGGTAATATCAATCAGCACACTAGGTTCTGACAAGCGCATATTCAAAGTCGCCAATAAAGTTTGGCCACCGGCGATCAAACGAGCATCCTCTCCCGCCTCGGCCAGCAATCCAAGAGCCTCACTTAGGGATCCTGGCTTTACGTAATCAAATGCTGCTGCCTTCATTTTGTCTCCTTCACCACTGCTTACTTAGTCGCTTACTTATTCAATGAATTTACTCAGGGGTTGCAGCGCCATCTAAGGGCACCACTTCACCACCCAACTCTGTGGCAAATCGCTGAAAAAAATCATCCGCAATTTTTTTAGCGGAAGCGCTAATTAGGCGCCCACCGATTTGACCCAGCTTGCCACCGATAGACGCTTCAGTGGTATAGCAAACCAAGGTACCGCCCTCGACTGGCTTTAGCTCAACCCGTGACTTGCCTTTGGCGAAACCTGCCGCCCCTCCAGAACCTTCAAAAGCCATAGAACAAGACTGGTCAGGAATGACATCACTTAAAAGCAGTTTTCCTGCAAATCGAGCCCTTACAGGCCCAATCTTGAACATGACCTTAGCGTGGATCTCTTCGGGACTAACGCGATTAATCTCCTCACACCCTGGAATCGACTTCGCAAGCACATCAATATCATTCAAACCCTTCCATACATCAGGGATTGAAGCGGCTATTAATTGCTCGCCATTAAGTTCCATCATTGCTCCTTGGGGTTTGTACTTATAGAGTCTTATTGACCAATTGTTCAACAATGTACCATTATTTAACTTTTGGTCAATAAGCCCAACTTCGGATAAACCCTGATCCACATGAGATTCACCCAAGACAGCGTATCTGCCCCAAATAAAGCAATCCAAATTGCTGGGAACGCTACACCCGTGCGCAGAAGAATGAGCACCGCGGACCGGAGGAGACAAATCATTGATGGAGCCATTCAGTTTTTCGCCAAACACGGCCTGGATGGTCAGCTACGAAACCTGACGAAGGAGCTTGGGATTACCCATGCCCTGCTCTACCATTACTTTCCCACCAAAGATGCCCTGATCAAGCAAGTCTACGAAGAGGTCTTTGAGTCTCGCTGGAAACCTGAATGGGAAACCTTACTGGATAACAATAAGCTGAGTCCCGAAGAGAAGCTCAATGCCTTCTATATCGATTACTCTGGAACGGTCCTCACACATGATCTAGTGCGGATTTTAATTTTTTCCGGTTTAAGTGATCACACTATTAGCGACCGCTTTTTTGAAATGCTGCGCTCCAGGTTGATTCCCAGATTGATTCGTGAAACACGCAAATACTGTCAACGCAGCACCCGCGCCAAACCAAGCCATCGTGAACTAGAACACTTAATGGGCTTGCATGGCGGCATCTTCTATATCGCGATTCGCCGCTGGATTTATGGTCAAGCGATTTACGATGCTAGCAGTCCCAACACCGAACAGGAAGTCATTCGCGATCGTGTCGACTCCTATCTTCTCGCAGCCAAGACCCTATTTACCAACTAGAAAGTTTGTTATGTCTAAGTTAAGTCTCAACCACTTCTCCATTCGCAGCCTTGAAATCGAAAAGACTGTGGAATTTTTTGAAAAAGTCATTGGCTTAAAGGCAGGACCTCGTCCTGAGTTTCCTTTTCCAGGGGCATGGCTATACAACGGCGACCAATCAAGCTGGAGCAATGCGGTAGTACATCTCGTGGCGATTGATAAAAATAATCCCAATGGACTCAAACAATATTTGGGTGAACGTGATCCAAAAACTTTGAGTGGCTCTGGAGCTGTAGATCACATTGCATTTTTTGCTGAAGGCCTTGAAGAAAAACTTGCCTTGCTTAATGAACTCAAGGTTCCTTATCGCGAGCGTACTGTGCCAGTCATCAAGCTACACCAGGTTTTTCTCGATGATCCCAACGGAATCGTGATTGAGTTGAACTACCCTGCTGCAGAAAAAGCGGCTCTTGATGCGAAGAGCAAATAAGCCATGGCCAAAATTCTGATTGTTGGCGGCTCACTGGGTGGTTTATTTGCCGCGAATATTTTGTTGCGCCAGGGTCATGATGTGACCCTCCTAGAAAAAGCGCTTGGTTCTTTAGATGGTCGAGGGGCCGGCATCATTACGCATGACGCTCTAGCTGTCGCACTTCGTAAGGCTGGGGCCACTGTAGATGAAACATTAGGCGTACCAGTCATCAAACGGGTCACTTTGGATTCCCAAGGCAACTCTATTGGTGATATGGAGATCCCGCAAATTTTGACGTCGTGGAGCAGACTTTACCAACTCCTCAAAGAAAGCTTTCCAGCCGAACGCTACCTCCAAGGTAAATCATTAAAACGGGTTTCTCAAGATGCCAATGGCGTACAAGCCGTTTGCGAAGACGGTAGTCAATATGAGGCTGAATTATTAATCGCCTCCGACGGCATCCGTTCAGCAGTGCGGGCGCAACTCGCTCCAAACATCCAACCAGAGTACGCAGGCTATGTGGCATGGCGTGGAGTTTGTGATGAGGCTTATCTATCCAACCATACCTTAAGCACCTTATTTAACAATTTTGGCTTCTGTTTACCTAAGGGCGAGCAAATGCTGGGCTACCCAGTAGCAGGCTCGGGGAATGACACTCGCCAAGGCAAGCGGCGCTATAACTTTGTTTGGTATAGACCGGCTACAGAAGATCAAGAATTGATTGATTTATTGACCGATGCGGATGGGCACTATTACCCCACTGGCATACCGCCCCTCAAAGTCTCTTGGAAAAATATTGCTCAAGTACGCAAGACCGCTCGCGAAATTCTTGCTCCACAATTTGCGGAAATTCTCGAAAAAACTGCAGCCCCTTTCTTGCAACCGATCTATGACGTACGCTCTGAGCAAGTGGTTTTTGGCAGAATTGCCTTAATGGGGGATGCTGCTTTTGTTGGTCGTCCTCATGTCGGTATGGGCGTTACCAAAGCTGGTGATGAAGCAATGGCCATTGCTCACCAGATTGAAAAGTTAGGTGCTACGCCAGCTGCTTTAGCCGCTTACAGCGACGAAAGATTGCAACTAGGGCAACAAGTGGTTTCTCGGGCTCAATATTTAGGTCGCTATATGCAAGCTCAAGGCAGCAAGGGTACAGCTGATAACGCTAGCGTGAGAAGAAATGCTGATACCGTGATGGCAGAGACTGCGGTAGATATCAGCGCTTTATTAGCAGCCGGTAAAGCCGTCCCGGATGCGATTAAATCCATCGAGAGTTAAAACAGAATTTATAAACGCTCAGTAGTAGTTGTATTTATTAACGGTTTTATATGGAGGAGACAACCATGAAACAAAAGATAACAAACCAAACTAGAAGAAAGATGCTGATTGGTGGCGCTACTGCTGCCTCTACCCCCTTGTGGATGCATGGCGCTAATGCGCAAGCTGATACCATCAAAATTGGCTTTCCCACGCCACTGACTGGCGCCTTTTCTGCAGAAGCGCAAGATCAAGTAAAAGCGGCAGAATTGGCTATTAAAGAATTTAATGACGCCGGCGGCTTTAACGGTCGCAAAGCAGAATTATTGGTGCGCGACGACAAACTAAATCCAGGTGAAGCAGCGACCCGCACCCTGGAGTTGATTGAAAAAGATAAAGTGGGCTTTGTTGTTGGCTCACTCTCAGCCGCAACCCAGCTTTCTATTAATGCAGTATGTAAAGAGCGCAAGGTTTTATTCAATTCCATTAGTCAATCCGATGCGATTAATGAAGCGAAAGACTGGAGTGTTTACACCTTTCATGAGGCACTCAATCCAACCATGACTGCGGGTGCCGTAGCACGCTACAGCATTCCGCGCTTTGGTAAAAAAATTGTCTTCTTAACCGCTGACTATGCCTATGGCCATGAGATGGTCCGCGCCTTTGAACGGGTTGGTAAAGAGATGGGTGCGACAACCCTGGCAGACATTCGTCATCCTCTAGGCGCCTCAGACTATTCTGCTTTCTTGCCCCGTATCAAAGCACTCAATCCTGACATCCTAGTGCTGTGTAACTTTGGTCGTGACTTAGTAAATGCTGCCAAGCAATGTACTGATTTCGGCCTTAAATCCAGCATGAAGATTGTGACACCCGTCCTCCTTTACACCTCACGCTTGGCCGGCGGCCCAGAAGCGTTTGAGGGCATTCTCGGTGGCACCTCTTACTACTGGGGCTTGGAAGATCGCATTCCGTCAGCCAAAACATTTAACGATGCTTTCCGTAAGATGTATAACGGTTCAGTCCCGTCAGACTACGGCGCACTGGGTTATGCCGGCATCAAGAGCGTGCTAGCCTCAATCAAGATTGCCAAGTCTACTGAAACGATGAAAGTTGTCAGCGCGATGGAGAACCTGAAATACGACTGGTATAAGGGTCCTGAGTACTATCGCAAATGTGACCATCAAGCAGTGCAATCGGTCATCATTGTGGAATCCAAATCGAAGAATATGAAAGATAAGTATGACGTCTTCAATATTCTGACCATTGAGCCCACTACCGAGAAGAACATGCGCAGCTGCGCAGAGCTGGGCCACAAAGCCTAATCAAGAAACCTCAGGGTTAGCACCTTAACCCTGATCCACTCCCCTGAGGCGCTTTGCTTAAGGGGAGTTTTTCTGAGTATATTTATGACCGGACTGTCTTTTGAACTCTTGTGCATGCAACTGCTAACAGGCATTGCCCTGGGCAGCATCTATGCACTTTTAGCACTTGGCCTCTGCCTCATTTTTGGCATGCTCAATGTGGTGAACTTCGCGCATGGTGCTTTTTTTATGGTTGGCGCCTTCTTGGGAGTCTACTTCCTTGGTGTCACAGGTAACTTCTGGTTTAGCCTCATCCTCACTCCACTCATGACTGGACTGCTGGGTCTATTTACCGAACGATTTTTAGTTCGTCCTTTATATGGCCGCGGCTTAGATTACCCCCTATTACTCACCTTTGGCCTCTCCTATGTATTGATTGAAGCCATGCGAGTGACCTTTGGCATTGAAGGCTTACCCTCCGTTACGCCTGAAGGCTTAAGCGGCACAGTGAACGTAGGTATTGGCTCTTTTCCAAAATATCGACTCTTTCTCATTGGCGCAACCGCTCTCATTATTTTCTTGGTGTGGGCATTTATTCAGAAAACAAAATATGGCCTGATCATCAAGGCTGGTGCAGCCGATCAAGAAATTGTCAAGGTACTGGGCGTGGATATCGCCAAAGTTTGGTTACTTGTGTTTGGCATCGGATGTGCCATTGCTGGACTTTCTGGAATGCTGGCTTCCCCAACGCGCTCGGTTAACCCTGAGATGGGCATCCCCATTTTGGCGGAATCGTTTGTGGTGACCGTTGTAGGTGGCATGGGATCGCCAGTGGGTGCTGTAGTGGCAGGCTTATTGGTTGGCATTGTTTACAGCATGACCTCACTCTTCTTCCCCGACCTTGCCGAGCTCTCTATTTTTATCTTAATGGCGGTAGTCTTGCTGGTGCGTCCACAGGGCTTGTTTGGCAAAGCAGGAGCGGCGGGCTAAATCCCCGATATATATATGAATTCATTTTTTCAACTGATAGCTCGCCATCGACTAGCTGCAAGCATTTTGTTCTTGATGGTTTTTCCTTTCTTGATGCCTTACGAGGCGCTAGCGATTAATATCCTGATCTTTGGTTTATTTGCCATGGGATTCAATCTCCTTTTTGGTTATATGGGCCTACTCTCCTTTGGTCATGCCGCATTCTTAGGAATCGGAAGTTATCTCACGGGCATTAGCATTGTTCACTACTCACTCCCTTGGGGTGCGGCAATTTTGGTAGGCGTAATTGGTGCGGCACTTGGCGGTCTAGTGATGGGGTTTTTAGCGATCCGAACGCGAGGAATCTATTTTTCCATGGTGACCTTGGCTCTTGGGCAAATTGTTTACTACATCTTCTATAAGGCTGAGAGCCTTACCGGCGGTGAAAATGGTTTGCGCGGTGTCCGCGTTGAAGAATTCAACATCCTCGGGATACCGGTAGATTTTCTAAACCCGCTGACCAAGTACTACATCGTGCTCTTTTTCGTAGCCATTGCGCTAGGATTAATTTCTCGCATCTTAAGCTCTCCACTCGGCGCAGTAATGGAGGCTATCCGTGAAAATGAAAAGCGCGCAGCAGCCTGTGGCTTTGATGTCACCAGAACTAAATTGTTGGTATTCGTTTTATCGGCGATGATCTGCGGTTTAGCTGGTTCGCTGCGAGCACTCCACTTATCGATTGTGCCAATCGATTCATTGCATTACCTGCAATCAGGGCAAGCTGTCATGATGAGTATCTTGGGGGGCATGAGTACCTTCTTTGGCCCTTTTATTGGCGCCGCTGTCATGCTTTATCTAGAAGACGTAGTGACAACCTTTACCAAACATTGGATGGCTGTCATCGGCCTTGTCTTTATGTTCTTTGTGCTCTTCTTCCCCAAAGGCATTTGGGGAACCATTTTGAGCAAACTGCAAATCAATCAAGGCAGAGAATAAGATGAATCATACTGATCAAACGCCTATTCTTGAGGCGCGCAATGTGAGCAAGAGCTTTGGCAAGTTCAAAGCCCTGCAGAATGTATCTACTCGCTTTATGCCCGGTACCATCACTGCCATCATTGGCCCCAATGGCGCAGGTAAAAGCACTTTCTTTAATGTTCTCAGTGGCGCTTTTCCACCATCTAGCGGTCAAATTTTATTTAACGGCCAAGACATTACTGGAATCCCCCAATATGAGTTTGCCCGTATTGGTATCTCCAAAAGTTTTCAGATTACCAATGTCTTTAAACAACTCTCCGTTCATGAAAACGTCCGAGTTGCCGCGCAAATGGGAAGTTCTCGCTACAACTTTCTCAGAAGTGCACGAAGCTATGAAAAGCCTATCGAGATTGCTGACGCCCTCTTACGCCGCGTTAATCTCGAGCACTTACGCAACAAAACCACTGGAGATCTAGCCCATGGTCAACAAAGAGCGCTTGAAATTGCGATGGCGCTAGCCTGCAACCCCAGTCTGCTTTTGCTTGATGAACCCACTGCCGGAATGTCCCCAGAAGAAACTATTGTCATGATGGATTTAATCCGGACGCTAGCCAATGAGCGCACTGTCATTCTAGTCGAACATAAGATGAAACTGATTATGGGCCTGTGCAAACGGATTATTGTTTTACACCATGGCGAATTTCTAGCTGAGGGCACCCCAGAAGAAATTCAAAATAATGAAGAAGTACGCCGTGTCTACCTAGGTCAAGGCTAAGAGCTTAAGGTTAAATATGTTACGAGTTGAAAATTTAAATGCTTGGTATGACCGCAGCCATGTCTTGCAAGGCATTTCGCTTGAGGTCAATAAAGGCGAGATCGTTACGCTGATGGGTCGCAATGGTGCTGGGAAGACTACTACCCTGCGCTCGTTGATGGGCTTGCTTGATAAGCGGCAAGGTAGCGCCTCAATTGATGGCGCCTCCTTCTTGGATTTACCAGCACATGAACGTTATCACCTAGGCTTGGCTTACGTACCTGAAGACCGCCGTATTGTTCCAGGCTTAACAGTGAAAGAAAATCTAGAGCTCGGGATCATCGCCAAAAAGAATCAAGGCGATATTCATGCGATGGTCGATGAGATTGCGGAAATCTTTCCTCGACTTAAAGAAAGACTTCATCAAGATGGCACATCGATGTCGGGTGGCGAGCAGCAGATGCTTGCGATTGCCCGCGCCATGATTGGTAAACCGAAGGTTATTCTTTTGGATGAGCCCTCCGAAGGCATCATGCCCGTACTCGTTGATGAAATGTTTGAGCTGTTTCTACAACTCAAAGGACAAGGCCTCACAATCTTGCTGGTCGAACAAAATGTTCAGCAGGCCTTACGCATCTCTGATCGTGCTTATATTTTGGATCAAGGTGAAATCGTCTTTCATGATACCGCCCAAAATCTTTTAAACAATGCAGAAATTCAACAGAAATATTGCGCTGTTTAGATCAGATGCAACCAGTGCCCCAGTTGATGCCAGGTGCTATTGGGCACTAGAGTCAATAACCAAGTCATGGTGAGGTAACGCAACAGCTTGCCAATAAACATATAAACCAGGCAAGGCTGCCATGGAAGACGAAGCCAACCAGCAGCTAAGCACAAAGGATCCCCAAATCCTGGCAGCCAAGATAAAAGCAGCACCTTAGGGCCCCGCCGCTCTAGCCAGCGTTGCACACGGCCATTAGTAGGCCCCTTAAGAGATTCAAAACCTCTACGACTTAACAGCCCAAGCCACCAATCCAACATCCCGCCCAATGTATTACCAATCGTAGCAACCGCAATAGCCACCCAATATAAGTGAGGGTTAAGCGTGATGTATCCAAATAAAATTGGCTCCGAACCAATTGGTAATAAGGTTGCAGATACAAAGGCACTAATCAGAACTGCCGGCAAGCCAATAGAAGGCAAACCAAATAGAGCAAAAAAATGCTCGAGCAAATGCTCCATTAAGCAATGACTCCTGATTTTTTCAGGATATCAATCTGCTCTTGAGTTAAACCAGCGGCTTTCATAATGGCATCAGTATGCTCCCCTAAGGTCGGAGCGCGATAACGAATAGCACCTGGATTTTGCGAAAGCTTAGGAATCACCCCGGGTACCTGAACTTTTAAGCCATCTGCGCTCTCAACACTCTCGATCACACCCCGAGCTTGATAGTGGGGATCTTCCGCAATATCCTTGGCGGTATAGATTTTTCCTGAGGGAACCTGGGCTTTAATGAGGCCCTGCAAGACTTCATCCAAACTTAATGTTGCCGTCCAAGCATTAATGGCTGCATCGATTTCTACCACCCGCTTTGCGCGCCCATCGTTTTGCGCCAAAGAAGGATCCTCACCAAGATCTGCCCTACCAATCAGCACCATCAGACGTTTAAAAATAGAATCGCCATTACCGGCAATCAAAACATATTGCCCATCACCACAGCGATAAGCATTGGATGGGGCAATACCCGGCAGGGCGCCACCTGCGGGCTGACGAATCGCCCCAAACACCGAATACTCTGGCAATAAGCTCTCAGTGAGATTGAAGATAGCCTCATAAAGCGCCACATCAATCATTTGCCCTTCGCCGCCGCGTGCATCACGCTCATACAAAGCCAGCAAGACCCCTAAAGCACCATGTAAACCTGCGACAGTGTCCCCCAATGAAACACCCGCCCTGACCGGCACCTCATTGGGGTGACCAGTGATGTAACGCAAACCAGCCATCGCTTCACCAATAGCTGCAAATCCTGGCTCATCGCGCTTCGGGCCATCCTGCCCATAGCCCGAGATCCGCAACATAATCAATTTTGGATTAGCGCGATGGAGATCCTCCCAACCCAAACCCCATTTCTCTAAAGTACCAGGGCGAAAGTTTTCAATTACGACATCCGCTTCTAAGGCTAGGCGCCGAGCAATCTCTTGACCCTCTTTAGAGCGCAGATCCAAACAAAGCGATTGTTTATTACGAGATTGCGCCTGCCACCAAACTGAGGTGCCTTTATGCAACATCCGCCATTTACGCAAAGGGTCCCCCTCACCCGGGGATTCGACTTTAATAATCTCCGCGCCAAAATCTGCCAATGTTTTTGCGGCAAAAGGGCCTGCAATCAGTTGCCCAAGCTCCAAAACTTTGATTCCTGAAAGTATTTGTTGCGCCTTCAAATTCACACCTTTTACTCTGATTGATGGGTATTAATGAATCTTAATCCGCTATTTTCACGGATTTTCGAAACTTGCTTAAACTATTGGTAAATACCCGTAATTCACAGCAGAAAGCCCTACAAAGAACGCCATGAATCATCCGATCCCTAAGCCCGACCAATTCCAAGACATGCGTGAAGCACTCCGCGATTTATGCGGTAGTTTTGACTCAGCCTACTGGCAAAAGATTGATCATGAGCGCACTTATCCAGAAGCTTTTGTGGATGCGATAGCGCAAGCAGGCTGGTTAGCCGCCCTAATCCCGGAAGAGTATGGCGGCTCAGGCTTGGGATTGGCCGAGGCCTCTGTCATCATGGAAGAGATCAACTTTTCCGGTGGTAACGCCGGCTCCTGTCACGGTCAGATGTACAACATGGGCACCCTGCTGCGCCACGGCTCTGACACACAAAAAAAACTCTATCTGCCAAAGATTGCCACTGGCGAACTGCGCCTACAAACGATGGCGGTAACAGAGCCAACTACCG
>CANGEC010000064.1 GCA_947452625.1 Burkholderiaceae bacterium
AATCTACGTTTGGATAGAGTTTGCGGCTAACAAAATAGTCATCTTCCAAGGCAATTTTCTCAAGCGTCATGGCCAACTTGAATAAAGGATCATTCTCAAGGCCAAGCTCTTTCAACACTTCATGGCATGTCTCACGCATCAATTTTGCGCGTGGATCAAAGTTCTTGTAGACGCGATGGCCAAAGCCCATCAAACGTACGCTCGAATTCTTATCTTTGACTTGAGCAATAAACTCGCCGATCTTATCAACGCCACCATTTGCCTGAATTTCATTCAACATTTCCAAGCAGGCTTCATTCGCACCACCGTGCGCTGGGCCCCATAAGCAAGCAATACCAGCAGAAATCGCAGCAAATGGATTGGTGCCTGAAGAACCGCACAAACGTACTGTCGAAGTAGAAGCATTTTGCTCATGGTCGGCATGCAAAGTAAAAATACGATCAAGCGCGCGAACTAATACGGGATTAACTTTGTACTCTTCACAAGGTGTAGCAAACATCATGCGCATAAAGTTTGCGGTATAGGACAAAGAATTATCTGGATAGATAAATGGTTGCCCTACGGAATATTTGTAAGCCATCGCAACCAAAGTCGGCATCTTCGCGATCAAGCGGATTTGCGCTACTTCACGAGCCTTCGGCTGGCTGTAATCAATTTGATCATGATAAAAAGCGGCCATACCACCAACTAAGCCAGTCAATACTGACATTGGATGAGCGTCACGGCGGAAGCCACGCAAGAAAAATTGCATTTGCTCATGAACCATCGTGTGATGCATGACCAATTCTTCAAAATCTTTTTTCTCACTAGCGTTTGGTAGCTCGCCATTGAGCAGCAAATAACAAACTTCTAAAAAATCACAGTTGTGAGCTAAATCTTCAATGGGGTAACCGCGATATAAAAGCTCGCCTTTATCGCCATCGATATAAGTGATCTTGCTATTACAGGAAGCAGTCGATAAAAAACCAGAGTCATAAGTGAACTTGCCAGTTTGGCCATAGAGCTTACGAATATCGATTACATCTGGACCAATCGTGCCCTTGTAAATTGGGAGGTCAATATCTGGGGTGCCGTCTGAGAACGACAATTTAGCCTTGATGTCCGATTCAATCATTTTCGATCCTCTAGTCTTTCAAAAATATAAGTAATACACCAATTTTTTATACAAGCCTGATGCCCATGCACCAAAATGCTGATTTATTTTTCCTTCAACTTCGACATCAAACGCTCAAATACATCAGTCTTTACACAATCTTGCAGCGCTTCAACAGACTCCCTGCGCCCGATCAACAAGTCCATTAAATCATTGTCATCAAGCGCCAAAAGCCGAGCTAACACTTTTCCATCTTCCGCATTTAATTGATCGCCATAACGAACAAAGAAACGCTGCAGAATTAAATCGTTCTCGAGTAAACCGCGTCGTGCGTCGCTTTTTAAACGATATAACTCTGCATTACTTAAGGTCATACAGCCCTACGAACCATCAATTCCTTAATCTTGCCAATTGCCTTGGTTGGATTCAAATGCTTAGGACAGACATCGACACAGTTCATGATGGTGTGACAACGGAACAAGCGATATGGATCCTCTAGGTTATCCAAACGTTGTGCTGTCTCTTCATCACGACTATCAGCAATAAAGCGATAAGCCTGGAGCAGACCTGCTGGACCAACAAACTTATCAGGATTCCACCAGAAGGATGGGCATGAAGTAGAGCAAGAGGCGCACAAAATGCACTCATACAAGCCATTTAACTCTTCACGCTCTTCAGGGCTCTGGAGGCGCTCTTTTTCTGGAGGTGGATTGTCGTTTACGAGGTATGGCTTGATCGACAGATATTGCTTGAAGAACAAAGTCATATCGACAATTAAATCGCGCACGACTGGCAAGCCAGGTAATGGGCGCAAAGTAATAACTTTAGGCAAAGTCAGCATATTGGTTAAGCATGCCAAACCATTTTTGCCGTTAATGTTCATTGCATCAGAGCCACAAACACCTTCACGGCAAGAGCGACGATACGAAATCGTTTCATCTTGCTTTTTCAAAGAAATCAAAGCATCTAACAACATCCGCTCACCTGTGAGCTCAAGCTCATAGCGCTGCATACGTGGCGCAGCATCAACATCTGGATCGTAACGATAAATTTCAAATATACGAATATCACTCATCTCTTATCTCTCTTCGCTTAGAAAGTACGTTCTTTTGGTGGAACGGACTCAACTGTCAATGGCTTCAACTGAACTGGCTTGTAATCCAAACGATTGCCCTCGCTATACCAAAGCGTGTGCTTCATCCAATTGTCATCATCACGTTGTGGATGATCATCGTGTGAGTGAGCTCCACGACTTTCTTTACGGGCTGCAGCAGAAATCATGGTTGCATTGGCAGTCTCTACCAAGTTAGCCACTTCTAGCGCCTCGATACGTGCAGTGTTAAAGATCTCGGATTTATCTTTTACCCAAAGATGTTTAGCACGCTCTGTTAATTTCGCCATCTGACGAACGCCTTCGTCCATCAACTCTTGATTGCGGAATACACCCGCATATTTCTGCATCGTTTTGCGAATGTCATTAGCAACGTCTTGAGCGTATTCACCTGAAGTAGAGTTATCCAACTTCGCCACACGTTCCAGGGTTTTCTCACCGGCATCAGCTGGCAAAGGTTTGAACTCTTGATTTTTCAGTCCCATATTGACAATGTGATTGCCAGCCGCACGGCCAAACACTAGCAAGTCGAGCAAGGAGTTAGTACCCAAACGGTTGGCGCCATGGACTGAAACGCAAGAACATTCACCAATGGCATAAAGACCATTAATCACTTCATTGTGCTTACCATTGCCCGGCACAACAACTTGGCCATTGATATTGGTTGGAATGCCACCCATCTGGTAGTGGATCGTTGGCACCACGGGAATTGGCTCTTTGGTTACATCCACGTTAGCGAAGTTAATGCCAATCTCATAAACCGATGGCAAACGCTTCATGATGGTCTCTGCGCCGATATGCGTTAAATCCAGCACAACATAGTCACCATTCGGGCCGCAACCGCGCCCCTCTTTAATTTCTTGATCCATTGAGCGAGAGACGAAATCGCGTGGGGCTAGATCTTTCAAAGTTGGCGCATAACGCTCCATGAAACGCTCACCATCCTTGTTACGCAAAATGCCACCCTCACCACGACAACCCTCGGTCAACAAAACACCGGCACCGGCAACACCAGTTGGATGGAATTGCCAAAACTCCATATCTTCCAATGGAATGCCAGCACGGGCAGCAAGACCCATACCATCGCCAGTATTAATAAAGGCATTAGTAGACGCGTCCCAAATACGACCAGCACCGCCAGTTGCCAACATCACCACCTTGGCTTCCAGAATATAAATCTGTCCGGTCTCCATTTCGAGAGCAGTTACACCAACAACATCACCTGCTTCATCACGAATTAAATCAAGCGCCAACCATTCAACAAAGAAATTGGTTTTAGCGCGGACATTGCGTTGATAAAGAGTGTGCAACATGGCATGACCAGTACGGTCGGCTGCAGCACAAGCACGCTGAACAGGTTTCTCGCCGTAATTTGCAGTGTGACCTCCAAATGGGCGCTGATAAATCGTACCATCAGGGTTACGGTCAAATGGCATACCAAAGTGCTCTAATTCATAAACAACTTTTGGCGCTTCACGACACATAAATTCGATCACATCTTGGTCACCCAACCAATCAGAACCTTTAATGGTGTCATAGAAGTGATAGTGCCAATTGTCCTCATTCATGTTACCCAAAGATGCACCAATACCACCCTGTGCAGCAACAGTATGGGAACGGGTTGGGAAAACTTTCGTTAATACCGCTACGTTCAAGCCAGCTTCTGCCAATTGCAAAGAAGCACGCATACCTGAACCACCTGCACCAATAATCACCGCATCAAAACGGCGGCGTGGCAATGCTTTTTTAATCGCGGTCATCGAATTACACTTTCCACAAAATTTGTACGGCATAGGCCGCACAGGCTACGAGATATAAAACCGTTAACACTTGCAGTGTTAAACGAATACTGACGGGCTTGATGTAATCCATCCAGATATCACGGACACCAATCCATGCGTGATAGAACAAGCTAATGAAAGCCAAGAGAGTCAAAAGCTTCATGAATTGACCGCTAAATAGGCCAGCCCAGCCTTCATATGTAGCGCTTCCGGTAATACAAAAGTCCACCAACAGAACTACCGTAAAAACAACCATCACAATCGCAGTAACGCGCTGAATAATCCACTCTTTAAGTCCGTAATGCGCACCCACAACTAAGCGCTTAGGTCCAATCTGATAAATAGGCATGAAATTTCCTTAAAAGATGCAGGCTTAGTACAAGCCAAATAATTTGAGGCCGACCACTGCAGTCAGAGCCAAACCGAGGAAGAAAACGACTATTGCCGAGCGATTGGCTTCGGACTTTTCAACACCGATTTCGAGATCAAGCAAAAGGTAGCGAATACCTGCGCAGAAATGGTGCAAGAAACACCAAATCAAACCGAGGCACACAAGCTTTACCAAAACATTACCGGTAAAGGCTTGGAATTTTTGATAGCTCAATTCCGAGGCAAGACTTTGATCGAATAGATACAAAATAAAAGGCAGCATCAGAAACAAGACTGCTCCGCTGATGCGGTGAAGAATGGACACCTTACCTGCCCAAGGCAAGCGGTATTTAATTAACTGGGCAAGTCCAATGTTTCGGTAAACCGGCTTGGCGCTCTTTATTTCTTGATTTGCATCAACCATGGGTAATCTCTATCGTTAGGTGGAGGTTCTTTGGTGCATTGTTGTATCGCAACATATTCTATTGGAAACCGTAAGGCTAGTGTTGATTTTATGACAGTTAAAGGCATGAATTACTGGTTTTTCCCGATATAGGTCAATTCAATTTATTGACATAGTGCTGCTCTGAAGTGTCATAGCGAGCATGTCGAACTTCAACCGGTTTATTGCCATAGGTATAGGCCACTCGGTCTACCGCTAAGATTGCCGAGCCAATTGCAAGTCCCAAATGAGCCGCTATATCTTTGCTTGCACTGATTGCCTTAATCTGCTCTTCCGCCCTCACCATATGGGTTGCATACTGACTTTCATAGAAAGCGTACATTGGTCCAGACCATGCATTTAGCTTATCTAAACTTAAGCCCTTAAAACGTACAGCAGATAACCAAATCTCTTCAAAAACAATAGGTTTGGAGTCAAAGCTCTGAACACGATCAATACGAAGAACGGGATCGCCTGCCTTTAATTTAAGCAACTTGGCAATCTCAGCAGGAGATGCAATTTGTTCACATGCCAAAAATTGATTGACCAAGGGGTATTTCTGACCAGAATCTGGCTCTAAGCGCAAAAAACGATATTGCCAGCCATCTTCTTGATGGGTGGCCACAAAAGTGCCCTTGCCCTGGCGCCTTACCAATAAATTCTCGGCGGCTAGCTCGTCAATGGCTTTGCGCACCGTGCCTTGGCTTACCAAATAACGAGCAGCTAATTCCATTTCGCTGGGTATGGATGCCCCCGGAAGCCATTCAGAAGCTTGCAGACTTGCCAGAATCATCGCCTTAATCTGCTGGTACAGAGGGCTAAATGCAGCAGAAGGTGGCGTGTTCAGGGACAAATTAACTCCAGAGAGGCTAGCAATTGGATAAAATTCAGGTTATTCAGATGTCTTATATAAGACATGATTCGTAGTGTAAATGGAAAATCCCAGCACTTGAATGGATAATAGAAAAGTTTTCATTAATTAACCTCACTCTGGAGTTATTAGTAATGGCAAAAGCCCCAATGCGTGTCGCCGTAACCGGTGCAGCCGGTCAAATCGGATATTCCTTACTGTTCCGTATCGCCAATGGCGACCTTTTAGGGAAAGATCAGCCCGTTATTCTGCAGTTACTTGAGATTCCAGACGAGAAGGCCCAAAAGGCATTGGCAGGCGTCATGATGGAGCTGGAAGATTGCGCATTCCCCCTTTTGGCTGGCATGAGCTCCCACTCTGACCCAATGACTGCCTTCAAAGATATCGATGTAGCCTTGTTGGTTGGCGCCCGTCCTCGCGGCCCTGGCATGGAGCGCAAAGATCTCCTCTCAGCAAATGCCCAAATCTTTACAGCCCAAGGCAAGGCTTTAAATGCTGTAGCTAAGCGCACTGTCAAAGTATTGGTTGTTGGCAATCCAGCAAACACCAACGCTTATATCGCCATGAAATCTGCTCCAGACTTGCCTGCGAAGAACTTCACAGCAATGCTGCGTTTAGATCACAACCGCGCACTTTCACAACTGGCCAACAAACTCAATAAGCCTGTTGCCGATATTGAGAAACTGGTAGTTTGGGGTAACCATAGCCCAACAATGTATCCCGACTATCGCTTTGCGACAGTTGATGGTAAGTCCGTAAAAGACAGCATCAACGATGCGGCTTGGAACAAAGATGTCTTCATCCCAACCGTTGGTAAACGTGGTGCAGCCATCATTGAAGCACGTGGTCTTTCTTCCGCAGCCTCTGCTGCCAATGCTGCAATCGATCACGTACGCGATTGGGTATTAGGCACTAATGGCAAATGGGTCACCATGGGCATTCCATCAAAAGGTGAATACGGCATTCCTGCTGAAGTCATTTATGGCTACCCAGTCGTTTGTGAAAATGGCGAGTACAAGATGATTGAAGGCTTAGAGATTGATGAGTTCTCACGTGAGCGCATGAATCACACTTTGAATGAATTACTAGAAGAGCAAGCTGGCGTTAAACACTTACTCTCATAAAGAAAGCTTCTTATATATGAAACGCGTCTTCATCACCCTTGGCTTAGTAGTCGCCAGTCTTAGTAGCGTTTACGCTGCTGAGGAAGTAACTACTTGGAGCTGCCAAGAAAGTCGTCAGTTTAAAACCTCTGGAACCGCTGAAAAAATTCAGCTGACTTGGGAGTCTAGAACTTACGAGATGAAACGCGAAAACTCCTTGCCCGGAAGCTTGCGCTACAAGAACTTGACTACCGGTCATGACCTTGTTGTGTTGGCCAATAAGGCAATGCTTTTCAATATCAGAACTGGTACCCGCCTAGCAGACTTTTGCCAAACCGCCGAAATGCGGACGGGCAAGCTATCGCATTTATTCGCGGATGCGGAACCCTTTGTGCAACAGTAATTCAGTATCGCCTCATAAAAAAGCCGAGAAATTCTCGGCTTTTTTTCTAGCTCTAATGAAATAGAGGCTGTTGCGTCGGTGCATCGTCAGGCATTTCAGCATGCACCGCCTCGCCTGAACGATCAGGAAATAAAGGTGCCCCGCAGTCATCGCATAACTCGGGATCAAATAGCATGGCATGACGAAACACGTCTTCCACGCCTGCATCATGCAAAGCATCGCAAATTTTCTTAATCGGACTCTCGTCGTCTGATAAGTCATTGAGCGCATCATTAGCTACGCTTTCACGATCATAAAGCGGCCAGATCACACCATACATCACTTCAGATGAACCCTTCAAGCTGAAGGAGATGCGATATTCGTCTGCCTGCTCCTCACCAAAAGCACCCACGACACAGGAGAGGCCTGCCGGTAAAACACCCAGTGTCGACTCAAGATAATTCACTGCGGCACGAATACTTAAAGGACGAACATGTTTATCTGCCAAGCGACAGTTTGTGAAATACGCCTCGGGTAATAGCAACTCAAACTCACAACCTGGAAGCAAAGAACTAATGGGCTCATGCATCGCATTTTGCCAACCAATTAAACTCACGCCCCGCTCTTGCCTAATTGGTGGCTCTGCTTGCCAACGAAATAATGGTGTGCCAGCTGGCGCTGCCAAGGCGGCAATAATGAAACGAGGATCAGCCAGCACCGCAATCGTTTCAGACATGTCCCTAAGCTCTAATTTCACCTCGCCGCCAGATACCGCAGCATTCGCTAGCGTCTCTGTAAGCAACCGTGTTTGGCAATGAGAATGTGGCATCTGATCAATGCTGTAGAGCCAAGGAATAATAGCGATACGCGTATCAGCCGAGGCAATCGAGGCTTGCAGTGCTGCTGCAGTAGATTCCACAATTCCAACCGGCAAAGGCCCGGATGGAATCTGATAACGAGTATGCGCAACAATCGGCATGGCCAACAATAAAACATCCCACTGCTGCTGATCACTTTCTAGTGTTAAGGATTCCGCCAAGGTTTCAGCAATATCTGCCAACACTTCAAAAGCCACAGTATTAATTCGAAAGGTTTGATCAAGCGCGGCATCAATCACATTCTGGTTTTGACTTTTCAGTAAACGCATCAAACGAGTATTGAGTCGCGCCTCCCAAAACCGGTCTTCAATTTGACTACCTGAAGCAGCCAAAGAGATTGCATCTGCAACCAAACGCTCAACCTCTGGAGAGGAACGTTGCGATGCCTTAATGCGATGCACGGCCATAATTATTTCTTCTCCGCACGACGAAAAACGGGTTTATTGGGCTTGGATTCTGCTGCAAAATATTTATATCCATCCAAATTGAAATTCTGAAGGTCAGCGGGGTTGGCAATACGGTTCTCCACCACAAAGCGAGCCATTAAGCCCCGCGCGCGCTTGGCATAAAAGGAGATGATTTTGTACTTGCCATCTTTAGCATCCTGAAACACTGGGGAAATCACTTCGCAACCCAAATCTTTGGCCTGCAAGACCTTGAAATACTCCTCCGAAGCTAGATTTAGCAAAATGGGTTGCTTTTGCTGATCCAAAACCTTCTTTAGCGATTTCGTAACCAAGTCACCCCAAAATGCATATAAGTCTTTGCCTTTAGGATTCTTGAAGGGTGTACCCATTTCTAAGCGATAAGGTTGCATTAAGTCCAAGGGCCTCAGGGCGCCATAAAGACCAGACAAGATCCGAATATGATCCTGAGCAAAATCGAGTGACTTGGCATTTAAGGATTGAACATCGAAGCCATCGTAGACATCCCCGTCAAAAGCAAAAATCGCTGGCTTACTATTTTCTTCGGTGAATTTCTGGGACCAATCACGGTAACGACCCACATTAAGAGCGGCCAGCTGGTCTGATAAACCCATCAGATTGGCAACCTCCTGGGGTGAAAGCTTCTTCAAGTCAGTAATCAACTTAGCCGATTGCGCGACAAAATCAGGCAAAGTGGTGTGCTTCACCTTAGCAGGGGATTTGTAATCAAGCGATTTAGCGGGTGAAAGTACGATCAGCATGGCACAATTTAGTTATGTATTGCTCTCATTCTAGCGATTCCCATCTCCGATTGCCTTAAACCCGTTTAATGACTCAAATACCCTCTTTTCCTAGTCGCCTGCCCAATGTTGGAACTACCGTATTTACGGTCATGTCAGCTTTGGCGGCCAAGCATTCGGCGATTAATTTAGGGCAAGGCTTTCCGGATTTTCCTTGCGATCGAAAACTGATTGAAGATGTTCATCGCGCTATGCTTGAGGATCGCAATCAATACCCCCCGATGATTGGTATTCCGGAATTAAGACATGGCATTGCGGCCAAGATTAAAAATCTTTACGGACACCAATATGATCTCGACACAGAAATCACCATCACAGCTGGAGGCACCCAAGGGATACTGACAGCAGTATTGTGTTGCATCAGCCCTGGTGATGAAGTGATCATCATTGAGCCGGCTTACGACTCCTATAGACCGGCAATCGAGTTAGCTGGCGGCAAAGCTGTGGCAGTTCAATTAAATACTGTGCGCAATGAGCAAGGGCAAGTGACCTCTTATGAAATTCCTTGGGATCAATTGGCCGCCGCCATTAATCCCAAAACACGCCTACTCATGATCAATACACCGCACAACCCTACCGGCATGGTTTGGGAGCAAGCTGACCTCGATCGCTTGGCGGAACTGGTAAGAAATACCAACACCCTGATCCTCAGCGATGAAGTCTACGAACATATGGTCTTTGATGGCAAGCATCATCAAAGTGTTGCGCGCCACCCTGAGTTGGTTCAGCGCAGTTTCTTGGTATCGAGCTTTGGTAAAACCTATCATGTGACGGGCTGGAAAGTGGGCTATGTTGCCGCCCCAGCCTCACTGAGTAAGGAGTTTCGCAAGATCCATCAGTTCAATGTTTTTACTGTCAACACCCCCATGCAATATGGGTTGGCAGAGTATTTAACTAATCCACAGCACTATTTAGATCTCCCCAATTTTTATCAAGCTAAGCGTGATTTTTTTCGAGCAGGCTTAAGCCAATCGAACTTCAAATTACTGCCTGCACCTGGAACCTATTTTCAGTGTGTCGATTACGCGGGGCTTCAAATCCCCCAAAGCAAATTGAATGAAGCAGAGTTTTGTTCTTGGCTAACAACAGAGATTGGTGTCGCAGCCATCCCGGTCTCAGCTTTTTACGAGGATCC
>CANGEC010000065.1 GCA_947452625.1 Burkholderiaceae bacterium
CAAGATGGAAGAAACCAGTAAAACGACAACAGCAATGCCATTGAACCAGGAAAAGTTCAGGAGTTTGCTTTCCAGTCTTACCCAGAAAATTGCTGGTAGAGAGCTCAATCAAGTATTAAGCGATTGGCTTAACTCGGCATATGGCGTGAATACTGAGCACTATCAGTCTCTCAAGAGTCTGTGCCAGCTTGGGGTGACAGAGGGTTGGCTCTGCAACCGTGAAGGCGGCGGCATCAAGTATGGCCGTGTCTTTAAGCCTGCAGATGATCTGGCGGGATTTTCAGTCGACGTGGTGGAGATGGAAAACATTGCCGGCCCCCATCATGTACACCCTCTAGGTGAGGTTGATTTAATTATGCCGCTTGAGGGGGATGCTCTATTTGATGGTGCGCCTGCGGGCTGGATGGTTGCTCCGCCAGCTAGCGCACATAGGCCCACTGTGTCGAATGGTAGAGCCTTAATTTTGTATTTGTTGCCTCAGGGGCAAATTGAATTTACACGTTGAAAGCAAGCGGATGAAAGAGTTGTTAGCGAATTATGTAGGTGGGCATTGGCAAAAAGGCGCTGGTGAAGGTGTCGATTTGCTAAATCCTATTACTGGCGAGGTACTGGCATCTGTTAGCGCCGCTGGTTTGGATTTGGCACAAGTGTTTGCCTATGCGCGCGAGGTGGGTGGTCAGAATTTGCGTTCTTTGACTTATGGTCAGCGCGGGCTTTTATTGGCTGAGGTGCTAAAAGTATTGCAGGCCAATCGCGATAAATATTACGAGATATCTAGAAAGAATAGCGGCACAGTAAAAAACGATACTGCTGTTGATGTGGACGGTGGTCTGTTCACTTTAGGTTACTTCGCTAAATTAGGTGAGCGCTTGGGTGATCAAAGCTATTTGCCTGATGATGAAGCAGTGAAATTAAGCAAAGATGGCTTATTTCAGTCGCAGCATGTTTTAACTCCAACGCGTGGTCTTGCATTGTTTATCAATGCCTTTAATTTTCCATCGTGGGGTCTTTGGGAGAAAGCTGCCCCAGCTCTGTTATCCGGGGTTCCAGTGATTGTGAAGCCTGCTACCGCCACTGCTTGGTTGACGCATGAAATGGTAAAAGATGTGATCGAGGCAAAAATCTTGCCGGCTGGAGCACTCTCTATTATTTGCGGAAGTTCGAATGGCTTGATGGATCAGCTTCAGCCATTCGATGTCGTGTCATTCACGGGCTCTGCTGATACAGCGAAAGTGATTCGTTCGCATCCTGCGGTAGTGGAGCAATCGGTACGCGTCAACATCGAGGCTGATAGTGTGAACTCGGCAATGTTGATGCCAGATATTGGCGCAGAAGATCTTGTATTTGATTTATTCGTCAAAGAAGTGGTGCGCGAGATGACTGTGAAATCCGGGCAGAAATGTACGGCAATTCGTCGCATCTTTGTACCAGAAGGTTTATATAAGTTTGTAGCGCAAGCTATTTCAACGCGCTTATCTAAAGTCACGGTTGGCAATCCAGAAAACGAGAATGCGCGGATGGGCGCTTTAGTCAATCGAGCGCAAAAAGAATCCGTGATCTCAGGCTTGGAATATCTCAAGACTCAAACAGAGATCTTGCATGATGGTTCAAAAATTGCTTTGCTAGACGCGGATGCCGAGATTTCATGCTGTGTGGGCCCAACATTGTTAGGTACCATTAATGCCGAGGGCTCAGATCGTGCTGATCGCATTCATGACACCGAGGTATTTGGACCGGTTGCGACTCTCGTGCCTTATCGCGATCTAGAGCATGCGCTCAGTCTGATTGCGCGAGGACAGGGATCTTTAGTGGCATCTCTCTATGGTGAAGAGCCGAGCGCCTTGGCCAAAGCTGCTATCGCTGTTGCCAATCTTCACGGGCGGGTACATGTGGTTACGCCTAATGTCGCAACGACCCAAACAGGACACGGTAATGTGATGCCGCAGTCCTTGCATGGTGGTCCGGGTCGCGCGGGTGGTGGCGAGGAGTTGGGTGGATTACGAGGCCTGAATTTTTACCACCGACGCACTGCTATCCAGGCAAGTGCCGGGGTCTTAGAAAAACTTTAAGAGGTACAGAGACAATGACTTCTACGACAAGAGCAAATTTAGGTGAGATCTTTAACTTCACCCAGTATTTGATGGAGGCCAATGCTAGTCGTCCAAATAAGCTTGCCTATATTGATGACTATGGAAGACTCACTTATTCCCAGTTGTTCGAGAATGTGCAAAAGCTAGCCGCAGGTCTTGAGAGCCTAGGCGTGAGACGCGAAGAGCGATTACTACTATTAGTTCAGGATTGTTGTGATTGGCCAATCGTATTTTTAGGCTCTATGTATGCCGGTATCGTGCCGGTTGCAGTGAACACGCTGCTCACTGCGGAAGATTACGCTTTCATGATTGGTAATAGCCGTTCGCAAACGGTAGCTGTTTCTGCATCATTGCTGCCCGCTCTAGAAGAGGCATTCAAGATTTGCAATCAGCAACATGGTCACGAAGTCCATACCGTACTGATTTCTCATGCAGAAGCGGGACAAGAGCAAGCTTTTGAGAAAAATAATCCAGGGGTACGATGCGTTGACTTAGCCACCTTTATTGGACAGCAACAACCTCGCACAAAGGCGGCTAACACAAGCGCAGACGATCCTGGCTTTTGGCTGTACTCCTCTGGGTCTACGGGTAAGCCTAAAGGTACCTTGCATTCTCATGGCAATCCCTATTGGACTGCGGAACTGTATGCCAAGCCTATATTGGGGATGCAAGAGAGTGATATTTGTTTTTCTGCTGCAAAAATGTTCTTTGCTTACGGTTTAGGTAATGCTTTAAGTTTTCCCATGAGTGTTGGTGCCACCACCGTGCTCATGGCTGAGAGACCTACGCCCGTTGCAGTCTTTAAAAGATTGGTCGACTGCCAGCCTACGATATTTTTTGGTGCTCCCACTGGATATGGTGGAATGCTAGCTAGCCCGGAGCTGCCCTCGCGCGATAAGGTTGCCTTGAGAATGTGCTCGTCTGCAGGCGAGGCTTTACCAAAAGATATTGGCGATCGATGGACCAAGCAATTTGGTTGTGAAATTATCGACGGCTTAGGCTCTACTGAAATGCTCCATATTTTTCTTTCGAATAAGCCGGGTGATGTGAAGTATGGCACCACAGGTAAGCCGGTTCCAGGCTATGAGGTTGATTTGCGTGATGAAAGTGGCCATAGCGTTCCTGATGGTGAGATTGGCGATCTCTACATTAAAGGCCCAAGCGCTGCTTTGCTCTACTGGAATAATCGCGTCAAAACTCGTGAGACTTTTCAGGGTGAGTGGACTAAGAGTGGTGACAAATATATTCGCGATACCGATGGTTACTATACCTATGCAGGGCGCAATGATGACATGCTCAAAGTCAGCGGTATTTATGTCTCACCCTTTGAGGTTGAGGCGACCTTGGTGCAAAATCCTGCGGTCTTAGAGGCCGCTGTGATCGGTTTTACGGATACCGATGGCCTGGTGAAAACCAAAGCATTCGTGGTACTCAAAGACGGTCATCAAGCGACTGCTGAAGAATTAAAACTCTTTGTCAAAGATCGCTTAGCCCCTTATAAATATCCACGCGCATTTGAGTTTGTGACTGAGTTGCCAAAGACGGCTACAGGCAAAATTCAACGCTTCCGTTTGCGTGAAAAAGAAGCTCAAGCCCATAGCTAGTTTCATGTCTACCACAGCTCATTTCCTCGATATTATGTGGCGCGATAAACCGGTCTCGGTGGAATATGCCTGGGTTGGTGAGCTGAATGCGCCAGGTCCCGTGATGGTCTTTTTGCACGAGGGCTTGGGTTCGGTATCAATGTGGCATGATTTTCCACACGAGATGTGCAAGCTCTTGGGCATTAAAGGCTTGGTGTATTCGCGGCCTGCTTATGGTCTTTCGACTCCGCGGGATTCTGAGGGTCTTTGGGATGTGGATTTTTTGCATCAACAAGCCTTAGAGGTGCTCCCGAAAGTGATCGAGGGTTTAAAACTGAATGAGCCAGTATGGTTATTTGGGCATAGCGATGGTGGATCTATTGCGCTATTAAGTGCGGCTCATTATTCCGGGTTGGTGGCGGGGGTAGTTGTGCTAGCCCCTCATTTGTTTGTGGAAGACTTGACGATTCAAAGTATTGTGCAAGCGCGGGATCACTATCGCGCGGGTGGCTTGAAAGAGCGCCTTAGTCGTTACCATGCTGATGTGGATTCTGCTTTTTACGGATGGAATACTATTTGGTTAAAGCCGGAGTTCAAGTATTGGTCTATTGAAGATGAGGTTGCTAAGATTCAGTGTCCAATTTTGGCGATCCAGGGCGAGCAGGATCCCTATGGCACGATGGAGCAAGTTAATCGAATCAAGAAGCTTGCTGATCAGGCGGTTGTTATAGAGATTGACGATTGTGGGCACTCTCCTCATAAAGATCAGACACAGGTCTTAATGAGTGTTGTTAAGGATTATTTTGAAAAAGTAAATGCGGTTCAGTAGTATCTAGCTAGAACATTAATCACTAAGGAGATAAAAGTGAACTTTAAGAAAATTGGCGTATGTTTAACATTGGCGTCCCTCAGTATGAGTTTGGCATTTGCACAAACTGCACCAAAAATCAAAGTGGGCTTGATGCTCCCATATAGCGGTACTTATGCGTCATTGGGAAATGCGATTGAAAATGGTTTCCAGCTCTATGTGAAAGAGCAGGGTGGCAAGATTGCAGGGCGCGAAGTGGAATATGTGAAAGTGGATGATGAGTCCGAGCCTTCTAAGGCTACTGACAATATCAATAAGTTAATTAAGCGTGATAACGTTGATTTGGTAGTCGGCTCGGTGCACTCTGGGGTGGCGATGGCGATGGCTAAAGTTGCCAAAGATACTGGTACCTTGTTGATTGTGCCTAATGCTGGTGCAGATGCTATTACCGGCCCAATGTGCGCAAAAAATATTTACCGTACCTCTTTTACCAACTGGCAACCTGGTTACGCCATGGGTGAGTTGGCGGCAAAGAGAGGTGTTAAAAAAGTGATTACGGTTACTTGGAAGTATGCTGCCGGCGATGAATCTGTTAAAGGATTTAAAGAGGGTCTGGAAAAGAATGGCGGCACCGTGATGAAGGAACTCAGCGTGCCGTTTCCAAACGTGGAGTTTCAGTCACTCTTAACTGAAATCGCTGCTGCTAAGCCGGATGCTGTATATGCATTCTTTGCGGGTGCAGGTGCGGTTAAGTTTGTTAAAGACTACGCTGCGGCAGGTTTAAATAAATCCATTCCCTTGTATGGTCCGGGTTTCTTGACTGACGGTACTTTAGAGGCGCAGGGAACTGCAGCTGCGGGAATGTTAACAACGCTGCACTATGCGGATGGCTTGAACTCCAAGCGTGACAATGCGTTCCGCTTGGCATATGTCAAGGCTTACAAAATGCAGCCTGATGTTTACGCTGTTCAAGGATATGACGCTGCTCAATTGTTGGCGATTGGCTTAAATGCCTCCAAGGGGGACTTATCTAAGAAGGGTGAGTTTGAAGAGGCAATCTTGAAAGCGAAGATTGATAGTCCACGTGGTGAATTCACTATCTCAAAATCACACAATCCGATTCAAGATATTTATTTGCGTGAGGTTGTGGGCAAGGAGAATAAATATAAGTCTGTAGCTTCTAAGGCTTTGGCGGATCCTGCGCGTGGTTGCAGCCTCTAATAAACCCTATTGCTAAGCCAGGATGAACATGGATTTTTCTACTTTTTTAATTCAATCGCTCAATTCTGTTCAGTATGGCTTGCTATTGTTTTTGGTCGCCTCTGGTCTCAGTCTTATCTTTGGGATCATGGGCGTCATTAACTTAGCGCATGGCAGTTTTTATATGATTGGCGCTTATCTTGCCTTTGGCTTGGCGCCAATTGTGAGCAATGCTTTTGGTGGCGGCTTTATTGCCACCTTAGTTTTTGGCGTTATCACTTCGGCGGTATTTGGTTACTTATTAGAGTGGGCGTTTTTTAGTTACCTCTATACCCGTGATCATTTGCAGCAAGTATTGATGACGTATGGTTTGATTTTGGTTTTTGAAGAGTGTCGAAGTTTGCTCGTTGGTGATGAGGTCTATGGTGTTAAGCCCCCGGAGTGGTTGGAAGGCAGTATTCCGCTGACAGATGTCATGGTTTATCCAACCTATCGCCTCTTTATTTCAGCAGTCTGTATTGCATTGGCAATTGGGATGTACTTGGTGCTCACGAAAACAAAGCTGGGCATGATGATTCGTGCCGGTAGTGTGAATCGGGAGATGACCCAATCGCTCGGCATCAATATTAAATTTCTCTATCGTGTGGTCTTTGCTGCTGGAGTAGCGATCGCTGCGTTTGCTGGCATGGTGGCCGCCCCGGTCTCGTCGGTGTATCCAGGTATGGGTCAAACCATTTTGATCATTTGTTTTGTCGTTGTAGTGATTGGCGGTATAGGTTCAATCAAGGGTGCCTTGGTGGCTTCACTGCTCATTGGTTTTGTGGACACGTTTGGCAAGGTGATGTTGCCTCAAGCGGCAGGCGTTCTGGTCTATGTCTTGATGGCAATCATCTTGCTATGGAAGCCGAATGGCTTATTTAAGGCTGGCACATGAAAAAGAGCTCATTCACTTTCTTTGTCCCGTTTTTTGTAGTTCTCCTGGTTCTGCCTTTTATTGGTAGCGAGTACAGCAATGACTGGGTTATCAAAACGGTCATTTACGCTATCTTTGCTCTAAGTCTTGAGCTTCTGGTAGGTACGACAGGCCTAGTTTGTTTTGGCCAAGCAGCTTTTTTTGGAGTTGGCGCTTATGTGGCTGTGCTAGCAAGCGCGCAATTTCCAAATCCTTCTTTGTGGATGCTGCTGAGCGCCTGTATTGCGGCTTCTGCGATATTGGCGCTGGTAGTAGGTGCCCTATCTCTCAGAACGCAGGGCGTCTATTTCATTATGGTGACTTTGGCTTTTGCGCAAATGGTGTACTACATCATTCATGATACTCCGCTGGGAGGTGGTACAGATGGTATCTACCTCAACTCTAAACCCAAGCTATTTTTAGATTATGGTTTAGATAATCCCATGATTTTCTATTATTTCGCTGTCGCTTCATTATTGACGGTGTTGATATTCCTGGGGGTGATGTTGCGGTCACGATTTGGCCATGCCTTAGTTGGCATTCGAATTAATGAGCACAGAATGCGTGCAACGGGCTATGACACTTATTTTTATAAGTTAGCGGTCTTTGTCATCTCTGGTGCTATTGCCGGCTTAGCTGGGTTTTTATTTGCTATCAAGGACGGCTTCGTCAATCCGGAATTATTAAGCTGGCATCAATCCGGCGCGGTATTGATCATGATTATCTTGGGCGGCCTAGGATATCTGCGGGGTGCAGTGATCGGTGCGTTTGCTTTTGCCTTACTCGAAGAATTTTTTCGTTCAGAAGCAATCTTTGGTGCTTTCTCCAAGCATTGGCATTTAGGTTTGGGCTTGGCCATTATTTTTTGTGTCGCCTTATTGCCCAAAGGCCTAGTAAGTCTTCCTTCTTATTGGCAGACACGCTTGACGGGGCGCTGGGGCGGAGTAGCCAATAAAGATCCCCATTCTGGAGCAAATTCATAATGGAAAATACCAACTCCCAAAATGTCTTATTACAAGCTAGCCAGTTGGTGCGCAGGTGGGGTGGCTTAGTTGCCGTCAACAACGTGAGTATTGAACTGCGACGCGGTGAAATTCATGCGGTGATCGGCACTAATGGTGCTGGTAAATCAACGCTCATTAATTTACTCTCGGGCGAAATTCCGGTGAGCTCAGGCGTTATCAATATTTTAGGTAGTGACGTTACCACTTGGTCTCAGCCTAAAAGAGCTAAAAGCGGCATAGGCAGAAGTTATCAGCGCAATACTATTTTTCCCGACCTTTCTGTTTTTGAAAACTGTCGACTCGCAGCGCAAGCGCATGATCAAAAAGCTTGGTTAATTTGGCAAGATGCCGATCAATGTGACTATAGCGTTGCTAAAGCCAATGCCGTCATTGAAAAAACGGGCCTAAAAGAAGCAAAAGACAGAATTGCCGGTGCTTTATCGCATGGGCAAAAAAGACAGTTAGAAGTAGCTATGTGCTTGGCAACGGACCCCGTTATTTTATTGTTGGATGAACCGCTTGCTGGTATGGGTGCCGATGAAACCGAGCGGATGCTGAGTTTTTTAAATGAACTTAAACCTAATCATGCAATTTTATTGGTTGAGCATGATATGGATGCAGTTTTTCGAATTGCCGATCGCATTACAGTGATGGTGAATGGATCTGTGATTGCTTGCGGAACCCCGGCTGAAGTGAAGGCAGATCGAAATGTGCAAATTGCCTATCTGGGAGCTGAGTAATGGCTTATTTCTTACAAGCTACGAATCTACATGCTTGGTATGGATCTAGTCATGTATTACATGGAGTGGATTTGGCGATTGAAGCAAATGAAACAGTAGGCTTGCTTGGCCGAAATGGTATGGGTAAGAGTACGTTGATACGAACCATTTTGAGCCATGTGGCGCAACGGCAAGGCAATGTCATAATTCGTGGAATCAATTCGATTGAGATGCAACCTTATCAAATTGCTCGTTTGGGCGTAGCTTATGTGCCGGAAGGGCGTGGAGTATTTCCAAATCTAACTGTTCGTGAAAATTTAATTATGGCCGCTCATCCCGGTCGTAATGGCAGAAATGATTGGGATCTGGAGAGGGTTTTGGATACCTTCCCAAGGTTAAAAGAGCGCTTTAGTAATTTGGGTGCGCAGCTGTCAGGTGGTGAGCAGCAAATGCTTTCGATTGGACGGGCTTTGATGACTCACCCAGAATTGCTCATTTTGGATGAGGCTACTGAGGGCTTGGCGCCTCTGATCGTAGTAGAAATCTGGAATGTCATTAGAAAGATTCGTGACAGTGGTATTGCGACTTTAATAGTCGATAGGGATTGGAAGAAGGTTTTAAATCATTCTGATAGGGCTGTGGTTTTGCAAAAAGGCAAAATTGTTTTGCAGGGCGCCGCAGACGAGGTATTACATCACCCGGATCTTCCAAGCTATTTAGGGGTTTAGTCAGTCTGTAATTACTGTTAGGTCAATATGAAACATTTAGCGTTGCGGGTCATCGGTGAAGAGCATGCGGCTTTAAGAGCAGTTTTATATTCATTAGAAGAAGTTGCACAAAAGCCCGCCTCTACTTTGGTTGCTGAGGATTTTGAGGCGATGAGGGCAATGTTGGTCTACATCGCTGAGTATCCAGAAAAGTTACATCATAAAAAAGAGTCTGAAGCTTTATTTCCGATGGTATTGGCAAGATCCCATGAACTCAAGAGTGTGATTAAAGAGCTAGATGACCAACATGAGCGTGGAGAAAGTGCTGTGTGGTCATTGATGCATTCTTTGATGCTTTGGGAGATGCTGGGGAGTGGTCGTCAAAAAACATTTGTGAATGAGTTAAAAAAATACAAAGAGTTTTATTTAAACCATATGAAAGTTGAGACTGAGGTAGTCATTCCTGTTGCCGAAGATGTTTTAACGGAAGATGACTGGGAAATCATAGACTCGATCTTTGCTCTAAACAAGGATCCCCTGACTGGGCACCAACCTAGCTTAGAGTTTGAAGGTTTGTTTAGAAAAATCTCATCCTATGTATCTGCTCATGAAGGTTCTTAGATTTATCTAGGTGTACGCATCTTATTGCTGGGCTTAGCCTGAATCACTCTTTCATGTTTAAATATGCTCGAGTGATTAATCTATAAAGGATGCATGATGAGCAATTCAGGCAAGCGCCAAAACCCCAACCCTGTTTTTGATACTAGCGCGCCTCGTTTTAAGCTTCCTGCTGGCGCGGTTGATTGTCATTGCCATATTTATGATGATTTCGAGAAATATCCTCTGTGTGAGAATCCGGCCTACCTCCCACCGCCAGTCAAAGTCTCTGATTATTTAAAGATGTTGGATATCTTGGGTGTGCAAAGGGCGGTGATTGTGCATGCTAATATTTATGGCTTAGATAATTCACTGGCTTTGGATGTAATGGCTAGTGCTCCTGATCGTTTTCGGGCGGTAGCTTTGATGAATGAAGAGATTACAGACAACGAGATTGAGCGGCTTCATAAGGCTGGTGTTCGCGGCTTTCGTTGCAACCTTGTTGGTAACATTGGCCTCTCGCTTGATAAAGCTCGGCATTTAGGTGAACGCGTTCGCCAATATGGTTGGCATACGCAATTTTTGCTGGATATTGAGTCTTATCCAAACCTAGAAGAAGTGTTTGCAAATTATCCAATTGATATCGTGATCGATCATATGGGGCGCCCGATTATTGAGGGGGGTGTTGGTGCTCCTGGATTTCAGGCGCTACTGAAATTTATTCAAC
>CANGEC010000066.1 GCA_947452625.1 Burkholderiaceae bacterium
ATCGCCCCAATGCTCAGCAGGTTGAAAAATTAAGCGAATTTTTATTGGCTAATTGCTGCGGTGGTCAGTCTTGTCTGCCCGTCCAAAATCTTAAGAAGGTGAAAGCTAAATGAAGCAATACAACATCCTTTTTCTTTGCACCCATAACTCTGCCCGCTCAGTGTTGGGTGAGGTATTGGCCTCCACGCATCCAAGTGGTAAGTTTGTGGGCTACTCAGCTGGATCAACTCCCGGTACCTCTGTAAATCCATTTGCTAAAGAATTAGCGCTGGAGATGGGTTATGACGAAGGTAAGCTACGCTCTAAGTCATGGGATGAGTATGGTTTGCCCGATGCTCCTAAGATGGATTTCATTATTACTGTTTGTGACAATGCAGCCGGTGAGGTTTGTCCATTTTGGCGGGGCAATCCAGCAATTGCTCACTGGGGATTTCCTGACCCGTCTCAAGTGCAAGGCAGTGATGAGGATAAAAAGCGCGCCTTTAAAGATGTCATGATTGGTCTTAAAAAACGTATTGATCTCTTGGCAGATGTACCTTTAGACAAATTAGATTCCATGAGCTTAAAAGAAATCCACACAAAATTATGAGTCAAATTACCCAAAAACTTTCCTTTTTAGATAGATACCTTACTGTTTGGATTTTTGCTGCGATGGCCGTAGGTATTGGCTTGGGTTATTTTGTTCCAAGCATTGAGGGATTTATAAATCAATTTCAATCGGGCACAACCAACATTCCTATTGCGATAGGCTTGATATTGATGATGTACCCTCCCTTTGCTAAGGTGAAATACGAAGACTTGCCTGATGTATTCAAAGACAAGCGAGTATTTGGTTTGGCCTTTTTACTCAACTGGATCATTGCACCAACCTTGATGTTTTTCTTGGCGATGGTATTTGTACCTGCTCAACCTGAATATATGGCAGGACTGATTCTGATTGGCATCGCACCCTGTATTGCGATGGTTATTGTTTGGAACGATATCGCTAAGGGCTCTACTGAATACGCTGCAGGCTTGGTGGCATTTAATGCGGTCTTTCAGGTGCTGTTTTTCAGTTTATATGCTTACTTCTTCTTAACCGTGTTGCCGCCATATTTTAGTTTCGCTGGTGCTGTTGTCAATATCACTATCGGAGAAATTGCTAAAACGGTTGCCACCTATTTAGGCATTCCGTGTGTGGCAGGTTTCTTAACTCGCTTTGTAATGCTTAAGTTTGTTAGTAAAGATTGGTATCAGAATGTTTTTGTACCCAGAATCGGCAAGATAACTTTGCTCGCATTGCTATTTACGATTGTGGTGATGTTCAGTTTGAAAGGTAAGCTGATCCTGCAATTGCCTATGGATGTAGTGACCATTGCCATTCCGTTGTTGGTATTTTTTGTAGTGATGTTTCTTTTAACCTTTTTCATCACTATCAAGATGGGTGTTGACTACAAGCGCTGCTGTACTTTGTCATTTACAGCCTCGAGTAATAATTTTGAGTTAGCCATTGCTGTAGCAATCGCTGTATTTGGCATTAACTCGGGAGCCGCTTTTGCAGCTGTTATTGGCCCACTAGTAGAGGTGCCAATTATGGTGGGGTTAGTTTCAGTAGCTCTAGCGATTCAGAAACGATATTTCGCCTAGCTTAGGGTTTTAACTAGCGCTCTATTAGGGTTATGCATTCTGGGGTGTGACAGCATAGCGGTGGTTCTTGGCAGGATTAGGGGATATTTAGATTAATTGGTATGATCTTTTATCACCCAGTTTGCCTGAATTCTCTATTGTTTAAAAAGTCACTCAGCTATGAAAATCTCCAAAATATATATCCCCGCATTCCTGCTTTTGATTTCCTTCAAAGTGTTTGCCACTCCTGCTACGGTGTATTTCAATGGCGATATTCTGACGATGGAGGGTGATAAACCTCAGTATGTAGAGGCGGTTGTAGTGAAGGGCGAAAAGATCGCCTATACCGGCAATCTGCAAGATGCTTTAAATCAAGCCGGTCCCAACCCAAACATGCAGGATTTAAAGGGTCGAACCTTGTTGCCAAGTTTTATCGATGCTTGGGGTCACTTTACTTTGATTGCGCAAAATACCTTGGGTGTAAATCTTGGTTATTTTTCAAAAAAGCCTCCTCATACAACCCAGGAACTCATCGGCCGCTTGAAAGCGGAAGCTAAACCGTTTAATGGCTGGATTATTGGCGCAGAGTATGCGGATGCCTTTTTGACTGACGGCCCCCTCACCATTGAACAATTAGATCAAGCCTTTCCTAATCAACCCGTTTTTGTCAATAATATTTCCACGATAACGGGTATCGTTAATACTGCAGGCTTGAAAAAGCTGGGCTTTACTAAAGATACCAAAGTAACGCAAGGAATGCTTCCTGTTGATCCAAAAACTGGAAAACTTACCGGTGTCTTGATTGGCGAACCAAATTTCATTGCAACGGCGAAAGTATTTGGTAAATTTTCCCGCAACTTAACCATGGAAACTTACCGTAAGGCCGAGAGAATTTACGCCTCAAATGGTTTTACGACTGCGCAAAGTTATCAAACCACTGTAGAAGATATCAACAATATGCGTCAAGCGGCTGATAGCAAGCAGATCAAGATCAATCTGATTGCCTTGCCGACCTATGATGTGGTTGACCAGTTGTTAGCATCCAATCCCAAATATCCATTTGGCGTCTATGCCAATGGCAAAGGTGGATTTAAGGTTGCTGGAATCATGGTTTCCACAGATGGTGCCCCGCAATTAAAGTTGGCCTATTTCAGCAAGCCTTATGCAGATACCACTGGGTTTCCAAAGGATTGGCGTGGCTTAGATGCGGGATCGCAAGACTTGGTTGATCGTTACGCAAAACTAGCCTATGAGAAAAATATTCAGTATTACGGCTACTCCAACGGTGACGGTGGAATTGATATTGCTCTTTCGGCAATTGCCAAGGCTATTCGTGAGACGGGTATTACCGAAGATCGTAGGACTACGATTGCGCATTCCTTTTTTGTTCGTAACGATCAATTGGATCAATACAAGAACAATAAAGTCATTGCCCAATTTATGCCAAATCACATTTGGATGTATGGTGATGTCTATAAAAAGATCTTAGGGGATGAGAGAGCCAATAATATGGTGCCGATGGCTTGGGCGAAGGCAAAAGGCCTTAATGCAGGCATTCATAACGACACTCCTTCTTCGGGGCCAAGTGCATTGTTTACGATTTGGACCGCAGTCAATCGTCAAACTTATGGTGGCCAAACCTTAGGTGCCGATCAACGAACCGACGCATACACAGCTTTGCGTGGCTTTACTGCTTTTCCCGCATTTATGTATAAGGAAGAAGCAAGCAAGGGTAGCGTTACTGCTGGAAAATTTGCCGATCTAGTCGTGCTTGATCGCAATCCCTTGAAGGTCGACCCAATGGAAATTAAAGACATTCAAGTTGTCAAGACCATTAAGAATGGTAAAGATCTATATGTGCGTGCGCAGTGAGTTTGTCGTTTAGATCAATGCAGACTAGCGTCTATAGGATCAGCGCTCTTTCCGATTAGTGATTCGACTCCGATCCCCAAAGCCTCTGAATAAAAGCTCGGGGGCTTTTTTGTTTCTGGTTCGTCGAGAAGAGCGGGCTTTGTCAAAGCATTACTCTTGAACTCATCGCCAAGGGATTGCGAGCAGTTCTGTTATTTCATGTCCCTATAGTATAGTTTTGCTATTGCAATGTATTGATCACGGATTGGAACTCAATATGAAAAACTTTTTCTCCGGTTTGGCCATAGGCTCTTTATTGATCCTGAACTGCTCTGCAGTGCTTGCTGATCCGCCATTACCCCCTTTTTATAGCGCTGTTATCAAAATGGCTCCTGAAGGTAAATTGGGGCAAGTGATTAAAAAAGAAAAAATTGACACGACTGTTAAGGGTGCGCAGGCTTGGAAGATTGCCTATATTTCATCTGATGTTGCTGGCCGCAAGACTATTGCAACGGGAACCATCATTGCCCCTGCCGGCTCAGCCCCCAAAGAAGGTAGGGCAATTATGGCTTGGGCTCATGGCACAACAGGCTCAGCTCAAAATTGTGGCCCATCTCAAATCATCGATCCAACTGCGCCGTTAAATGAATATTTTTTAATGGATGGAAACTCCTGGACTGATTACGGCATTCCAAATGTAGAGCAATTCATTAAAGAGGGTTACGTCATTGTTTCTACGGACTACCAGGGACTTGGCGGTGGCGGAAAGCACCAATATGCTGTAGCGCAAACGAACGGTAGGGATGTGATTAACTCAGCAAGAGCGGCTAGCTCCATGAAAGAAGTGGGCGCTGGTAAAAAAACCATTATTTATGGTTGGTCACAAGGTGGTGGAGCTACGATTGCGGCTGCAAGCTTGCCAGACTACCAGGCGCAACAAGGTACAGCAGCTGATAACTTGCAGTATCTTGGGTTTGTTGCTTTAGCCCCCGAAGATGTCGCTGCCATGCTGTCAAATCCACCTAGCGATGAAGCTGGAGCGACTAAATTGATGAATGGCTTTACCCAAGCAAATGTGCCAAACGTATTTTTGTTTGCGCATTACGTAATGGGTCTTTGGGGTACGCAGGCTGCATTCCCTGGCTTGCAATTGACCGATGTATTGACGGATGAAGGTGCAAAGGCTGTAGATAAGTTAGCAAGAAACAAATGCGTTCATGTGCTATCTGATAGCTTTAACTATGCCTATGGAGATAACTATAAGTCTCTGTTAAAGCCGCAGTCTAGTAATTCTTTAGCATGGGTCAAGGCATTTGTTGATGGAAGTGTGAAGCCGGTAAAACCAGTAGCACCAGTCGTAATTTACTGGGGCACAAAAGATACTGCGGTTCCTCCAATCATGCATGAGCTTTATCAAAAGCAAATGTGCGCCATGGGTGGCAATGTCGGCAGAATTCAGTTGCCTGGAGAGCAAACACACTTTACGACTCCGGGTGTATCGGCGCCCATGTATCTTGACTGGGTGAAGGATCGCATTGCTGGCAAGCCATTAGCCAATGGTTGTCCAAAAAGTTAAATGAGGGAAGATAGCACTCTGCGGCAGAAAAACCACCTTCGGGTGGTTTTGTTTTGACTGAAGGCGGGGATTGGAGTGGCTCTGAACTAATAATTCCCGTGCCAGTACTTCAGGGCCACTTCTTATTGGCGGCGTCTCCTTTATAGGCTAATCAAAGTTCAATGCGGCTATGAACTTGACCACCCAGTTATCACTTACTGCGGTGACGCCTTTACCAACTCCAAAGTTAAATGTGGATTTTCCATATTTGGTATCCATTACGAGATAGGCCGTATTGGGTTGTTGAGTAACGCTATATAGGCCTTTGATGGGTAGGTTATCGGCGTAGTACTCCACACCCATATCAACCGCGGGGGTGAAGTTATAAGCAATCTTGGCGGATGGTGAGAAAGTGACGGTGCTGTTTTTATTCAGGGTGATATCAACGCTTGGGTTGATCGTGAAGCGCCAGTCTTTGAGTTGTACAGCAAGGATGGGGGTTAATTCATAAAAAGTTGTATCGGTTCCGCCAACATCTTTGATGTAATTGATTTCATTTTTAACGCCGTAATGCCAAAGACCTTCTTCATCATGTGTGGGAATATACATATGGCTGATCTTGCCACCATTCACATAGCTAATGTCGTTGTAATGACTGAGATAGATATTGGCGCCAATCTCGCTTCTCTCAGTAATTCCATAACCATACTCAAGCCGCGTTTGAAATACATTGGTTTTAAGTCCCTGTGAGGCAGGGGCTTGGAATAAATTGGTTTCTACTTCATAGGCTGAGTGTTGGTAATCCGCAATGAGCTCGTCATGGACCTTGATCTCAAAAGGCGCCGCAAGCACTAGATTGCTGGCAATCCATAGTAGCCAGGGCGTTAATTTGAGCGGAGTAAATGAATGGCGAAAAAAAGACATTTCGGCACTATAAAGGATCAGTTATTCAAACCTGCTTTAAGAATTGTGCGATATTGACGTGCGTTGGTGACAATTAGCTCCCTACTTGCTGCATCAGTAATTTTTTCATCTTTTTTTCTGTTTCAATACTTTCTCGTGAGAGCCATTCATAAAAAACCTTAATCATTGGGTTGTCTTTGACTTTGATTCTTGAGACGGCATAGTATTTTCTTTGTCGAGCGCCAAGCATTCCAAATGGTGCGCATAGTTTTCCAGTGGCAATATCGTCCGCAACCAGAAATAAGGGCACAAGCACAACCCCAAGACCTTCATTGGCCGCCTGAAGAGCAAAGTACATTTGCTCAAATTGAAGTGCAACCGTAGGTCGGTATTCATTTACACCGGCAGACTGAGCCCATTCAGACCATTTCATTGGTTCGGTATCGTAACCAATAACAGTGAGTTGATTAATGTTCTCGGGAGTCTGAATCGATTTGTTCATTAATAAATCTGGCCGGCATATGGGGATAATGGTTTCCGTCATAAATGGCGTTGAGTTATCTAGCTCTGGTTCTTCTTGCGAGCCTCTAATCGCAATATCGTAGGAAAACTCCCGAAAGTTGATGGGCGCGGTTGAGGTGGTGAGCTTAATTTCAATTTCAGGATGTATTTTTTGAAATGATGAAATTCTTGGGATGAGCCATCGCATAGTGAACGTGGGTGGGGCATTCACATTTAAGGCGCTTACCTCAGTTAAGCTTTCGGTCAATCTCATTGTGGTGAGGGCAATGCGATCAAAGGCAGGGGTTACGGTTGCCAGTAGTGTTTGCCCCGCTTCAGTAAGACTGAGCTGTGATTGGGTGCGGATAAATAGTTGGGTATTGAGCCATTCTTCCAGAGTAGCCACTTGCTTGCTGATGGCGCCTTGGGAAACGTTTAGCTCTTTGGCTGCTTTGGTAAAACTATGGTGTCGACCAGCAGATTCAAAAGCCTTCAGTGCATTTAATGGCGGAATTTTTCTCATAATAAAAACAATAAACTCAATATAAACAATAACTTAATTATTTGTCTCATGAGAATTTCTCATGAGATATGAGTAATATTACATTGCTTTTGGATGGGGGTGAGAACAAAATTTGTTTTCAATAAATTTGCCTTTAAGCATGCCTACGTTTGTGGGTTTCTTGATAGATTGAAAGTTCCCGATGAAAGCCGCTATTTTTGATTATGTTCGTGCCGAAAACCTAGATCAGGCTCTAGGTGTATTGGAGGAAGTGGGCTCGGATGCCAAATTAATCGCTGGCGGTCAAAGCCTGGTTCCAATGATGGCGATGCGTTTTGCTAGACCATCGCTGTTGATTGATATCAATAGGCTCGATGAATTAAAGCAGGTTAGTGAGGATGGAGAAACCATTCGCTTTGGCGCTTGCACAAGACAACGAGATATTGAATTTAACGCTGCATTAAATATCACCGCCCCTTTGGTTAAAAAAGCCTTGAACTGGGTTGGCCATAGTCAAACCCGTAATAGAGGAACCATTGGCGGCAGTCTTTCATTCGCCGATCCCTCTGCGGAGCTTCCGTTAGCAGCTCAAGTCATGGGCGCCACGATGCATTTACAAAGTGCATCTCAAGGGGTTCGCTCGGTGAACGCGAATGAGTTTTTTTTAGGGCCGATGTATACGGCTATTGCTGAAACAGAATGCCTGGTGGCAATTGATTTTCCAATTTGGAGCGGTGCTAAGGTTGGCACCGCCTTTACAGAAGTCTCAATGCGTAAAGGGGATTTTGCGATTGCCTCTGCTGCCTGCCAAATTCAAGTGGATGCCAAGGGTCTAGTGAAGCGAATTACCTTTGGGGTTGGTGGGGTGAATGGCGCGCCAATGGCTTTCCCAAGGTTGGCCGAGCAGCTTGTTGGAAAAGTGTTAACTCCGCAATTGGCGCAAGAAGTAGCCAATGAGGCGGTTAAGGAATGCGATCCAGGCAGTGATACACATAACACTGCCCAATTTAGAAAAAGTCTCGCAGCTACTTTGCTAGCTCGAGTGCTGGTTGAGGCTCTTGAAAATGCGATGGGAAATCAATAATGGTAAATAAAGTTTTAGTCAAAATTACTGTCAATGGCACTCTTTATGCGAAAGAGGTTGAGCCAAGAATGACCTTGGTTGACTTTATCCGTGATGAGGTTCATTTAACCGGAACGCATGTCGGCTGTGAACATGGGGTGTGTGGTGCCTGTTCTATCCTGTTAAACAATGAGCCTATTAGATCGTGTTGCATGTTCGCTGTACAGGCTGACGGGATGGAAGTGGTAACAGTAGAAGGTCTTGCGCCAGAGCGTGGAGAGCTATCGAAGATTCAGGATGCGTTTTGTGAGTGCCATGCCATGCAGTGTGGTTACTGTACTCCAGGAATGTTGATTGCTTGTCATGATCTGGTGAAGCATAACCCCCACCCATCCGAGGAAGAGATTCGCGAAGCAATTAGCGGGAATCTATGCAGGTGTACCGGCTATCAGCAGATCGTGGATGCAGTATTGCATGCCACTGGCGGGGAGCGCAACCATGGCTGATAAGCAGTTTAAATACATCGGCAAACCCAGACGCGCGGTTGAGCATCGACGCTTTGTAGTCGGTCAGGGCAGATATGCGGCAGACGTTCATTTGCGCGATATGCTGCATGTTGCGATTGTTGCTAGCCCTTACGCGCATGCCAAAATTAAGTCCATTGATGCTAGCGCGGCCTTAAGTTTGCCCGGAGTTCATGCTGTAGTGACCGGAGCTGAATTATTGACTAACACGGATCCGATGTTGCCAGGTGTTGATGCCCCCTTGGTTAAGCGTTATCCGATGGCAATCGATGTCGCAAGATATGCAGGTGAATGGGTTGCTGCCATAGTGGCCGATACCCGCGCCATTGCTGAAGATGCGGTTGAATTAATCGAGGTTGAATATGAGCCCTTAGATCATATTGTCGATCCTGAAAAGGCCATGGAGCAGTCTTCACCTTTAGTACATGAAGCTCAAGGCTCTAATGTGATCTTTCAGCGTAAATTCGTTTGGGGTCCAGTAGAAGAAGATTTCTCAAAATGTGATCATGAGATATCTTATCGGGCGCGCTGGTCAAGAAACTCGACAGTTCCGATTGAAACCTTTGCGGTTGCCTGCGAGTGGAATGATTCCACGCAAATCATGGATGTGTGGGCATCTATTCAAATGCCTAAGTTTCCTGATCAATTGGCCAAAGCACTTCGCTTAGATGGCAATGCGGTACGCGTACATTTTGATATTGATGTTGGTGGTAGTTATGGTGTGAAGCGTGGACTCAAGCACTCCATTTTGGTTGCCTATTTGGCTCGTAAGCTCAATCGCCCTGTGCGTTTTGTGGAGGACCGCTTAGAGAATATGCGTGGCGGTGATATGCAGGGCCCAGATCGTATTTTTGATGTGACGATGGGCTTCACTAAGGATGGCATTATCCGCACCATGAAAATGCGGGCGGTTGATGATATCGGCGCATATTCTGGTCGTTCACCACTCCAGCTTGGTAAGCCAGTCGGAGCCATTATTGGACCGTATCGTATTCAAAGTGTTCAATACGAAGCAATTGCAGTCATGACCAATAAGACACCACAAGAAGCGGTTAGGGGGTTTGGTCAATCGCCAACCAACTACGCTATTGAAACGGGTGTCGATCGGGTTGCTCGTTTTCTGAATATGGATCGCATTGAGCTCAGAAAAAAGAATCTGATTAGCAAAGATGAGTTCCCGTATTTAATTCCGAGTGGCACCAGTTATGACTCTGGTGATTACGAAACAGTGTTTATGAAGGCTTTAAATGCTGCTCCACTTTCAGAGTTGATGGCTGAGCGTGATCGCTTGCGTGCAAACGGGCATTTAGCTGGTATCGGCATGTCTACTTGCCTAGAGCCTTCCGGCGGAAACTCTTCATTTGAGCCGCTTTTTAATCCAAAGAATCAAACAACAACCTGGATGGATTCCTGTCTCGTGCGGATCGATTTGTCTGGAAGTATTACGGCATTGATGGGCACATCTTCATCTGGTCAGTCGCATGAGACCCTTGTCTCGACTGTAGTGGGTGAGGTGCTCGATCGCCAACCCGACAGCATTCGTGTGCTTCACGCCGACTCATTAAACGCCTTGCCATCAAATAGTCCAGTCGGCAGTCGCATGGCGATTATGTTGGGTGGAGCTGCTGCCGGAGCTGCTAAAAAATTACGGGCTAAGTTAGCCAAGATTGCCGCCCATCATTTAGCGGTTCCTGAAGAATCTCTTCGGTATGAGAATGGTGTATTTACCTGCACTACAGATGCCTCAAAATCCATTGGATGGGATGGGTTGGTAG
>CANGEC010000067.1 GCA_947452625.1 Burkholderiaceae bacterium
CTTGGATATTGTTGAGCAGATTCTGTTGTTCTTTGCTTTCTTCATGGCTTTTGCTGTGAAAGTCCCAATGTGGCCATTGCACACATGGTTGCCGGATGTGCACGTTGAAGCGCCAACTGGCGGCTCTGTTGTTTTGGCGGCGATCATGCTGAAGTTGGGTGCTTACGGATTCTTGCGTTTCTCTTTGCCAATCGCGCCAGACGCCAGTCAATACCTCGGACCTTTTGTGATCTTCTTGTCTTTAGTGGCAGTGATCTATGTTGGTGCGGTTGCTTTAGTGCAGAAGGATATGAAGAAGCTGGTGGCGTATTCATCTGTGGCGCACATGGGTTTTGTCACCTTAGGTTTCTTCCTCTTTAGCCCATTGGGTATTGAGGGCGGCATTGTGCAGATGATTTCGCACGGTTTTGTTGCTGGCGCTATGTTCTTGTGTATTGGTGTCCTGTATGACCGTATGCATACCCGTCAGATTGCTGACTTTGGTGGAGTAGTGCATCGTATGCCAGCTTTTACTGCCTTTGCCGTGTTGATGGCCATGGCCAACTGTGGTTTGCCCGCGACCTCAGGTTTCGTGGGTGAGTTCATGGTGATTTTGGCGGCGGTTGATTATGACTTTGTGATTGGTATCCTGGCTGCGACAGCTTTGATTCTGGGTGCGGCTTATTCCTTGTGGATGGTTAAACGGGTGTTCTTCGGTGCCGTAACGAACAAGCATGTTGAAGAATTAAAAGACCTCAATGGTCGTGAGTATTTCATGATGGCGGTCTTATCTATCTGCGTGATTGGCATGGGCGTTTATCCAAAGCCTTTCACAGACATTATTCATCCAGCTGTTATTAATCTGCTACAGCATGTTGCTGTTAGCAAACTCTGAGTAAAAGCAAATGCAAGCATTCGACCTTTTCGCCATCCTGCCGGAACTTGTTTTACTCGTAGCCACCTGTTTATTGCTGGTTGCTAGCGTTTATGTTCGCGAGACTCAGCCGTTAACTCCTGGTGTAGAGCAGGATATTTTCCACACACCCCGTGGTGTTGGTTTTGTGTATTTCTTCTCGATCATTCTGTTGGTTTACATGATCTTCGCCTTTATCGGTCGCTTGGGCGATGTCTCTCTCGTAGCCATGAATGGCTTGTTTCAGTCAGACCCGTTTTCAAACTTGCTCAAAGCCTGTTCTTGCACCGCTGTTTTGGTGAGCCTGATTTACTCCAAGCAATACCTCGCCGATCGTGCGATGTTCCGACCCGACTTTATTGTCCTCAGCTTATTGGCTTTGCTTGGTCAGTTGGTATTGATCTCTGGTTCAAACCTGTTAACGCTTTATCTAGGTCTTGAGTTAATGGCTTTACCGACTTATGCGTTGGTAGCGATGCGTCGCACCAGTGAGATGAGTGTTGAGGCAGCGATTAAGTATTTCATCCTAGGTGCCTTGGCGTCAGGTTTCCTCTTGTATGGCATGTCAATGCTCTACGGAGTCACGGGTTCTTTGGATCTAATCGAAATCTTCAAAACTGTTGCCGATCCTCGTGTTAATCACTTGGTGATGGCTTTTGGTTTGGTCTTTATTGTGGCGGGCCTGGCCTTTAAGATGGGTGTAGTACCTTTCCATATGTGGGTTCCCGATGTTTATCAGGGCGCCCCTACTGCAGTGACTTTAATGATTGCAGCAGCACCTAAATTAGCAGCCTTTGCTTTGCTCTTCCGCTTGCTGGTGAATACGCTCTTGCCGCTCTTGGGTGATTGGCAGCCGATGTTGGTGGTGCTGGCAATTCTGTCGTTGATTCTTGGTAACGTTACCGCGATTGCGCAAACTAATGTCAAGCGCATGCTGGCTTACTCTGCGATTGCGCAGATGGGTTTTGTGCTGTTGGGCATGCTGTCGGTGTTTGATGATCATGCATTTAGCGCTTCCATGTTTTATGTCATCACCTATGTGCTCACAACTTTGGGCACCTTCGGTTTACTCATGATCCTGTCTCGCAAAGGTTATGACTGTGAAACTTTGAGCGGCCTAAAAGGCTTGAATAAGCAACACCCCTGGTTCGCCTTTATTGGCCTGATCATGATGTTCTCTTTGGCCGGTATTCCGCCAACGGTGGGTTTTGCTGCAAAGTTGGGTGTACTAGAGGCTTTGGTAGATGCTGAGCATACTTTCCTAGCTATCATCGCAGTGGTTGCCTCATTGATTGGTGCTTTTTATTACCTCAGAGTTGTGAAGGTGATGTATTTTGATGAACCTGAGCACGAAGTGACTGTGACCGGATCTTTCTTTACCAAAGCGTTGTTAAGTCTCAATGCAATTTTGGTATTAGTACTGGGTATGCTGCCTTCCGGCTTGATGGATCTGTGTTTAGATGCGATGCGTCGTACCTTGCTCGGTTCTTAATTTCGCAATCATTGCAGCGTTTCAAGGCTCCCTCGTGGAGCCTTGATTGTTTTTGGGGTCGGCAAAATATTGTCATGAATCTTTTGTATGATGCAAGAGTGAAAATTTACCCGAGATGCATTGGTCATGACTGAAAAATACTTGCAAGATTTACCTGCTGGTGATGCGCACTTACGTGAAGAGCGTATTTCTGGTGAGGATATTTACGGCGGCATCTTTTTGCAGATGAAGCGCGATAAGGTGAGTTTGCCCGACGGTCAAGAGGCGATCCGCGAGTATCTTACCCATCCAGGCGCGGTTGCGATTATTGCGGTCTTGGAGGATGGCAGGGTTCTCCTAGAGCGGCAGTATCGTTACCCAATTGCTCGAGTCTGTATGGAAATTCCGGCGGGCAAGCTCGATCTTGGCGAGGACCCCTTGGTCTGTGCGAAGCGTGAGCTTCAGGAAGAGACTGGCTATACCGCAAAGAAGTGGAGCTATGTGCGGCGCATGCACCCGGTGATTTCCTATTCCACCGAGTTTATTGATATCTATTTGGCAGAAGGTCTAGAGTCGGGCAAGAATAAACTCGACGAGGAAGAGTTTTTGGATGTCTTTGCAGCGCCTCTAGAAGAGCTCATTGGCTGGGTGGAGCAGGGGGTGATTACCGATGTCAAAACCACGATTTCAGCCTACTGGCTCGAGCGCTATCGGCGTGGTTTGGTGATGCCAACGCTTCTTTCTGAGGCTTAATGTAATCCGCTTTAAAATGACCTATTGAATTTGTTGTTTTTGCCCCGATATAGGTCATATGAAAGTCTACAACCTCTCTTGCCCACTGGATCATCGCTTCGAAGGATGGTTTGCCTCTGAGGAGGATTGTCTTGTTCAGCAGGACAAGGGTATGCTCGCCTGTCCGGTTTGCGAGAGTACCGAGATTACACGGATGCCTTCGGCTCCTCATATTGCTAAGTCAAGCACCGGTAAGCCTGCCCAATCTACAGAATTGGCGGTTGCAAGCACCGATAGCGGCAGTGTCAGCGGCGATGTAGTTGCGCTGACTGGCAGCGATCATACGCAGCTTGAGGCTCAAGTTCAGGCAGCCTTTTTAAAAGGTATGCGTGAACTGATGGGACGTTCTGAAGACGTTGGTACTTCATTTGCTGAAGAGGCTCGTAAGATTCATTACAAAGAGTCTCCGGAGCGCAGTATTCGGGGTCAAACAACCCTAGATGAGGCCGAGGCCTTGCGGGAAGAGGGTATTGAGGTATTGGCAATGCCGATGTTGCCTGCCTTCAAAAATACCCTACAGTAACTATTTCTGCAGCCCTGCAGTCTTGATTAACCTTTAACCTTAATTGGGATTGCTTTCTGTTTGGGGATAATCATCCTAGGATAGAATCTCCTTATGTATATGTACTTGCCTTTTCTGAGCGCTTTTATCGGACTGATCTTCGTCTGGTTTGAGAGGCGTCTGGCTGGCTTAGTTTGTCTTGCCATTACTGCCGGTATTTTGGCGTATTGGTTTCATTTCCACGCTACTAGTCACCTCAATATCAGTCTGTGAGCAAACATTCATTTCCGTCTCTCGCAGGGTTAGGCAACCAGTTAGCACTGTTGGCAGTAGTGGGCGTCCTGTCTTACGCTTTTGTGGATCAACTCTATTTTGGCGAACTTCCTTGCCCGCTTTGTTTGATGCAGCGCATGGGTTTTGTGATCATTGGTTTTGCTTTGGTTTTGAACCTACGCTTTGGCGCCCATTCCGCTCATTACGGCTGGGGCATTTTAGGCGGATTAATTGGCATGATGGTTTCCTTGAGGCAGGTCCTCTTGCATGTTCTACCTGGCGATAAAGGTTTTGGCGCCACCTTCTTGGAATTGCATTTTTACACTTGGGCTTTTCTCGGCTACGTGGGATTGTTGGCTGGTCAAGCCATCTTATTGATGCTGCCTAATCGCGAGGTACGCTCTCGCTCTTGGTTTGCAAATGCCTTAGTGATCATTTTTATCTTGCTGGTCTTCGGCAATTTGGTTTCTACACTTTTAGAGTGTGGCATTGGCCCTTGCGCTGATGATCCGGTGAAGTATGACGGATGGCTTTGGTTGCGCGCGCGTTTCGGCTTCTAATTTTCTTTATGCGGTCAAGATTAAAGGCAGTCAAAGGCCTCTGGGCAACTTGCGCAGTAGCGATCTGTTTGTTTGGGCAATTTGCTGACGCGCAAACCCAGTCGACTGCGACAGCCTGGCCAAATCAAGCCATCAAATTGATTGTTACGTTTACTCCCGGGGGCGCTCCTGATATCTTGGCGCGTGAATTGGCGCAAAGCTGGCAAGAGCGTTTGGGTGTGCCGGTATTGGTAGAAAATCGCCCAGGTTATGGCGGCAATATTGGTGCAGAGTTAGTGGCTAAGAGTGAGCCTGACGGTTACACCTTACTGATTGGCACGGTTGGTATACACGCCATTAATGGCGCCCTGTATGACAAGATGTCCTACGACCCGGTGAAGGATTTCATGCCCATTAGTTTTTTGGCAAGTACCCCTAACGTCTTGATTGTGAATAAGCATTTGGGTGTCAATAATCTGCATGAGCTCATTGAGTTGGCCAAGGCAAAACCCAATCAACTCACCTTTGGCTCCTCTGGAGTCGGCACCTCACTACATATGTCTGGCGAGTTATTCAAAGAGATTGCCGGTGTTGAGATTCGACATATTCCCTACAAGGGGAGGGCGCAGTCTTTGCCCGATTTAGTGAGCGGGCGGATTTCAATGTTGTTTGATAATCTTTCTTCTTCTTTGCCGCTGATTAAAGCTGGGGAAGTCCAGGCTTTGGGTGTCACTACCCTCAAACGCTCGCCAGCTGCCCCTCAAATTCCGACTTTGGCGGAGCAAGGCTTGCATGGCTTTGAAGCAACCTCTTGGTTTTCCTTAATGGCTCCAGCCCATTTGCCGGCACCGATTCGGGATCGCTTAAATGTTTTAACTCGGCAAGCCTTAAGTAATTCTCAGGTGAAGAATAAGCTCTTAGCGAGCGGTCTTGAGCCTGCCCCTAGCAGTCCCCAGGACTTGGCCAAACTCATCCAGACTGAAACAGTGAAGTGGGGCAGGGTAATTCATCAATCAGGCGCCAAACTCGACTAAGAAATACCCTTTATTCTTGTCAGCCTAGGATGCTCTCAAGCGTTAATAAAATAGGAGTATTTACTATGCCCAAAGAAGGCGTAGACTAAAAGCATGGGATGACCAAATAAAGGGGTCGACAATGAAACTAATGCAACAAATTAAACGTGCCGCACTGATTGCTCTTGCCTTGTTAGGCTTGGCGGCGGCATTTCCAGTGACGGCTCTGGCTGGCAATGTGGGCTGGAACGTCTCCGTTGGCGGTGGTTATGGTGGTGGCTGGCGACCTGCGGCTTATGGTCCGGGATGGGGCCCAGGTTGGCGTGGCGGTTGGGCCTATGGCGGTGGCTATTATGGTGGTCCTTACGGTTATCCTTATGCCGGTTATTACGCACCCCCAGTGGTTTATGCTCCGCCGGTTGCCTATGCACCACCACCTCCACCATTGGTTTTAGCATCTCAGCCTCAACCAGCCGTTTGGTATTTTTGTGAGGCTAGTAACCAGTACTTTCCGTATGCCCAAGAGTGTGCTTCAGGCTGGCAAGCTCAGGCAGCGATTCCACCTGCTAGCGGGGTGAAATCCACAAAGCCTACGCATTAATCTTCCCGAATTTAGTTCAAAGGATTTGTTATGAAACGTTTTATTCTTTCTGCTGCGCTTATTAGCTCTTTAGTCGCTTGTGTCTCTGCGCCAACGGGTCCAACGATTGCGGTTATGCCGCGTGAGGGCAAGCCATTTGAAGTCTTCCAGCAAGAAGATCAAGTGTGTCGCAGTTTTGCCTCTGACGCTATTAAAGATTCCAGCAATGCCGCTCTCAAAGATGCCGCAACGAGTGCCGCTATTGCTGCTGCTTTAGGCGCCGCTGCTGGCGGAGTGATTGGTGGTGGTAGTCATACTGGGGTCGGTACTGGTGCTGGTATCGGCTTGTTAGGCGGCTCTGCCATTGGCGCCATGAATGCATCTGGCAAAGAAAATCAAGCGCAGACGCAGTACAACATCGCCTATCAACAATGCATGTATGCCAAGGGCAACCAGGTTCCTAGCTATGCAGCCCCTCGGCGTTAATGCGTATCTAAAGAAATCTGAATGACTAGACCTCGATCGGCGGATGCGTTTTCTCAAAGCGCGCCGCCGTTCTTCTAAAGAGGTAGAGCAGTAAACATGCAGCTAAACCGAGACTAATGCTGTTACCAGCCCAAAAGCCGCTAGCGCCTTGCAAAAATTGAGGTGTATTACCAAAGACATTGAAACCCATCAGGTAGCCACCTCCAAGACCAACGCCCCAGAGTGACCCAGCGTAAATCAGCATTGGCCAAAAGGCAATGCGATAAGCCCGCAAAATAAAGGCGGCCGTAACTTGCAAGGCATCAAAGATTTGATAAAAGGCGATAAACAAAAAGAGGGGCACTGAAAATACTTTGACTGCCGCTGGCGGATCATACAAATCCAGTAGCTCAAACTTAAAGACCCACACCGCAATACCAATCGAGATACATAGGGCGGTGGTAAAGAAAACTGCTGACCAGCCAATTTCTTCGGCACGTTCTTGTTTATTCGCTCCAATCGATTGCGATACTAAAGTCATGGTGGCAATTGATAGCGATAGTGGCACCATATAAATCACGGTACCCATATTGGCAATAATTTGATGCCCTGCTAGCGCAGTCGTGCCTAAGCGCGCAATGAAGAGCGACATAAACGTAAATGATGTGACTTCAATGAGATAGCTAAAGCCAATGGGTGTACCAAGCTTCAGTAAGGTCCAAATGCGATGCCAGTCAGGCTTGCTAAAACGACTAAAAATCTTAAACGGTTGGTAGAAACGATCCATCAATACAAAGCTTAAAGTGATGGTGAGCCAGAACCAGTTGATGATGACAGTTGCCACTGCGCAGCCTGGACCGCCCATGCCTTCAATGCCAAAGCCGCCATAAATAAATAATAAATTGAGGGGCAATTTAAGACCAAGCCCTAAGAGCTGGATAACGGTAATGACTGCAGGTCGTGAGACCGCATTGTGCAAAGCCATCAACACGCGCATACCCATGCTTGCCGGTAAGCCTAAGGCTAAGATGTTTAGATAAAGCTTGGCCTTTGCTTCAATCTCGGGATTAACACGTGAGATGGCGAGTAGGTAATCGGCGTTGAGTAAAATACAGCAACCTAAAATAGTGAGGCCAAGTGCCAGCCAGGTAGCTTGACGAACTTCTTCGCCGATTTCATCAAAGCGTTTGGCGCCAAAGAGTTGGCCTGCGATTGGAGCGAGAGCTGAAATAACGCCGGTTAGACCAACATAGATGCTGATGAAGATGGCAGAAGCCATTGCCAGAGCAGCTAGATCATCCGCTGAATAGCGGGCAGTCATGGCAGTATCTAAAACACCAAAGGCAATGACCGCTAGTTGACCAATTAATAGGGGGCCAGCCAGTTTGAGTAAAGCAGGGATATCCTCGCGTAGCCGGGATAACTTAAAGTGCAGCATGCCTTACTCCGGATTGACTTGGTAAAGCCTGAGACGCTCATCGCGATCAGATGCACGACGGTCTTCCCACAATAAGGTCAATCTTTTATTGTTTAACTGCGCATAGGCTTTTGCTTCAGATTGATTGTGAGTCAACATCCAAGGACAGTTTGGATCATCGCGCAAATTGAGTTTAGTGAAGTAGTCAAAAGAAGCTAATTGCGCTAAACCTAGGTTACTGGTGTCAATGCAACCCGAGTCTTTGGGAATGACTTGTGTCAGGCGCGCTGAAACATAACGATAGGTTTTTGCGTAGTTGATAGTAGGTAGCCACAAGGTCATCAATAGGACCCACATCAAAGTTGTACCGGATGCAGAAATAATCAAGCAGCGCCAGATTTCTTTTGGAGCTCGTGAAGTTCTCCAGCGCACAACAGCTACCCAGACGCCAGTAATTGCAACAGCCACAATAAAAGCGAGCCAGTTAAATTGCCCCTGAAATCCTGGTAAGAGACGCGCCAGGTTTGCCGCCGTACTTTCCGGAAAGCCAGTCACCTTTGCCATCCAAATAATCCAAATTGCCAAGGCAATCAGAGTGAAGCTAAACATTGCAAACCAATCGATAAAGCTAATGAGGCTGCGCTTGAGAATTGGTAAGCTAAAGGCGGCAATGATGGCTAAGCTTGGAATCAAAATCATCAAATCATGTTCATTGGCTTCTAAGCGAAAAAGTACGTAGATTAGGCAGCCTACAAATAGACTCAAGGGAATACAGAGGTGTGGTGCGCGCCACGCGCCAGCTGTTTTAGCTCTCCCCCAGTGGGCTAGGGAAATGATCGTTAATGGCCACACCGGCCAAGCGTATGCCCAGAAGTTCACACTTAGGAAGCTTAAGGAAGCAAGAGAAGGGGTGCTGCGCATTTCTGGCATATTGCGCCAGCCTTCTTCGGCAATATGACGCCACTCTGGGCTAAGGTGTCCAAGGTGCCAGAGTGTTGGCCAAATCGCAAAACCGATCAAACCTAAAACAGTACTCGTCAGTGTCCAGCGAAAACGCAGTTTAGCGTTGCTCGCAATAACCGCAATCATGGTCGAGGTTACTACCAGCAAGCTAAGGGTCAGGTTACTTGATAAGGCAATAATTACAATGCCAAGCCCGGTCCATAGTCCGCCTTGCCACGGTTTATCGAGACCCCGAATGGTGCCGTAGAGCACGATACTGATCCCCATCAGCTGCGCCATCATTGGCGTAGTCTCATGAGCGCGCTGAGCTAGGCCAACGCAAGCTAAGAAAATCAATAAGGCGCCATCGGCCAAAGTCATGCCGTAGTTCTTGCGATTGGGTTGTCCCCCAACCGCGAGAGTCATGGGCTGTACCTCAGTGCGGCGACCTAAAAGATAAGTGGCATACCAAATTGCTAGAGCTGCCGCAAAAAAGCAAATGGCTGCGTACAAGCGTGCAGCATTAGCAGCCCCAATCCAGGAGCCAAAGAGATCAATGAAGGCTGCGCCCATCCAATAGGGTAGGGGTGCGCCTAGCGAGAGATCGCGACCTGCAAGATGCGGTACGAGCCAATCTACAGAGTTGCCACGAAAGAGTGTCCACATGCCACCAAAGCCAATCGCATCTTCATTCTTCCAGGGATCCCGAAAGAAGAGACCGACAAAACCATATACCAAGGTCAACGCAAAAATGATGATGCGTGGAATTGAGGTGGTGGCGGCGGCGGTGAGTTTAACCATAGGTGATACGGGTAGTGGCGGCAATAAAAAAGGCAGCAAACGCTGCCTTGATTATCTCGCAGGGGTGAGCGGGTCTCCCCAAATTTCCCCTGTTTAGAGTAAGCCTGTAATTAAGCCTTCTTTTTGGCTGGCTTTTCAGCAGCTTTAGCTTCTGCAGCAGCAGCTTTTTTCTCGGCAGTTTTAGCAGCGCCATCACCAGTTGCTTTAGCAACCGCTTTAGTACCGAATTTCTGACGGAATTTCTCAACACGACCAGCGGTATCCATAATTTTCTGGGTACC
>CANGEC010000068.1 GCA_947452625.1 Burkholderiaceae bacterium
AATGCTTCCAGTAGTAGCCGTAGACACAACGCTGCCCACCTCGAGAGGGATCATGGGTGTCATGGATCACACCATCAATCATCGTCGTTAGGTGCTTTGATACCTTGATGATGAGTGTGCCGCTGGTTGGCAACTCATTCGCCCGCAAATGCACTTGGCAACCCGCTCCAACTCGCATGGTCGGTACCCACTCAAATCCCAAGTCCACAATGTAGTCATGAAACACATTGCGGTGGTTGCCATTTCTAGGCGAACTCCCTTTGGCATTAAGCCTTCTTGCCAGCTTATCGTTCCTCAGTTCAGCGTAACGAGCGTTGGCAACCCGCAAATCCTCATAAACCTGTAGATAGGGCAACCGGGCTGCAATCGCAATCGCCCGCACGACACAATCCCCTGCCCCACCCTTAAAGCCAGCCTCTGCACGCCCGCCATCATTGAACTGAAATCTTAACGATGCAGCAGGTTTAGAGAAGAGATTAAGGAAGCTGAACATGAGGTGGTCCGCTAATGAAAAATGGACTTGCCTTACGACAAATCCATCTCTCTTGAGCTTAGCTAAGAATTACTTAGCGGTAGCTTTTTTAACTTCCAAACGCCAGGCATGAAGCAATGGCTCGGTGTAACCGTTTGGCTGCTCGAGGCCCTTGAAAATCAAATCACTTGCTGCCTTATAAGCAAAAGAATTTTGATAGTTTGGCATCATTGGTTGATATAAAGGATCGCCAGCATTTTGACCGTCAACCACTTTGGCCATACGCTGTAAGGCCTCATTAACTTGCGCTTCGGTCACAATGCCATGCAAGAGCCAGTTAGCAATATGTTGACTGGAGATGCGCAAAGTTGCACGGTCTTCCATCAAGCCAATATTGTGAATATCAGGCACCTTCGAACAACCAACACCTTGGTCAATCCAGCGTACAACGTAACCCAAAATACCTTGGCAGTTGTTATCCAACTCTTGAGCAATCTCTTCCTTAGACCAGTTCGCCTTTTCCACTACCGGAATTGTCAACAGATCATTGATCAAAGCCTCAGCTTCTGCCGCACCATCCAGCTTTTCCATTTCTTTTTGGATCTCGCTGACATTGACTTGATGGTAGTGAAGTGCGTGCAAAGTCGCAGCTGTAGGTGATGGCACCCATGCAGTATTGGCACCAGCCTTAGGATGAACAATTTTCTGCTCCAACATGGCTTTCATGAGGTCCGGCATTGCCCACATGCCCTTACCAATTTGTGCGCGACCACGTAAACCACAATCCAAACCAGCAAATACATTACGACGCTCATAGGCTGATAACCATTTGCTGGTTTTCATATCACCTTTGCGCATCATTGGGCCAGCATGCATCGCAGTGTGCATTTCGTCACCGGTACGATCTAAGAAGCCAGTATTAATAAACGCTACGCGCGCACCTGCAGCAGCAATCGCCGCCTTAATATTGGCACTCATACGGCGCTCTTCGTCCATGATCCCCAACTTAACAGTGTCGGCAGGCAGACCCAAAAGTTTTTCTACGCGACCAAATAACTCGCCAGCAAAAGCCACTTCTTCAGGGCTGTGCATTTTAGGTTTTACGATATAAACAGAGCCCTTGCGGGTATTGCCAATAGCTTGATTAGCAGGACGCTTGATGTCGTACAAAGCGATCAGCACCGTTACAACCGCATCCAAAATACCTTCGTAGATTTCTTTACCTTCGCCAGTGATGATGGCGGGGTTTGTCATCAAATGCCCCACGTTACGTAGGAATAAAAGTGAACGGCCATGCAGGGTCACAACACCATCTTTAGCATTTACTGCGCCAATACCCGCTTTGTATTGACGATCAGGATTAAGGGTACGTGTAAAGGTTTTGCCACCCTTTTCCACTTGTTCGACCAAGGTTCCTTTGAGAATGCCAAGCCAGTTTTCATAAGCAAGTACTTTGTCATCAGCATCGACTGCTGCAATCGAATCTTCCAAATCCAAAATAGTAGAAAGTGCTGCTTCCAAAACGACATCATTCACACCAGCAGGATCACTTGAACCAATGGTCTTGCTCTTATCGATTTCAATATCAATATGAATGCCGTTATTGCATAGCAAGATCGCCGAAGGATTCGCAGCATCACCTTGATAACCCACAAACTGCTTTTCATCTGCCAAGCCAGCAGTGCCACCATCTTTTAATTTGATCGAGAGCTTGTTGCCCTCAACGGTATACCCAACTGAATCTCGGTGCGAACCCTTAGCTAAAGGAGCAGCCTGATCCAGGAAATTACGAGCATAAGCAACTACCTTAGCACCCCGAATCGGATTGTAGGCACCGGTCTTAGTGGCGCCATCTTCTTCTGAGAGCACGTCAGTACCATACAACGCGTCGTATAAAGAACCCCAACGCGCATTGGCTGCGTTCAAAGCATAGCGAGCATTTAAGACCGGGACAACCAATTGTGGGCCAGCTTGTAGCGCGAGCTCATCGTCCACATTTTGAGTGGTGCCAAGCACTTTTCCAGGCACCTCGTCCAAGTAGCCAATCTTTTTCAGAAACTGACGATAGACCGGCATATCCTTAATCGGACCAGGATTGGCCTTGTGCCATTCATCCAAGTCCACTTGAATGCGGTCACGCTTTGCCAACAAGGCCTCATTTTTTGGTGTGAGATCTTTCACAATCTCATCAAAACCTTTCCAAAAATCAGCGCTCTTAATACCGGTTCCAGGCAAAACTTTATCCTCGATAAAACGGTATAAAGGGGTGGCTACTTGAAGGCTGTTACAGGTGGTGCGTGCGGTCATGATTTAAACCTTTGTTACAAATGTTAAATAAATTAATCGAATCAAATATTTTGCATCAATCCTGGAAAGGATGCTCAAGCAGAATGGTTTCATCACGCTCAGGGCCTGTAGAAACCATGGCAATAGGTTTACCAGCAACTTCCTCAATACGGCGCAGGAAATTTTGCGCCTCTTTAGGTAATTTAGCCCACTCACGAATCCCAAAAGTGGTGCCTTGCCAACCCGGAAAATCTTCATAAATAGGCTCGCAACGTGCGACTGATTCAGCACCACGTGGCAAGACATCCAATTTTTGACCATCCAAGTTGTAACCAACGCAAAGACGGATTGTCTCTAGACCGTCTAGAACGTCCAGCTTGGTAATACATAAACCTGTTAAACCATTGATCTGAATCGAGCGCTTGAGCGCTGCAGCATCAAGCCAACCAGTGCGACGTGGCCGCCCCGTCACCGAACCGAATTCTTTGCCAACCTCGGCTAAGCGCACGCCAATGGGGTCTTGTTTTGCGGGATTGTCATGATCGTACAACTCGCTCGGAAATGGTCCAGCGCCAACCCGAGTGCAATAAGCCTTGGTAATGCCCAAAACGTATTGCAAAGAATCGGGGCCAACACCTGAACCAGCTGCCGCATTACCTGCCACGCAGTTGCTCGAAGTCACATACGGATAAGTGCCATGATCAATATCCAGCAAAGTGCCCTGAGCACCTTCAAACAAGAGATTTTGACCAGCTTGTTCGGCAGCGTACAGTGCGCTAGAAACATCGACCACCATCGGCTTGAGACGCTCTGCATATGACAGAGCTTCAGCCAAGGTCTTCTCATATGAGACCGGCTCAGCGCCATAGTAATTAGTCAGCATGAAATTGTGATACTCCAAATTTTCACGCAGCTGTTCTGCAAACTTCTCTGGATAGAATAAATCCTGCACGCGTAAAGCACGGCGCGCCACCTTATCTTCATACGCTGGACCAATACCGCGACCTGTTGTACCAATCTTGGCTTCACCACGCTTCTTCTCGCGCGCATGATCAATCGCCACGTGATACGGCAGAATCAAGGTTGTGGCTTCCGAGATCTTCAAGCGACTTTGCACATCCAAACCTGCCGCCTCTAATTCACCAATTTCTTTAAACAAGGCTTCGGGCGAGAGTACAACTCCATTACCGATATAGCAGATCACCTCTTTATGCATGATGCCTGACGGGATCAAACGCAAAATTGTTTTCTTATCGCCAATAATGAGGGTATGGCCCGCATTGTGGCCACCCTGAAAGCGCACTACAGCCTGAGCATGATCGGTAAGCCAATCGACTACTTTGCCTTTACCTTCATCACCCCACTGGGTACCGATAACGACAACATTACGACCTTGAGTTTGCTGCTTTGAAGACATAATCAAATCCAAAAAAATTACAAAATAGGTTTAAGTTTTCTTGACCACATGCCAAGCATTGCCCTGCTTGACCAACTCTCGGTCACATGTATATTCAGCGGCCTGCACCACTTCACCAGCCATCACCTGAATCACCACTTCGCCACGAGCACGCAATTCTGCGATCGCAGCATTTAAATTCGCATCATTGATCCAGGGAGCAACAATCGCTAGCCTGCTTGGATTGAGCGTCGACAAGTTCGCCAACGTTAAAAGATCTAATGAAAACCCAGTTGCCGGCCGAGGACGGCCAAAGGCCTGGCCAACATGGTCATAACGTCCGCCACGCGCAATGGGTTGCGGCAACTTATCCACATATGCAGCAAACATCACACCACTGTGATATTGATAGCCGCGTAAATCCGCTAAATCAATGCTCAGTTCAAGGCCGCCCCCTAAGTCTGAAGCCGCCTTAGCCAAAGTCTCCAGCTGCGCAAGAGCATCATGAATCAGGGCATGTGCAGGCAGCACTGTTTTAGCCTTCGCAATCACATCAGCGCAAGAGCCATTCAACTCAGTGAGCGCGAGCAGTGCATCAGCAATTTTACGAGGCAAGGCTTGAGCCCAAATCGCCAAACGGGGGCGATCTTTACTTTGCAACAAGCCATAAAGAGCCTCAATCTGGACTTTGTCGAGATCTTGGCCATCCAAAATCCCTGCTAAGACACCGGCATGGGATAGATCAAGATAAACCTGATCCAGTCCTGCCAAACTCAAGGTCTTCAGCAATAAGGAGATTGCTTCAAAATCTGCTTCCCAAGTGGCGCAACCATAAATTTCTGCGCCGAGCTGCAATTCTTCACGAGCAGAACTGCCGACTGGGGTGCGGGCATGGGCCACAGAGCCGACATAACAAAGACGGGTGACGCCAGAGCGATTTAATAAATGCGCATCAATGCGAGCAACTTGCGGCGTCATATCAGCACGCAAACCTAAGGTGCGGCCAGACAATTGATCAACGAGTTTGAAAGTTTGTAAATTGAGATCTGAACCCGTGCCAGTCAATAAAGAGTCTAAAAACTCCAAGATGGGGGGTGCAACCAACTCGTAACCATAGGACTGATACAAATCCAAGATGGCGCGACGCAAGGTCTCGACCTTGCGAGCCTCAGCTGGCAATACATCGGCAATATCTTCAGGAAGTAACCAACGATTCATGATCTACAGTATTCGCTTTCACTTATTTTTTGTGGAGGAATTTAAAGAACTCGCCATTAGGCTCCACCACCATGATGTCCTTCTTATCCTTGAAGGAATTTCGATAAGCCTCAAGACTTTGATAGAACTGCGCAAACTGCGGATCACGACCAAAAGCTTCAGCGTAAAGCGCCGTGGCTCTCGCATCACCGGCACCTTTAATCTTTTGCGCATCACGGTAGGCCTCGGCCAAAATCGTATCGCGTTGCCGCTCGGCGTTAGCGCGAATCTTGTCTGACTCAGCTGCACCAGTAGAACACAATTCATTTGCCACCCGTTTGCGTTCAGCTTCCATCCGCCGATAAACAGAATCGCTAATTTCAGCCAGCAAGTCCACCCGCTTGAGGCGGACATCCACAATTTCTACACCGATATCGGCAGCATCATCAGCCACTTTTTTACGAATACCTTGCATTACCTGCTCGCGCTGATCGGAGATCAACTCGCGCACAGTGCGTTTGGTGAATTCTTCATTTAAGGCCGAGCGCACTAGCTGAGTTAAACGATCTTGCGCTAAGCGCTCATCACCCTTAAAACTAATAAAGAATTTGCGCGGATCCACAATACGCCACTTCACATAAGAATCTACCAGCAGATTTTTCTTCTCAGCAGTAATGAAACGCTCAGCTTCTGGGTTATCGATTGTCAAAATCCGACGATCAAAAAAACGAACGTTTTCAAATGGGGCTGGGTACTTAATCTGCAAGCCTGGTTTTTCAATGACGCGCACAATCTGGCCAAAAGAAAACACCACAGCAAACTTACGTTGATCGACCACAAAAATGCTTGAGGCCAAAACATAAGTCAAGATAACAAGCGCGACTAGTCCTGCAATCAGGCGATTGACATTCATTAACGTGACTCCCGATCGCGACTACGTAAGCCGTCACGTTTATCTACGGCACGATCACTATTAATTGGCGCTGGTGGTTGTCCAACCGATACACCGGAAGTAGTTGCACTACTAGAGCTTGTGCTGCTAGCACCGCCAACGGAGACGGAACCGGTTGGGGTAGCGGGTGGTGTTTGCGTACTGGCTGCCTGCGCACTTTCAGCGCTGACTTGCGCCACGATCTTATCGAGCGGCAGATATAACAAGCTATTGCTCTTAGTGGTATCAACCAAAATTTTGGTGACGTTGTTGTACATATCGCGCATGGTATCGATATACATGCGATCACGCGTAACTTGCGGCGCTTTTGAGTACTCAACCAAAATTTGCTTAAAGCGAGTCGCATCCCCTTCAGCAGTAGCTACTACGCGCGCTTTATATCCTTCAGCCTCCTGAATTAAACGCGCTGCAGTCCCCTTGGCACGCGGAATAATGTCATTCGCATAAGCCTGGCCTTCACTCTTTAAGCGCTCCTGATCTTGACCAGCCTTCACCGCATCATCAAACGCAGCCTGCACTTGCTCTGGGGGCTGGACATTTTGCACCGTAACACTGGTGACATAGATGCCGGATTTGTAACTGTCCAGAATTTTCTGAATGGAGCTCGCTAAATCAATCGCTATTTTTTCCCGTCCTTCGTAAAGGACAGTATCCATCTTGCTGCGCGCCACAATTTCACGTACGGCAGTTTCAGCAGCCTGAATGACGGCGGCATCGGGATCGCGATTATTAAAGAGGTAATCAGTCGGGTCTTTTAATCTATATTGAACGGCAAAACGAACATCAATAATATTTTCATCTTCCGTCAACATGGAGGAATCTTTTTGATTGGTTGCCTTGATTAATACTGGGCGCCCTACCTCAACCGACCGCACCCCAGAGAGATTGACAATTTCTTGCGACTGAATTGGCCAGGGCATACGCCAGTTAATACCCGGCTTTGCTGTGTAATCGTACTTACCAAACGTCAGAATCACACCAGCCTGACCTTCTTGAATAATAAAAAAGCCACTACAAACCCAAAATAAGAAAACGGCGCCAGCCAACAGCAAAACGCTCGCCTTAGAACCAAATGGGTTGGTGAAGTTAAAGTTTGGCACGCCATTGCCGCCACCCGAGCCTCCGGTGTTATTCACGCGATCAGCTGGTTGCGGAATGTCGGTATTGTTTGGTTTGACATAAGGACGGTCAACCGGTTTATTTGCCGGCTCTCCCGGTCTCTTTTTGCCGCCAAAAATGCCCGCTAGCCTGTCATTAAAGTCACGCCACAACTCATCTAAATCTGGAGGGCCGTCAGGCTTAGCTGGCTGCTTAGATGGATTGTCTGTCTGATTGGGCTGCTTTGGTGCATTTGGGTCTGCTTGAGGAGCTTGTCCATTACCCTGCTCACCCTGAACATCTTTAGATCCATTATGAGGATCGGTGACCGAAAATAGGCCGAGAAATTTACGCGTCATTAGGTGAATAGCTTCGTTTCGGGATTGAATTAAATTCAGAAGTCTCTGGTCGTTCAGGTAAAGGGGCTAAAAACTCATCCGGGGCCAATAATTCCTTGGCTCGGTTGTGCTCGACCCTTATTCTATCAGTCATTTGCGAGCATTCGGCTAGTGCCGAGCGCAGTAAATCGAGCCCCAAGCCAGTCTTGGCGGACAGGAAAACCTGACTGGGGAAACCCTCCGCATCCCGCTCCAAAACCGCCCCCTTAATGAAGGTTTGTGGCATTTGGTCGATTTTGTTCATAACTTCAATACGGGGGATGTCATCAGCCCCAATTTCTCGTAAAACCGCCTCAACTTCAGCCTTTTGCTCTCTAGCAACCGGGCTACAGGCATCAATCACATGCAAAATCAGATCGGCATGAATGGTTTCATCCAGGGTGGCTCTAAAGGCCTCTACCAGTTGATGGGGTAATTCACGGATAAAACCCACGGTATCGGAGACCACAATGGATCCCACACCCTCTAAATGGACTTTGCGCGAGGTGGTATCGAGGGTCGCAAAAAGCTGGTCGGCAGCATAATTGCCCGCCTTGGTTAAGGCATTAAATAAGGTGGATTTACCAGCATTGGTATAGCCCACCAAAGAAACCGAGAACACATCCTTACGATTACGTGCGCGTCTTTGGGTGCGTTGCTGCCGTTGAAGCTTTTCCAGCTCGTTTTCAAGCCGCTTGGCCTTGGTAGCTAACATTCGACGATCGAGCTCCATCTGGGTTTCGCCAGGACCACCGCGTACACCAATACCGCCTCGCTGACGTTCCAAGTGACTCCAGGCTCTGACCAAACGAGACATGCGGTAGCGTACTTGCGCCAATTCCACTTGAGTCTTACCAATATGACTTTGCGCACGCTGACTGAAGATATCCAATATCAATCCCGTACGATCCATCACATGAAAGCCAATATGTCGCTCTAAATTGCGCTGCTGCGTTGGCGACAAAGGATGATTGAAGATCGCCAGTTCAGCGCCCTGCTCCTCCATGACCCGCTTGAGCTCATTCGCTTTACCGGAACCAATAAATAAAGCTGGGTCAGTGCGGCCCTTACGAGCAATTACGCTGGCTGCAGGAATAGAACCGGCACTATCAGCCAAGAGACTGAGTTCAGCCATGCTATCTGCAAAATCTTCGCGTCCTGTATCTACCCCGACCAAGACTGCGCGTGCCGCATCTACCCCGGTTTTATACAGAGCTGGGTTCTTCCATGCGGAATTCAATCGCCCGCGCTGGAACGATTGTGGAGATGGCGTGTTTGTAAACCATCTGGGTAACAGTATTGCGCAACAGTACGACATACTGGTCGAATGACTCGATATTGCCCTGCAATTTAATACCGTTAACTAGATAAATCGAGACCGGCACATGTTCTTTGCGCAGGGCATTCAGGAACGGATCCTGAAGTAATTGAATTTTGTTGTTATTCATACTGCTCCTTATTGGATTTTTAGTTAGGGAGTCTTGCTTTTGTAATTAAGTACTGCCAACTCTTTGCATACCTTCTATATTGAGCCAAATTCTTAAAAAATCAAGCCCACGTTGAAAGCTTAGCGCAGAATCACTTCTTTTTGCCTTTTTTGCCCTTGTCCTCGTCGACATAAGGGTTCTTAGCCGTATTCATCTGAATGCGCAAAGGCGTACCGCGTAGCTTAAAGACATCCCTAAAACGACCTTCTAAGTATCGCTTGTAGCTATCAGTGACGCCACTCAAGGATGTACCGTGAATCACCACAATAGGAGGATTCATGCCCCCTTGGTGTGCA
>CANGEC010000069.1 GCA_947452625.1 Burkholderiaceae bacterium
AATCCATTTTTAATGCATTTAAGAAAGTTGAATATGTTTAGCAAGGCAAAAACGTTGAGCGTTGTAGATCCTGATTTAGCCAAATTTGTAGAACTTGAGCGCGTGCGCCAAGATGAACATATTGAGCTAATTGCTTCTGAAAATTACACTAGCCCGGCGGTGATGGAAGCCCAAGGCTCTCAGCTTACTAACAAGTATGCTGAAGGTTATCCGGGAAAACGTTTTTACGGCGGCTGTGAGTTTGTTGACCAAATCGAGCAACTTGCGATTGATCGCATTAAAAAACTATACGGCGCCGAATATGCTAACGTTCAACCGCACTCTGGCTCACAAGCCAACCAGGCAGTCTACTTCTCTATCTTAAAACCAGGCGATACGGTGATGGGGATGAACCTTGGTCACGGCGGTCACTTGACCCACGGCTCACCTGCCAATTTATCAGGCAAGTTATTTAACATCGTTCCTTATGGTTTAAATGACAAAGAAGAAATTGACTATGATGAAATGGAACGCATTGCCGTTGAATGTAAACCAAAATTATTGATTGGCGGTGCTTCAGCTTATGCCCTGCGTTTTGACTGGGAAAGAATGGCCGCCATCGCTAAGAAAGTAGGCGCCTATTTCATGGTCGATATGGCGCACTACTCAGGTCTAATTGCTGCTGGCGTATACCCTAACCCAGTGCCGCACGCTGACTTTGTGACCTCCACGACCCACAAAACTTTACGCGGCCCACGAGGTGGCATCATTTTAGCAAAGGCAGAGTTTGAAAAATCTATTAACTCTTACGTATTCCCTGGCCTACAAGGCGGTCCGCTCATGCACGTGATTGCTGGAAAAGCCGTCGCGTTCTTAGAGGCATTGCAACCTGAGTTTAAAGCCTATCAAACACAAGTGTTGAAGAACGCAAGTGCCATGGCTGAAGAGTTAGCAAAACGTGGGTTACGTATTATTTCTGGCCGCACAGAGTCGCATGTATTTTTAGTCGATTTACGCCCTAAAGGCTTAACAGGTAAGGCAGCAGATGCCGCATTGGGCTTAGCGCATATTACTGTGAATAAGAACTCCATCCCTAACGATCCAGAAAGTCCATTTGTGACTTCTGGCATCCGAATTGGATCCCCAGCCATTACCACGCGTGGATTCAAGGAAGAAGAAGCAAGACAAGTGGCTAACCTAATTGCTGACGTGCTTGACAATCCAACTGACGAAGCAGTGATTGCAGCAACAAAAGCAAAGGTTCATGCATTGACTTCACGCTTCCCCGTCTACGGCGCTTAAACATTAAATGAAATGTCCTTTTTGCAGTGCTGACGATACCCAGGTCATTGACTCACGGGTCAATGACGAGGGAGACTCTATCCGTCGTCGTCGTCGCTGTGCAGCCTGTGACAAACGCTTTACCACCTACGAAACTGCGGAATTACATTTGCCGCAAGTCGTCAAGCAAAATGGCACACGCGAAGAGTTTAGCCGCGACAAATTGCGCAACTCCTTTACCCGCGCCCTACACAAACGCCCAGTGCCTACTGATTATGTTGACAGAGCCATTGAGCACATCGTGCAAAAGATTCTTGGTCAAGGTGAACGAGAAATTATGGCGCGAGCATTGGGAGAAAGCGTCATGCAAGAACTCAAAGCGATGGATAAAGTCGCCTACATCCGTTTCGCCTCGGTGTATCGTAGCTTCCAAGACGTGGATGACTTTAACAATGTGATCCGCGACCTTGATTGACCTGGGCTAAATTCATCCCAGCTAACAACCTCGCACCTCCTAGAATTTAAGATATGACTGGAATGATTAAGATGAGCGATACCAAAGAAAACGACATCACAAGAATATTCGTCATTATCGCTTGGGCTTTAGCCATCATAGCGGGGTTAGCCACCATTGCATTTTTTGGTTGGTGGGCAATGAAGGATCGTTTAGAGTTCGGCCATGACCAATTCAATCAAGTGGCATGGATTACTGCGACAAGCAGCGCAGAAAAAACTTGCCATCGTGGGGATATGGCCTACGACCTTGAGCAAAACGTTTTAGAAACTGGCATGTCACGTGAAGAGACCACTTCCTTACTTGGACGTCCAACATGGGAAGAAGCTGGCCAGATGGAATATGACCTTGGGAGTTGCATGCATGTCATCCATGGATTGCGACTTTTCTTCAACGAAAACAACCAACTGACGCACAGCCGTATCGTGCAACATTAAACGGTGACCCCTAGGTAATCCGCATGTTTACCACTTCCGACCATGAATACATGACGCTAGCGCTGCGTGAAGCCGAGAAGGGGTTGTTCTCGACAACACCCAATCCTAGAGTGGGCTGCGTTCTCGTCAATCACGGCAAAATAATTGGGCAAGGCGCGCATCTTAAAGCTGGAGAGCCACATGCCGAAATTATTGCATTGGGCGATGCCAAGCAACACTTTCCCGATTTAATTAAAGGCGCTGATGTATTTGTCACGCTTGAGCCTTGCAGCCATTTCGGGCTAACGCCCCCATGTGCGAATGCATTAATTGATGCCGGCGTTAAACGTGTAGTAGTCGCCATGCAAGACCCTAATCCAAAAGTTGCAGGCAGTGGCCTCGCCCAATTAAGCCATGCGGGAATTTTGGTGCAAAGTGGACTGATGGAGGTAGAGGCGCAAGCATTGAACGCCGGGTTCATCAATCGCATGACTCAAAACAGACCTTTTGTGCGCTTAAAAATTGCAGCGAGTCTAGATGGTGGAACGGCATTAGCCAACGGTGAAAGCCAATGGATTACGGGAGAATCGGCACGACTTGATGTACAGCATTGGCGTGCGAGATCCTGTGCCATACTCACCGGCTCAGGAACAGTCATTGCCGATGATCCACAAATGAATGTGCGTCATATTCAAGGGGCTCGCCAACCGCTAAGAGTGATTGTGGACAGTCAATTACGTATCTCACCTGAAGCTAAAATTTTAGTGGGCAGTAACACCCTGATTGCCTACGCAAAAGATACCCAGCAGCATGCCGACAAGCTTACCCATCTGCAAGCAACGCTATTAAATATCCCTGGCAACGATGGAAGAGTATGCCTTAAAGCACTTTTAAGCCACCTAGCATCGCTTGGGATTAACGAACTGATGGTTGAGGCGGGACAAACACTCAATGGAGCCTTATTGGCAGATGACCTAGTGGATGAGTTGATCATCTATTATGCCCCCTTATTATTAGGTTCAAATGCGCGTGGGATGCTGGCGATTCCTGCGCTTCAAAGCATGCAAGATCGTTTAGCCCTTAAGCTCATTGATGTAAGGCAATTCGGTCGGGATCTTAGGGTAATCGCCAGACCCATTCGTCGTTAAAGAATATACATGATCCTCATTGACACGCACTGTCACCTAGACGCAGCAGAATTTGATGCGGATCGTGAAATTGTGATCCAAGATGCTGTTGATCATCAGGTCAAGATAGTAGTGGTTCCTGCCGTCCATCGCAACAACTTTGGCATTGTCAGTGAGCTTTCAGAGAAGTACGCATCCTGCGCCTACGCACTAGGCATTCATCCAATGTATGTCGCGTCATCAGAATTCAAGGATTTGGATTTTTTAAAGCAAACCATTGAAAAAAAAATGCAAAGTGCCCATCCCCCAGTGGCAATTGGGGAAATAGGCTTAGATTATTTCGTAACTGATGAAGACAAAGGGCTGCAAGAGCATTATTTTGTTGAGCAACTTAAAATAGCCAAACAATTCGAATTGCCAGTGATCTTACATGTCCGAAGTGCCATTGATGATGTACTTAAACATCTACGACAACACAAAGTTAGTGGCGGCATTGCCCACGCTTTTAACGGTAGCAGGCAACAGGCAGATGCTTTTATTAACCTAGGCTTCAAGTTGGGGTTTGGCGGTGCGCTCACCTACTCGCGTGCACTTAAAATTCGAGCGCTGGTTTCTGCATTGCCACTTGAGTCCATCGTATTGGAAACGGATGCCCCAGATATCCCGCCAGAATGGCTAGAAAAAAACCAAAAAAATACCCCGAAAGAACTTGTTAAAATTATAAAGGTCATCGCCTCGCTAAGGCGCATTAATGATTCGCAAGTGGCTGAAATTACAACGAAGAATGCACTAGAAATTTTACCAAATTTAGTTAAGTTATTCACACCTCTTCATGTGTTACATTAACAAAATCGAAAAACCTTAACAATCCAACAACATAAAATAACTTATTGTTTTGAAAGGGGAAAATATGAGATTAAAAAATAAGCGTTTTGAAAAACACTATATAGAATCATAAGTTACAGATTCAAGTCACAGCTATCCACAGATTTATCCACAGTTTTTGTGGATAGGATTTTAGTGTTTTTAATCCTTCGAAAAATGCAAGAAAAATAGACAGAAAATTAAAAATAATTAGAGAAAAATCACTTGAAAATAGACGAAAAATATTACCGAACCATTTGGCCTATTCCTGGTGCGCCCGCGCCCAAAAATGAGGCCACTTTTACGGTTGGTATCATCGACCAAACTAGGCTTCCACACCAATTTAAAGTGTTGGAATTAGCCACGATGCATGAAATGGGGTTCGCGATTACCAATATGCAGGTCAGAGGAGCGCCTTTAATCGGTGCAGCCGCAGCTTATGGACTTGCATTAGCGGTGCAATCGGATCCGAGTGACGAGCATATCAAGCGTGCAGCTCAAACCCTAATCAATACCCGGCCCACTGCAGTCAATTTACAGTGGGCAATCAACCGCATGCAAAATCGTATCAAGGGCGTCCCTATAGAAGGTCGTCAACAGGTCGCCTGGCAAGAGGCTGCATTGATTTGTGAGGAGGATGTCCAAATTAACCGTGCGATTGGTCAGCACGGACTGAAGCTCATTGAGCAAGCCTGCGCAAAAAACAAGAAGAATACCTTTAACATTCTGACGCACTGCAATGCAGGCTGGTTAGCAACTGTTGACTGGGGTACTGCGTTATCACCAATCTACATGGCCCATGATGCGGGCATGAATATCCACGTCTGGGTAGACGAAACAAGACCACGAAACCAAGGCGCAAGTCTGACGGCATGGGAACTTGGACAGCATGGCATTCCCCATACTGTGATTAGCGATAATGCTGGTGGACATCTCATGCAACATGGCCAGGTAGATATGGTCCTTGTCGGCGCTGACCGGGTCACAAGTAAGGGGGATATTTGCAACAAAATCGGAACGTATTTAAAGGCACTAGCTGCTTTTGACAATCTTGTCCCCTTTTACGCTGCCGTCCCCTCACCCACCATCGATTGGAGCATCAAAGACGGGCTTGCCGACATTGAAATTGAGATGCGCCCTGCTGACGAGGTGAGCTACATCAGTGGCTTAGCAGATGACGGGCAAGTTAAATCGATCCGGTTAACGCCCCAGCATAGCCACGCCATTAATCCTGCATTTGATGTCACCCCAGCACGCCTCGTGACTGGCATCATCACAGAACGTGGGGTGACCTTACCAGACCAACTTAAGCAATTATTTAATTAGTGAATAAAACTATGTTACGTGAATCGCTTCTGCAAACGATGCAAACGCTAGAGGAACTTGGACTCAACCGAGGCACCTCAGGTAACGCTAGTCTACGTCAAAACCATGGGTTCCTAATTACGCCCTCAGGGATGACAGTGAAGGCTATGTCTACTAAAGACATGGCGGAAATGGACATGCAGGGAATCACCCTAGGCGCGAGGAAGCCCTCGTCTGAATGGCTATTTCATCGAGATATCTATCAGGCTAGACCGGAAATTGGCGCCGTCATTCATACGCATTCAATGTTTGCTAGCACCTTGTCCTGTTTGCGACAGGACATCCCACCCTTTCATTACATGATTGCGGTCACTGGATCGGATACGATACGCTGCGCTGATTATGCACTCTTTGGATCCCAAGCCCTATCAGATGCTGCAATCAACGCACTCAGGGGAAGCCGTGCATGTCTATTAGCGAATCATGGCATGATTGCCATCGGTAAAACAATGCAACAAGCGCTCAGTATTGCAATTGAGGTTGAGGCACTATGCGAGCAATATCTGCGTGCAATTCAAATTGGACATCCCAAAATTTTAAGTGCGAATCAAATGGCGGAGGTATTTGAACAATTCAAAAACTATGGTCACTGGAATCAGTAAACTTACACGCTGACGAATATTGATTAACGACCATCACAATCAGTATCCGCCAACATACATACTTATGAGCAGTATTAGGTAATAATGCACTACTTTCCAGATACGGGGGTATTATTGACTCCCAAGCCAGTACAAGCATCCCACCCTGCGGTTGCGCTAACGCCCCCGTAATAGCTGCACCAGCCAGAATTAATATCACGATAGGATGACGAGTTGGCGTATATTCTAGTCAGTTCTGCATTGCTTGAGGCTAGAAAGCTTCCCGATTGATTAACAATTGCTGCAAAGCTTGGAGCTGCCCAGCTAGTCCCTCCTACAATCATCCACCCCATGAAAGATAGATTTGAGGCAGTATAATAAATCCAACCACCAGTTCGTGGATCTGCAGCAGAGGCCACATCGGGTACACTGCGATTTGACACACCGGGGATTGCACTTTGATAGCCTGGTTTTGCTATATAGGCACTCACCCCACCCCCGCCATCTGACCAACCAACTTCTGCCACTAAATTTCCACTAGAAGGATTTCTCCTCATCGTAGTCCCACCCACGCACACCACGTTTGAAGAAACACAGGGCCAGCTCGTACCAGCTGAATCGCCACTAGAAGCAAAATATACAACTTTATTCACAGCATTATTAAAGTGGCTATCATAGCTGGCTTCCGAGCTAGATTCTGCACTACCCCAGCTCATAGAAACCTCGCCACCACCTGCTGCTGCAACTAATGCGGTTGCTTTATCTACAGCCAGCAGCAAATCAGCGATGCTATTGGATTTAGCCTCGACTAGATAAAGCTTAGCATTAGGCGCCATGGCATGAGCCCATTGTAAGTCTAATGCAGCCTCTACTTCCCAACCTAAAGGATCGGATGCTGGTTTAGTGCCACTGGCATAAACCACCTGAAGGGTCGGTGCTGGTAGCCCAAATTGAGTTGAAAATTTCGATAAATCGGAGGCAGCATTGGCATAATGATAAGCATCCACTAAGGCAATCGCCCTACTCCCCCCGGTTGGATTAGCCATACTAGAATAATTCGCTGGACTACAGCCACTCACGGCTGTGGTGATGTTGTAGTTACAAGCAAGAGAGGCTGGGGTTTCATAAGCAGAAAGGTATGGCGGGCTACCTGAAGCCACCTTGGGACTTGGAGCCAAACTTGGTCTTAAATTAATTTCATTATTCAGGCTTACATAGCCCCCTGGAGGGATCAGAATTTTAAAATGTGTTCTAGCGTTGACGCCCGCATCCTGAGGGGTCGAGACACTGGAATGTGGTAAAAACTCACGCGCTTCTTCACCCGCCTGAACAAAGGAATAGGCCATCAGACAGATGGTCGCCAACAGAAAATGATGTGTCTTAGCCATCTGATTTCTTTGTAGGTTTGTGTTTAAATACATGGCTATTCCTTTTGAATCATATGGGTCGAAAAATCATTCATCCCTTTTATTTTAGCCCAATCCTGATCCCAACAACAGTGATGATCATAGTTTGGTATCACAACGACCTTGGGCTTCTTTTTAAATCCTATACTATACGAATTGACCACCCCGCCATCAATCACCTTGTCCTGTCCACCCACAAAGTGAACCTGTGGAACATTCTCAAGGGCTTGGTAATAATCTGCGGGATTGAGGGATCCAGTGAGTGGACTGATATGATGGGCTTGTGTCCAATAGCGATGATCGAGATTACCTGCAACGGTAATGAGCTGATCTATATCCTTACGTCTAGCTGCAAGAAGTGTTGCTATAGCACCGCCACCCGAATAACCAATGAGCACTACCCTGCTCGCCTTAAACTTTTCCTTTAAAAAATCGACGGCACGATTTTCACTGTCTACCACCGCCAAGGAAAATCGTTGAGATGTCCAGTACCTTGCATCACATTGAACACTCATCGTGTACTGACAGGGTCTTGCAATGTAGGCTGCAGGGCCGGTATCCTTGAGTGCGAGCTTTAATGCTAGGGGGTCGGACGGTGTTGGATCCTTCGATGCGGCGCTTGATCCGACCCAAGCAAGACCATCCCCCTCGATATATATCGTCAGCACCGTGCTACTTTTAATGTCGTCTGGGACAAAAATCGCCAAATCAAACCCCTCATCCTCATACACCTCCTGGTGCCATCCTTGCTGAACAGCAAGTTGATTTGCTAGCCTAATGCGTTGATTGACCGTTGGGACATTGGAGGCGCAGGCACTGATGCAAGCAAGTAGAATGATGAGTAACCCGTTTTTCATAGGATGGTGCGCGTTTCTTTAGCCTAAAAAAAAGCCACGAGGGATGACTCGTGGCTTTTTTTAATTACACTAGCAATTAATCAAACTTGTAACGTAACTTCAATGAAGCGGTTTGATTGTCGTAGGCATCACGAATTTCTAGGTCATAACGTGCTGACAATTCTAGATTTTCATTAAGATTTCCAGTTAAACCTAAGCCTGCGCGACCAACCCAACGACTAGGCTTAACACCCTCTGTAATAAAGTTAATATTTGAGAATGTTGGAATGTCACCAATAAATGACGACGTCATGACAGCACGATCGGCAATAATATTGTAGCCTCCACCCAGGTTAACCGCTCCCAATATAGAATCGTTAATTGGGTGAGTTAGCTTACCATCAAGCGAAAGTTGTAGTTCTTCACGCGTGTTACTGCCGACCTTAAGACTCATGTCACTACCAGCTGTTTCACTATAACCATCATCTTTAGTCCATGTGTAGCTCAAGTGCGCTGATGGAATAAACTTGGTATTTTCGTTTAGATCCATTTTACGCAAGATACCAAGAGAAGCATTCGCATTTACGCTGTCGTAGTTTGACTTCGCAACCACAATACCCATGATTGGACGATCACCTTTAATACTATTAACACCACCACCCACTTGATAAGTAATTTCTGTGACATCATCAATGGCATGAGAACCATAGGCGCTTAAGAGATAACTATTTACTTTTGCTGTAGGGTCCGCAATTTTACCTGTCACATCACTGCGTGCATAAGTGAAGGCTAGACCAATATTGTTGGTTTCAGACAATTCTCCATCGATACCAAAGGCCATGCCGTATGTATTTGCATCAAATCCGTTAGCACCATCACGTTTATCTTGGTTTGTCCAACTACCGAATGGTTTAAACCAAGCAGTCTTATCACCGTAGAAAATATCACCAGATGAAATACCCATCTGGCTTTCTTGTCGAGACTGAATGATATTACCTAAATTACGGATAGTATTTTGTGTGACCTGACCAACGCCGCCTGTAATAAGTGGAAGC
>CANGEC010000070.1 GCA_947452625.1 Burkholderiaceae bacterium
CGTTTTTTTAATGCATCAGGACCCCCCAATTTTTGGAGCGCCGCTTTTTCTTCATCACTTAAAACGCGTTGCAGTTTTTTTTCCAACCAGTCGAGTGGTATTTCTGGTTGCAAAGCAATAATTTGTTCAACCCCATTAAAGTAAGCGCCAAACACTTGATCAAAGCGATCAAAATACTGTTCATCTTTCACCAACGTCATACGTGCCAGTTGATAAAACTCATCAATTGAGGGCTCAATCACACCATGCTTGAGTGCCTCAAGCAAAGTCAGAAATTCTCGTACCGATACAGGTACTTTTGCTTCCTTTAAATTGAGGAAGAATTGAATAAGCATTGCCGGTGAACTATCGAAGAGAAAGACGGTGAGGGTACTTAGCGATGATTGCGATTCATCATGACAAGGCGCTCAAACAAATGAACATCTTGCTCATTCTTGAGTAATGCGCCATGGAGTGGTGGCACCACAATCTTTTCGTCGGAGCTAAAAAGTGCCTCAGCCGAAATATCTTCAGCCAATAAGAGTTTTAACCAATCGATTAATTCTGAGGTTGAAGGCTTTTTCTTGATACCGGGCAGAGACCTGATTTGATAAAACGACTTGAGGGCTGCCTCAAGCAAATCTTGTTTGATATTGGGATGATGTACATCCACTATGCTTTGCATCGTTACCGCATCTGGAAAAGCGATGTAGTGAAAGAAGCAGCGTCGTAAAAAAGCATCCGGCAACTCTTTTTCATTATTTGAGGTGATGATGACTAGTGGACGATGCTTTGCTTTGATCAGCTCCCGTGTCTCATAGACATAAAATTCCATACGATCGATTTCACGAAGCAGGTCATTGGGAAACTCAATATCGGCCTTATCTATTTCATCAATCAAGAGTACGGTTGGTTCGTCGGCCTCAAATGCTTGCCACAAGACGCCTTTAACGATGTAGTTACGTATGTCTTTTACTTTCTCATCGCCCAGCTGAGAATCCCGTAGACGACTTACAGCATCGTATTCATAAAGTCCTTGCTGTGCCTTGGTGGTGGATTTAATATGCCATTGCAAGAGCGGCATCTTTAGTGCGGCAGCCACTTCCTCGGCCAGCATGGTTTTACCTGTGCCTGGTTCCCCTTTAATGAGGAGAGGGCGCTGTAGGGCGATGGCGGCATTCACGGCCAATTTCAGGTCATCGGTAGCTACATAGCTCTGGGAGCCATCAAAACGGGTGGTGTTTTTGGACATGGGCTTCAAAAGTGTTTATTCGACGGCTTAGTATAGGTAAAAGAGTCGATATTTTCAGTGTTTTCACTGATATTGAGCGCTACAAGGGCGATATTCCCATCTCTCCGCTATACTTCCACAACTTATTCTGGATCAAATTGATTAATTAGTGATTTCTATGAAAAAACTCTTCATTCTTCCCCAATTGGCCGTTTGCGCTACTTTGGCATTCGCCGGATTCTCCGCTCAGGCTGCAGATGTAAAAGGTTCAGCAGATGCTGGTAACGGTAAAGTTTGGCTCTGTATTGGTTGCCACTCCATCCCCGACTATCGTGCCGACTATCCTTTCACCTATCAGGTGCCGATGATTGGCGGCCAAAATGCACCTTATATCGCCGCTGCCTTAGCTGCGTATAAAAAAGGTGAAAGAAAGCATCCAACGATGCGTTCGATTGCTGCTAGCCTGTCCGATCAAGATATGGCTGATATTGCCGAATACTATGCTGCGCAAAATGCCAGCTCACCGAATAACCCATTGAAGTGATATTTAGAGGCACGTTTATGAAAGTCGCACTATTTACCGCCGTTTTATTGTCTAGTATTGGTTTGGCACACGCCGCTAGTGCTGATAAAGGTCAAGCATTGGTTGAGAAGGCTAATTGCGCTTCTTGTCATGGCGCAGGTTTAACTGCTCCGATTTTGCCAACTTATCCTAAGTTGGCTGGCCAACATGCTGATTACCTGTTTTATGCCTTGCGTGCTTACCAAGTTGGCAACAGCAATGCTCAGTTTGGTCGCAATAATGCTGTAATGTCTTCTCAGGTACAGGCCTTCTCTGAGTCTGATCTGCGTGATATCGCTGCGTACATAGCTTCTTTGCCTGGAACGTTGGTTATCAAGAAGTAATTCAGCTTCGCAATTCCAAAGGCCTAGATAGAATCTAGGCCTTTTTTACTTTTCTTAGCTCACTTAGTGGCTTCTAGGCCTTGTGCTAAGTGCTTGCGCATCAGGGCCTCGGCACTGATGGCATCTCTTTTGAGTATGGCTTGCAGAATTTCTCGATGCTCAATAAGGGAGTTTTGCAAACGCCCAGTCCTGCTGAGGGAATCGCGTCGTTGCAACTTCAGAACCTTCCTCAAGTCCGCAATCACACCATTCATCCACTTATTACCAGCTATGTCTTGTATCAGCTCATGAAATTTCACATTAACCTCAAAAAACTGTTCTAAATCACGATCGGCAGCAGCCTTTTCTAGACGGTGGTGCAGGTTATCCAACTCCGTTAATTGATCCTCGGTGGCTTTTAGGGCGGTTTCCTTCGCGGCCTGACCCTCGAGTAGGGAGAGAATTGTGAAGATCTGCTCTAAATCCCTGCGGTCCACTTCAGTGACGTAGGCACCACGATTCATTTTGGTGGTAACTAGCCCCTCTGAAGCCAGTACTTTGATAGCTTCCCGCATTGGGGTGCGACTAATGCCGAACTGTTGCGCTAGGCTTTGTTCGTCTAACCAGCTTCCTGGTTCTAGTTCATGGGCAAAAATTTGCGCTCTGAGGCGTTCTGCCACATCTTCGTATAGCGGGCGATTTATCAATTTTGTATTCATAATTATGTATACAGTATCTAGACAAATAAAAAAAAGTCAAGCAAAATGACAAAACTAATTTTGTAACAAAGCAATAAAGCCAACTAGGAGTGCTTTATGAGTTCAAGCAAGAAACCGTCTTCTGATAATTCCTGGCCAAATGTGCCGGAGAGCAATTTAGATGCCTGGAAAAAATCAGCGCAAAAATCAGCCCCCAATGGCGATGTTGAGCAGCTGGGCTGGAATACACCGGACGGAATTCATTTAAAAGCGCTTTACACCGCCCAAGATACCGAAGGTTTGCAGTATGCAAATTCTTTGCCTGGCTTTGAACCCTTTGTACGTGGCCCGCAAGCCACGATGTATTCGGTGCGTCCTTGGACCATACGTCAATACGCAGGGTTTTCAACGGCGGAAGAGTCAAATGCGTTTTATCGCAAAGCGCTCGATGCGGGTGGTCAGGGGGTTTCCGTTGCCTTTGATTTAGCAACACATCGTGGCTATGACTCCGATCATCCTCGTGTAACTGGTGACGTTGGTAAGGCCGGAGTAGCGATTGACTCTGTTGAGGATATGAAAATCCTGTTCGATGGCATTCCCTTGGACAAGGTTTCTGTATCGATGACGATGAATGGAGCGGTATTGCCGGTATTGGCTGGCTACATTGTTGCCGCTGAAGAGCAGGGTGTGAAGCAAGAATTATTATCCGGAACGATTCAGAACGACATTCTGAAAGAGTTCATGGTGCGGAATACCTACATCTATCCACCTGAACCTTCCATGCGCATTATTGGCGACATCATTGAGTACACCGCTAAATACATGCCTAAGTTCAATTCGATCTCGATCTCGGGTTATCACATTCAAGAGGCGGGTGCCAATCAAGTATTAGAGCTCGCCTTCACCCTTGCTGATGGTAAAGAGTATGTGAAAACCGCCTTGGCTAAAGGCCTGGATGTCGATGGCTTTGCTGGTCGCTTATCTTTCTTTTTTGCAATCGGTATGAACTTCTATTTGGAAGTGGCTAAGTTACGCGCCGCCCGCTTATTGTGGTGGCGCATTATGAAATCGTTTGAGCCTAAGAATCCAAAGTCTTTAATGTTACGTACTCATTGTCAGACTTCAGGTTGGTCATTGACTGAGCAAGACCCCTATAACAATGTTGTGCGCACTACGATTGAAGCCATGGCTGCGGTCTTTGGTGGAACTCAATCTTTACATACCAATTCTTTTGATGAGGCGATTGCATTGCCGTCAGAGTTCTCAAGTCGCATTGCACGGAACACCCAATTGATTCTGCAAGAAGAGACCCATATCACTAGCGTGATTGATCCATGGGCCGGTTCTTATATGATGGAAAACCTCACCCAAGAGATGGCTGACAAGGCATGGGAGATCATCCAAGAGGTCGACGGCATGGGGGGTATGACCAAAGCTGTTGAGAGTGGATGGGCTAAGCTGAAGATTGAAGCAGCAGCTGCTGAGAAGCAAGCCAAGATTGATTCTGGTTCCGATGTCATTGTTGGTGTCAATAAATACAAACTGGGCAAAGAAGATCTTGTTGATGTCTTAATGATTGATAACGATCGTGTGCGTGATAGCCAAATTGCCCGCTTGAATACGATTAAAGCTAAACGTGATAGTCAGAAAGTTCAAGTAGCGCTTGAGGCTTTGACAAAGGCCGCAGAGGATAAGACTGGTAATTTGCTAGAGCTTGCAGTAGATGCAATTCGTTTGCGTGCCACTGTAGGTGAAGTATCCGATGCATTAGAGAAAGTTTACGGGCGCCATCGCGCCGATACGCAAAAGGTGACCGGTGTGTATGCAGCTGCCTATGATTCAGCCGAAGGCTGGGAAAAACTCAAAGTAGAAATCGCGCAATTTGCTAAAGACTTTGGTCGTCGCCCGCGGGTCATGATCGCGAAGTTGGGTCAAGATGGCCATGATCGTGGCGCAAAGGTTGTAGCTACTGCATATGCTGATCTTGGATTTGACGTCGATATTGGCCCGCTGTTTCAAACTCCTGAGGAGTGCGCACGTCAGGCAATTGAGAATGACGTTCATGCGCTTGGAGTTTCCACCTTAGCGGCTGGTCATAAGACTTTGGTGCCTGCCATTATTGCCGAGCTCAAAAAGCAAGGTGCTGATGACATTATTGTTTTTGTTGGTGGTGTCATTCCAAGGCAGGATTATGAGTTCCTTTATGAATCTGGTGTTAAAGGGATTTATGGCCCAGGAACGCCTATTCCAGCATCGGCAAAAGATGTCCTTGAGCAGATTCGCAAATCTGTAAAACCAAACTAAGTCGAAATTGATGAGCACGCTCAATGCTGCTGATCAATTGCTGGTAGATGATCTTACCGGGGTGCCTACGCCTGCTCAGCGTCGCGCTTTGGCCAAAATCATTACCTTGTTGGAATCAACTCGCTTAGATCATCGTAAGCGTGCCGATGAAGTACTCAATGCCTTGCTTCCCAAAACCGGTAAATCCTTTCGGCTGGGAATTTCTGGTGTCCCTGGCGTTGGCAAGTCCACATTAATTGAGTCCCTGGGGCTCTACTTGATCGACAAAGGGCATAGGGTGGCGGTCCTGGCAATTGATCCCTCATCAACGCTTTCTGGTGGTTCCATCCTGGGTGATAAAACCCGTATGGAACGGTTGTCTGTATTAGATGCTGCGTTCATTAGACCAAGCCCTTCTTCGGGAACATTGGGCGGTGTTGCGGAAAAAACCCGTGAAGCTATGCTGGTGGCTGAAGCTGCTGGATTTGATATTGTGATCATTGAAACGGTTGGGGTGGGTCAAAGCGAAATTGCCGTAGCAGGCATGACTGATATGTTTTTGCTCTTACAACTTCCCAATGCGGGAGATGATCTGCAGGCTATTAAAAAAGGGGTTATGGAGATGGCGGATTTAATCGTCATCAATAAAGTTGATATTGACCCTGATGCGGCGATGCGTGCGCAACTATTTATTACAAGCTCTCTACGTCTTTTAGGATTTCAGGGGAATCCCGATCATGCCTCTCATGATCAAGCCTATTGGCATCCTTCCGTATTGTGTCTAAGTGCACTTCAGGGGACGGGGATTCCAGAGCTATGGGACAAGATCATGCAGTACCAACAATTGCAAAATGCGAATGGCTTATTGCAAGCCCGTCGTAAAAAACAATCTGGTGCTTGGATGTGGGATCGTATTGATGCGGGCCTAAAGAATGCGTTTCAGAATCATCCAGCTGTACAAGAACTTTTACCTAGCTTAAGCGCTCAGGTAAATCAAGGAACCATGGCCGCTTCTGTTGCTGCGAGACGTTTGCTCGAGGCAATGGGGCATGAATTTTTCTAAGGAGTAGGTAATGAAAGACATCATTCAGCAGCTTGAAGCGAAACGTGAGCTTGCCCGATTAGGCGGAGGGCAAAAACGAATTCAGGCACAACATTCCAAAGGCAAGCTAACCGCGCGTGAACGCATTGAACTTTTGCTGGATGCTGGTACCTTTGAAGAGTGGGATATGTTTGTCGAGCATCGTTGCTATGACTTTGGTATGGCAGATCAAACGGTTCCGGGTGATGGTGTCGTTACTGGTTACGGCATGATTAACGGCAGATTGGTCTTTGTGTTCTCGCAAGACTTTACAGTTTTAGGCGGCTCTCTATCTGAAGCTCATGCAGAAAAAATCTGCAAAATTATGGATCAAGCCCTGAAGGTCGGAGCACCGGTGATTGGTCTCAATGACTCTGGTGGTGCCCGAATACAGGAAGGGGTTGCTTCTTTGGGCGGCTATGCAGAAATTTTCCAGCGCAATGTCACAGCGTCGGGTGTGATTCCACAAATTTCTTTAATCATGGGTCCTTCCGCAGGGGGCGCAGTGTATTCGCCGGCCCTAACGGATTTCATCTTTATGGTGAAAGACAGTTCCTATATGTTTGTTACCGGCCCAGAAGTGGTCAAGACCGTGACGCATGAGGATGTGACTGCAGAAGAATTGGGTGGTGCCGTGACACACTCAACCATTTCTGGCGTATGTGATTTGGCTTTTGATAATGACGTTGATGCCATTATGATGCTGCGTCGTTTCTTTAACTATCTACCATTATCGAATCGTGAAAAACCGCCGATGATCAATGGTGCGATGCGCACTGAAGAGCCTGATTTTTCATTGGACACTTTAGTGCCTTCAAATCCGAATCAACCTTACGATATGAAAGAGTTGATTGGCAAGATCGTTGATGATGGTGAGTTCTTTGAATTGCAGCCGGATTACGCAAAGAATATTTTGATTGGCTTTGCTCGTATGGAGGGTCGTTCAATTGGGATCGTCGCAAACCAGCCCTTAGTCTTGGCAGGGTGTTTGGATATCAAGGCCTCTATCAAAGCCGCGCGCTTTGTGCGTTTCTGTGATGCATTTAATATCCCCGTGGTGACTCTGGTTGACGTCCCTGGGTTTATGCCTGGCACGGCTCAAGAGTTCGGCGGCATTATTAAACATGGCGCAAAACTCCTTTATGCCTACGCTGATTGCACGGTACCAAAAGTAACCTTGATCACGCGTAAAGCTTATGGTGGTGCTTATGATGTGATGGCCTCCAAACATCTGCGTGGTGATGTGAACTTCGCTTGGCCATCAGCAGAAATCGCAGTAATGGGACCAAAAGGTGCAGTAGAAATTATTTTCCGTGAAGAGAAATCAGACCCAGAAAAAATTGCCGCTCGCGAAGCAGAGTACAAGGCAAAGTTCGCCAACCCCTTTGTGGCTGGTCGCCGCGGTTACATTGATGATGTGATCCTACCTCACGAGACACGCAAACGCATCTCACGCTCTTTAGCCATGCTAAAAGATAAAGAACTGAAGAATCCTGCTCGTAAACACGGCAACATTCCTCTGTAAGGCGCTGATAAATCATGACTACGAAAATGTTTAAGAAAATTCTGATTGCAAACCGCGGCGAGATTGCTTGTCGTGTAATGAAGACCGCGAAAAAGATGGGCATTAAGACTGTGGCGGTCTACTCTGAGGCGGATAAAGAAGCGCGTCATGTGCAAATGGCTGATGAAGCGGTTTGTATTGGACCTGCGCCATCTCGAGAGTCTTATCTTTTAATGGAGCGCATTATTGAGGCATGCAAGGATACCGGTGCTGAAGCGGTACATCCTGGCTATGGTTTCTTGTCAGAAAATGAGCAGTTTGCTAAGCGGTGCGAGGAAGAGGGCATTGTCTTTATTGGCCCTAAGCATCAATCGATTGCTGCAATGGGTGACAAGATTGCGTCTAAGAAATTAGCCCTTGAAGCCAAGGTGAATACCATTCCCGGCCACAATGAAGCAATTGCTACGACTGAAGAGGCAGTCAAAATAGCACAAGGCATTGGCTATCCAGTCATGATTAAGGCCTCTGCTGGTGGTGGCGGTAAAGGCTTGCGGGTAGCTTTTAACGACAAGGAAGCGGCTGAAGGCTTTGCCGCATGTAAGACTGAGGCCATGAACAGCTTTGGCGACGACCGGATTTTTATTGAGAAATTTGTTGAGGGTCCGCGTCATATCGAAATTCAGGTGCTCGGTGATGCGCATGGCAATGTTGTCTATTTGAATGAACGTGATTGCTCAATTCAGCGTCGGCACCAAAAAGTGATTGAGGAGGCGCCGTCCCCATTTATCGATCCTGCGACCCGTAAAGCAATGGGTGAACAGGCGGTAGCGTTAGCAAAGGCCGTGAACTATCAATCTGCCGGTACGGTGGAATTTGTAGTCGGTAAAGATAAGTCCTTCTATTTCTTGGAAATGAATACTCGCCTGCAGGTTGAGCATCCCGTTACCGAAAGTATTACCGGCTTGGATTTAGTCGAGCAAATGATTCGGGTTGCTGCCGGTGAAAAACTCTCCTTTAAGCAAGAGGATGTGAAGTTGGATGGCTGGTCAATGGAGTGCCGGATTAATGCTGATGATCCCTTCCGAAATTTCTTGCCATCAACAGGTCGCCTGGTCAAATACCGTCCGCCTGAGGAGGGTAATGGTGTTCGGGTGGATACGGGCGTTTATGAGGGTGGTGAAATTCCAATGTATTACGACTCGATGATTGCCAAATTGATTGTGCATGGCAAAGATCGTCAAGATGCCATTGAAAAAATGCGCTCGGCCTTAAATGATTTTGTGATTCGCGGGATCCACTCCAATATCCCGTTCCAAGCTGCGCTCTTGCAACACCCGCGTTTTGTTTCAGGGGATTTCACAACAGGTTTTATTGCCGAAGAATATCCACAAGGGTTTAAGACTGATTCTGTGCAACCGGCCGATCCAAGAAGACTCGCAGCGCTAGCAGCATTTATGCGCTATCGCTATCTTGAGCACATCAAGATGATTGATGGTCAATTAGCGGGACATGAGATGACGATTGCTAAGCAATTCGCTGTGGTTACTGGTGGCAGAGTGGGGTCTAAAGAAGCGCCGGTAGAAGTGCCGATTCGCGTAGAGCTCAAAGACTCAACATATTCAGTTTATATCGACGAGACCGATGGGGTAAGTCGCTACGATATTGTGAGCAATTGGCGTCCAGGGCA